>DASUWK010000058.1:0-139739 GCA_036378435.1 Candidatus Dormiibacterota bacterium | reverse complement strand
CTACTTCAGCACTGAGTCAATGAACAAGCTCTACGAGCCCACCCAGGAGGAGGTGGTGCAGGCGCTTCTTGAGCTTCAGACCGCATAGGATGTCAGCGGAACTGCGCGACCGGATTTACACCATCTCGCGCGACGCGACCGCTGGTGCAGACGGGAGTCAGTTTCTCCAACGCCAAGACCCCCTTCCCGTCGGATTCGTTTCCGGGCATGGTCGCCCAGGTGACCGGCGGTAACCCGAAGTCGACCGGCGTCTACTACGACGACTCGTGGAATCGAGCCGTGTATCCAGCGGGGACGACCTCGTGCTCCGGTCCCACGGGTGCGGAGGTGACCTACTTCGAGCAGCTCGACAAGGACCTGACCGCCCTCGACGCCGGCCAGGGACTGCCGGGCCTCCCGGACAGCATCTTGAACATGACCTCCAACCCGGTCGATGTCATCGACCCGGCGCAGCTCCCGGTCGACGCGGGCACCTGTAAGCCGATTTATCCGAACAAGTACATCAAGGTGAACACCGTCTTCGAGGTGGCACGAGCTGCCGGGCTCCGGACCGCTTGGACTGACAAGCACCCGGCGTACCAGATCCTGGCTGGCCCGTCGGGCGCTGGAGTGCAGGATTTCTTCGCGCCGGAGATCAACAGCACGGCGTCGGTCGCAGGCTCCGACTGGACCAAGGACAACGGCCTGACACAGCGGTACGACGGCTACAAAGTCCAGTCGGTGCTCAACGAGATCGCCGGCTTCGACCACAGCGGCAGACAGAAGGTCGGGACCCCTGCGATCTTCGGGATGAACTTCCAGAGCGTATCGACGGCCGAAAAGCTGCCGTCTGGCGGCTACATGGCTGACGGCGTCACGCCCAGCGCCTTGCTCGAAGCAGCTCTCGACTTCGTCAATAGTTCAGTTGCTTCGATGCAGGCGGCGATTGACAAGCAGGGCCTGCGCAATCACACCACGATCATCCTGTCGGCCAAGCACGGTCAGTCGCCGGACGACCCGTCCAAGCTGACGCGGATCAATGACGGCGCCATCGTCGCAGCCATGAACGCAGCCTGGAATGCGGCCGGACACGCTGGGTCGCTGGATGCTTTCGAGATCGACGACGACGGCTGGCTGATGTGGACGAAGGACAACAGCGCCGCCGAGCAGACTTTCGCGGCCACCTTCCTCGCCAACTGCAATTCGACCAACCCGGCCGGTCAGCCCTGCTCCGGAATCTATGGGAATGACATCCAAGGGAACCAGAAAGCGTTCACGAGTGCCGGCTTGGACCCGGCCAAGATCTACAGCGGAAGCGCGGCCGCCGGTCTGATCGGCGTCGCCACGGATGACCCGCGGGTGCCTGACGTGATTGGCATCGCGCAGGTGGGCACCGTCTACACAGGCGGCCACGGCAAGATTGCCGAGCACGGTGGAGGCAACCCTCAGGACCAGCACGTGCCGATCGTCATCGCGGGCGCGGGCGTCGCGCATGCCGCCTCTTTCACATCCGCCGTCGAGACGACGCAGATCGCGCCGACGATTCTCGAGCTGCTCGGCCTTGACCCTTCACAGCTGCTGGCGGTGCAGCAGGAGGGGACTGCGGCCCTGCCGCACTAACGACCAGAACTCAAACCAGGGGGAGCCGCCCGTGCGCCGGGCGGCTCTTCCTTTTTTGGTGGCCCGGCCAGGCGGCGCCTAGCTAGTGGGCGTGCCCTGCGCTGCCAACAAAGCTCCTAACCAACCGAGCTGGCGCAACAGCGACAGGCGGTCGTAGTACTCATGCTGCGACGCAATGCGTTCGCCCTCGAAGCGCATGACCTCGGCGATGCGGATCTCGAAGCTTTTGCCGGTTGGGGGAATCGTGCCGAGATTCGGGCTGGCGAAGGGCTGAGTGTGGGTTGCGGTCTCGGTCCATTCGACCGTGAGCACGTCGCCCGCCACGTGAACCGCCTCGATGTGGTACGCGTGGTCGGGAAAGCCCGCGGCGACTGCGTCCAGGTAGGCGGCTATCGCCTCGGGGCCCTTTGAGACGCCGTCCGAGCGCACGTATTCGCAGTCGGCCGTGTACATCGCCTTGACCTGCTCGACGTCACGCGCCTCGATGGCGTCAAAGAGCCGGCGCACTAAGCGCTCCAAATCAGCCATGTCTGTCCTCCGTAGCGAGATGGCGCGGAATGGTGAGGGCCAGATCGCGAGCTGTCAACCGCCGATCGCCGGGGTCCGCAGAAGTGGTCGCAAGAAAGACGCTGTCAACTTGGCTGTCAGGGGCCCGAGATGGGCGGCTGCTGAGGGCCCAAACCCGGGAAATCGAACTCCCGCGGTGGCAGGGGCGGAAGGACTCGAACCCTCAACCCCCGGTTTTGGAGGCGCCCCCCTGAGCATTTGCGAGCGCTCGCGGACGTTTGTTTGAGTCTGTTTTTGGCGAGCCAGTGACTACCGATGCTTGCCGGATTCCGCCGTTGTTCGTCGGCGGTGCTGTCAAAGCCGCTGTCAACGGCTCGGTTTAGAGGCTTCGACCAGGCAGATCTCGCTGCACATCAGCCCTCCACGCCGTCGCCGACGGCCGCCTCCCAGATGTCGGAGTCCTCGCCGGCAGACCACTCCCCCCACGCCTGCTCATAGGCGGCGCGTCGGCCGAGCGAGCGCAGCAGCCGGACTGCCCGATTTAGAGCTGCCGAGCGCGTTGGTCTCTCCTTCCTAGCTTCTTCCGTGGCCGCTGGCGGAGGAGCGCGCCTTCCCATGGTCGCGCATCAGCCTACGAGAAGGGCCAATCTCGAGAGCACCACTCCAGGCCCTCAGATGCAGTGAAGCGACCGGATGCAGAGGCATTGCCGACTGGCTGGCTACGAGCTCGCGGGTAATCGCGACGTGCTACTCAAAAGGAGGCGGCCCTTGGCGGGCGCCGCGCTGCTTCGGCGAACAAACAAGCGCTAGCTGCTGGGCGGCGGCAAGCCTAAGTCGGTACGTAGCTTGGTAATCGCCTTGGTCAGAACGTCGCTTCCCGTGGCAGCGTTGTACTTGGCGATAGCATCGGCCCAGTTGCTTGTTTGTGAGGCGGCGCGCTCATCCGCAATCACAGCCACTTCGGCGGCCAGTACTGCTTGGACATCACCTTGCATGCTTGCAGGGAAGTCGATCTTCTTGAGGCCGTCGACGTAGGCCTGTTCGTTGTCAGCAATCTTGCCGATATCGGTCTTGAACGAGCTCAGGTCTTGACTACTTGCATCGGACTGCAGGCTGGTGCTGAGGCTCGAGTTCTGGCTGTTCAGCGGATCGACAAGCGCTTGATATTGAGACGCCGCTATTTCGGTTGTAGATGGAGGTACAACGTTCGTCCCGACGTTGAACTGATCGAAGTTCATCACGAAGTCAGTGCCGTCGCTCTTGCTGAACTCGTACTTCAGAAGATAGCCGTCTGACTCGCGGACCCACTCGTCGTACGTGCTGTCGCCACTCTTGCTTCGAACGTGCCAAGCTTTGTCGGAGCCGAACTCGCTCTCGCCGATGTACGTCGGCTTCTTGTTCGCGTTACTGGGACTGGACGTGTCGTCGGTAATGCTCCATGCACCATTCGCGACTCGCTCGTACTGCTTCCCGCCGATGGCGATCAGGTCGACGCCGACATTGCCCAGTATCGTGCCCGAGGCTACTTGAAGATTCACTTTCAGCGCGTACTTCGGCTGGAGCACGATCGAGCCGGCCCCCGTCCCAATGTAATGAGTGGCACCGTTGACAAGGGTGGCCGTGGCGTTGAAATGGCCATCCTTCTCCGTCGATCGGCCCGGCTTGCCGACGATGTCTTGGGCGCTGGGCGGCCCGAAAGGACCGCATGCGGCGCTCGAAAGCGCAAGAGCGATGAGTAGGACGATTGGGCGGGCCATTTACAAGAGCACCTGTCCTTAACGAGGAAAGGATTCTTTCCGAAGCTGAGGGCGCATGTCAAGTGCCGGCCCGAGGCGAGGGTCCCCTTCTAGCGGCTCGTGCGGCCCACTCTTCGCCATCCAGGTCCGCGAGCGACGACCGCTGGCCGGGGGGTTCCGCTGCGCTCGTCAGAACCACCTCTTTATCGCAAGCATCGCCTCGGACTGAGCATCGCCTCGATGAGTACCGATGACAAGTAGTGCCACTGGGGTCCCAGTGGGTGTTACAGGGCACGCCGCCTGACACGTTCGGCGCAACTAGCCGCAAACGGCCAGATCCGTTAGGTGATCGACAGTTGGGGCCGGAAAGCAGGGTGGACTTCAAACTCAAGCGGGCCAGCTGCGACCAACTCCTCCTTGACGTGCCGCAGGAGCATCGAGCTGTCCAAGTCATCACGAACGTAGACCACCCGATTTCGCTGGACAACGCCCAGAAACGCCTGCAGCAAGAGTCGCTCGGTGATTTCAAGGAACTGAACCTCGGTCATGTGAGACGGCACCAGCCTGCTCTTCAGCTCAGCGGCGGCTACCCTCGGCGGGCCGTTCCACATTCCGAAGATGTACTCATCGATCGCGGCCGAGTATCCGACCTCAACGCGCATCGCCTCGAACGCGAACTGCGAGTACACGCCAGCAGCATCAAACCAGTCCTCCGCTTCGATCCGCGGATGCCCCGGTTCACCGCCGTCGCCAGGGCTGCGCGGCAGAGATAGATCAGGTCGCGTGGCCGATGCAAAATCTGCGCCAGCGCAAAGTCACGCGTCGGTATGCCCTGTACTGTCGCGCAGCTCGTTCGCCGCCAGAAGTCCGTCCCGTCCTTAGCCCCAGTGGCAGCCTCATACCGCTCCTCGATGACGCGTCCGAGAAGAGCAGGATCGTCCCACGCCAGACGAGAAACCGGCAGCTTGTCGGGTTCGCGAGCAACTGCTTTTACCTGCTCCCAGATGTCTGCACGTAGGAATACCGCCAAAGTAACTTCGGCGGCCTCTCTCCCAAGGGCTGGCCGAGCAAGCTCAACCTGAATCCGGCCGATGGCAGACAGCAACCCGAGCGTGAACTCTCCTAGTTCCGACAAGTCCGCAGCTCGATCCCAAGCCTTGTCTAGGTTATCCACGAAGATTCCGAGACGACGGCTACGCGAAATCACTGACCTCAACTGCTGAACGAGCTGGCCCAGAATCTGACTGTGCAGCTCCTGCGATATTGCGGCTCTGGACTGCGCTACCGTTTGCTTGGTGGTAGTGACGTGCTGGATACGTTCTACGGCGGACTCCAATCGGACAGCGAAGTCCTCGAGGATCACTTCTTCGTGCTCCCGGACAAAAGACTCGAAGCCCCGACTCCGCTTAGCTTCGCTCCACTCGGGATGGCGCTGCATACGACGGTAGAGCACCTGCGCGATCTCGGTATAGATCAAGAACTTCCAGAGACTCTCAATTAGGTAGCCGTGCTCGCCGATCTCCCTAAATCGCGCAACGAGATTCGTTACAGACTGCAACTCGTACGCAGATGGCTTGACTACCACAATGAGGTTGCGACGATCGGCGGCCAGTTCATTTGCCGCCAACAACATGTTCGCCGTCTTGCCAGTTCCCTTCCGACCCACAAACACCCCCAGCTGCGACCCCAACAGCTCGCGATAGCTGGCTGTCTCAATGAAGTACTCGCTGAGGGCATCGGCCTCGTTCTCCGCAACGTAATCACCGAGGCCTAGGCGGCGCAGCTCGCCTGCAAGGGCTCGAGCCTTCGCTGCAGCATGGTCGTGAACCTTGCGCAGAAGGGCGGAGTGTGAACTGAGCCACTCGTCGACCGACTCGTACGCATCCGTAGCTGAGTGATATCGCTCAACAATGTCGCGATAGTCAATTGGTGACCAGTAGTCAGCCGGCGCGAGCATCAGGAGTGGCTTGGCGAGACCCTCCGCCAATCCCGCCACAAAGGCGCACCTGGCATTGTGAATATCGGCACCTTCGCGCCCAGCCTCGGTAATGTGAACGATGACGGTGCTTGCAGCGTTGATCTGCTCGGCGTACCAACTGAGAGTTTGAACGGCGGCCTCCTGCGGATCGGCCGTGATGATGCGAGCTCTGCCCCTACTCTCGTCTCGAACTCGCCGGAAGATTCGGCGTTCAGCGTCGGTCTCGTATAGAGCTTTGAGGTAGAAAACCGCCGCGGATGGGTCGTCGACTAGCGCATTCTCGACGCTACCTTCGTAGACGGTCTTGGCGCCTAGGTGAGGTTCCTGTTTGCCGAACTCTGAGACTAGGTCGTCAGAGTTGATGTAGGGGCTGTAGCCAATCGTCGTTAGGAATGAAATCGCATCCCAATCACGTTGGCCGTAGGTGGGATCGCGTAGCAACCAGAGGCGCCTATTGCTGCCAATGGCGTAGCCCAACTCGAATAACACATTCAGGTTCAGCGATGTGACCTCGAACGCAGCGACGTCGGCTCCTGCGATGGCAGACAGAATCGGATCGATTAAGTAACGGCCAGCTGTCTGGAGTTCCTCCCAGGGGAGAGGCTCAGCCAGCCCGGCCTCTCTCAGGAGCTTCATGCCTGCTTGCAAGGTACGAACCCGTGCCACCGGCTTCGATGAGTACCCGAAGAAGACTCTGGGTGGGCCCGCCATTGACCAGCCAGTCTACTCGGGGGTGCACGGGATGCTTGTGGGTGAGGCCCGCGGCACCGCCGCTTATCTTGTTACTCCGTAGGCAGTCAATTGGCAGCCAACGAGCCGCCAAATGGCAGTCATGCGCTGCTAGCACCGACAGAGGTCTAGGCTGCAGGCACGGACGCGCGCGCTCCCCTGTTCCAATCCAGCTGCCAGTGGCAGTGTCCGAGCGGCGAATCGGGATTGATGTCCGTATGAGGCTCCTGGTCTGAGTGCGCCCCGCCTGTTCCACGGTTGCGAGTGCTTCCACCCATGGGTACTCTCCAGCCATGCAGCCAGTGAAGACGCGTGGCGACACTAGGGATGCCCTCGCGTTGGTTGGTGGTATCGGCGCGATTTTGCTGGGTATTCCGATCGGATGGGCCTGCGGCGTCTTCAGCCAGGGCGCCGTTTTCTTCATTCAGGCTGGATATCCAGCGTTTGGCCTCGCACAGTTTGCTGTCGCAATTGTTGGAAGCTTCCTACTCCCTGGAGTCGCCCTTTGGCTCGGGGCAACGCGCCGCACATACAGCGACGCCGGCCGCGTCGGCTGGATTCTGGGATGGATCTCGGTCAGCCTGATCCTTCTCGGCGATGTGGCTCTCTATTTACTACTGGCGTTTGCGGCCGCTCGGCATTAGGCCACTGCGGGTGGACACGCTCCTGTCGATGGGAGAGCGCGAGCGCGGCTAGGCTCCGACCCAACCAGTGGAACTGCACATTTGGCGATCTCTGGTCACGTTTTCGAGCCCGGATGTCGGTTTGTTAGAAGTAGATGGCCTCGCTCGTCGATCCCACAGGCGGGACTCTTGCTGATTCCAACCTAGACGCCGCGGAGGGGACGGGGGAACCCGCGGCGATCGGGTTCCCCCAGCGGGATCGAGATGTCGTGTTAAGCCGCTGTCAGGAGGCTCCGGTCGACGCTAGGATGTCGACCCCTCGATGAAGCGACGGCACCACGGCAACGGAGAAGGCAGCGTCTATCCGCGATCGGATGGGCGTTGGGGCGCCACGGTGAGGCTGGCCAATGGTAGAAGGCACACCGTCTACGCAAAGACGCGCCTGGAAGCCAAGAGGCGGCTGCGCGAGCTGATCGACCAGCGGGAGGCCGGCATCTTGGTCGGCAATGCCCGCCAGAAGACGGCGGACTACCTGGAGCGCTGGCTGGAGGAGATCGCCAGGCCATCTGTCCGAGGCAGCACCTACATCGGCTACAGGCGGCACATTCACCGCGTCCTTCCCCGAATCGGCCACCTTCGGCTGCTTGAGCTGTCGCCCGCTCACATCCAGAGTACTTACCGAGAGCTCCTGGCCGAGGGTCTCTCCGCCACGACCGTGCGCCACATTCATGCGGTCCTGCACCGGGCTTTCAAGCAGGCCGTTCTGTGGGGTCTGTTGCTCCGGAACCCGACCGACGCAGTTTCCCGACCTCGAACCGCCCGGTTCGAGATCAAGACGCTCAGCGCCGACGAGGTGAGGCAGTTCCTCGACGCCAACCGGGAGGACAGGCTGTACGCGCTTTGGTTACTGATGGCGACCACCGGCCTGCGCCGCGGGGAAGCTATCGCGGTTGGCTGGGCCGACCTCGACCAAGCGACCTCGAGGTTGAGTATTCACCGAGCCTTGCGGCGGCATCCGCACGCCGGGCTTGTCTTCGAAGAGCCCAAGACTCGGCACAGCCGGCGAACGATCCAGCTGTCAGCGCTCGCGGTGGCGGCCATCGCCAATCACCGCCGGAGACAACTGGAGGAACGGCTGGCGGCCGGACCTTATTGGCAGGACTGCGGCCTGATCTTCAGTAGCACCGAGGGGACCCCGCTGGACCCGCACAACGTGTACGTCGCCTTCCAACGGGCGCTGCAGCGGACGAAGTCGCCCCGGATGAGACTGCATGACCTGCGGCACACTGCCGCGACCCTGATGCTCGGGCGCGGCGTGCACCCGAAGCTGGTCCAGGACATGCTCGGGCACAGCACGATCAGCCTGACCATGGACACCTACAGTCACGTAACGCCCCCGATGCAGGGTGAGGTGGCCAGCCAGATGGACGAACTGCTGGGCTGAGCAGCAAGCCTCTGCTGCGCCGGGGCTCGCCCGTAGGTCCTCGACAGGGCGGCAGGCAGCTAGGCTTGCGAGCTGGTGGTGGTGCTCCTATTTGGTGGCCCTGTCCCGGGCCACATTGGATCACTTACGGCGGCGGTTGCCGTCGTCGTGGCTCTGCTGATGATCGTGGGGGTGGTGCTGCTCGTGCGGGCTATGATGCGGTCGCTGCGGTGACTACCCACTGGCAGTCCACCGGCGTCCGCTGAGATCCGCCCAAGAAAGACGCTGTCAACTTGGCTGTCAGGCGCCCAAGTCGGCTGGCTGTGGAGGACCCCAAACCCCGGTTTGCGAATTCCCGCGGTGGCAGGGGTGTGAGCCTCCGGCTGATGTGTCTCAAAAGCTCTTCGGTTGATGTGTCTCACCCTCATTTGGAAAAGTAGGCTCCCTTTGCGGTTCGCTGGGCGCGCTTGTTGCGGATCTCGCCCGAGCTGGTCCGGGCGACCGTCTTGAGGAGCTGGTTGCCGAGCCAGAACTGGAGCACGCCATCGGTGACCAGCACATCGCAGCGCTCGCCGCTGTAGTTCTTGCCGACCGAGACCTGCTGGTAGCCGACCGAGACGATGCCGTTGGAGGCAATGATTCGCGACACCCACTCCGCGCCGTTCCGTTCGGGCACGGGGCGCTGGGGCAGAGAGCCCGGCTGAAAGCGGTTGGCAGGGGTCACGTCGTCGAGCGCTTGGTGGGTGCGCTGGGTGTTGTAGTAGGCCACCCATTCGTCGAGGGCTTGCTGGGCCACCTTCAGGTTCGAGAAGACCTGGGTGGTGTCGAACTCCAGCCTGAGCGTGCGGTGGAAGCGCTCGATCTTGCCGGTGGTGGTCGGCATCCGCGGCTGAGTGAGCAGGTGCTCGATGCCATGCTCTCGACAGATGCGGTCGAAGAGGACCTCCACCGGCGGCTGCGCATAGCGGCCGGTGAAGACCTTGCCGTTGTCCGTCAGCACCTGTTGTGGCACTCCGTACTGGTCGAGCGCCGCGGAGAAACCGGCGCAGACCGGCTGGGTTCGCTCCCGCGGCATCAGCTTGGCCAGAACGCAGAAGCGGGAGTGGTCGTCAAGCCCTGTCAGGGCCTTGGCGCTGGTGCCGTCAGCGAGCGCGAAGCCGTGCACCACGTCCACCTGCCAGAGCTCCATCGCCTGCCCTCTCTCCCAGCGCTTCCAGACTTCGCGGCGAGGATGTCGGCGAGTCTGCTCGACCACGCCGGCACGCACCAGGCAGCGGTAGACGGCTGACTCCGACGGCAGCGGCCGCACTTTCTTCTTGGCCAGCTGCAGGACCAGGTTTCGAGGCCCCCAGTAAGGCCGCTGGCGGCGCAGTTCAAGCACCAACGCCTCCACCTCCCCCAGCATTTGGTGGGGACAACTCTCCGGGCGGTGCGACCGCTCCTGCAGACCCTCGAGACCCTCGGCTTCATAGCGGGCCAGCCAGCGGTGCAGAGTGCGCCGGCTCACTCGCCACTGCTTGGCTACCTCCGAGACCGTTCGCCCCTCCCCGACGACGGCGAGGACGGCTTGGTACTTCTGCTCAGCCACGCTCAGCGCCCTCATGGCGCGGACTGTGACAAATCAGCCGGAGTAGATGCGACAGGTCAGCCGAAGGTCTGAGACCCATCAGCCGAAGGCCCTCGGGGACAGGTCAGCCGAACTAGAACACCCGCGGTGGCAGGGGCGGAAGGACTCGAACCCTCAACCCCCGGTTTTGGAGACCGGTGCTCTGCCAGTTGAGCTACACCCCTGCGAGCGCACCCAGTTTATCGACAGGATCGCCAAGCCAGGCCGACGCCCAGCCAGGCCGTCAACTCTCGACGCTCGGCTCGCGCTTGGCCGCTACCAGCCAGACCCCCATGGCGATCGCCCAGATCAGCAGCGGAAAGAACGTGAAGAAAGCCAGGGACGTGATCCCCAGCACGCCGACCGCGAGCGCTGACCAGCGAAGCCATCCCGGCAGCGGCGGCAGGTTGGTTATCGCCATCAGGATCAAGGCAAATCCCAAGAGCGTCGCCGCCGATTCGAACACAACCTCATCGCCGCTGATCCCGATGGCGTAGGTGATCGTGGGCGGAATGTTGAGATTGGTCCCCGCCTCGTTGTTGCCGATGGGCTGGGAAACGAACATGCCCCAGCTCACCGCAAAACAGATGGCTGATCCCAGCATCAGTCCCCAGTACGTCTGCGGCCAGATCGAGCCGGACCCAGCCGCCTCGGCCCGCTGCCGCAGGTAGGCGCCGAGAGCGATGAGACCCGCCGCACCGAGCAGGCCGAGCAGGGCCATCGCGCCCGCGACCACCACGTGCCCGGACGAGATGTAGGCCGCGACGTCGCTAGCGGCATAGTTCCCGCCCATCGGCCCGCCGACGAAGATGGCGACTGGCGTGAGCACGCCAAAAGCGATCGAGCCCCACCCGGCGGCGAGGCGAGATGAGCGTTTCATGGCCGACAGTCTCGGCGAATGGGACCCCCCTCGTCTCGGGTGTTACCACCACCCTCGCGCCACCTCTATCTAAAACGTGGACATCGCCTCCAGCAGCAGCTATCCTGCGGGCCCGATGCGACCCCGCCGTCCGCTTGTCGCCCTTTTCGCCGCGACTTGCGGCGCTCTGGCCTTACAGGCGGTGCCGGCGCTGGCCGGCGCGTCCCCCGTCAGCGTCTCGATCCAGTCGCCGGCGGCCGGCGGCACCGTCTCGGGCTCGATCACGGTCTCCGGCTCGGCAAGCAGCAAGTTCGGGATCCAGTCGGTCCGCGTCGCGGTCGACTCCGGCGCCGCCCAAACGGCGACGCTCGGGACCAAGTCCGGGTGGACGTTCGCCCTCAACACGAACACCCTCTCCAACGCCGCCCACAGGCTCACCGCGACGGCAACCGACAAGCGCGGCAACTCGAGCTCCGCCTCCGAAACGGTCACGGTCAACAACCCGCCGCCGACGATCGCGATCTCCAGCCCGACCGCGGGCGCCAGCGTCGCCGGCTCGGTGAGCGTCAGCGGCACCGCGGCGAGTGCCTCCGGCATCTCGGCGGTGCAGGTCGAGCTCGACTCGAACGGCTGGGTCAACGCCTCCGGCTCGACCAATTGGTCGGCGACCGTCGACGTGAGCGCGGCCACGGACGGCACGCACACGCTCTCGGCCAAGGCGACGGACGCCTACGGCCGCTCGACCACGACCTCGGAGTCGGTGACGGTGGCCAACCCGCTCCACATCACCATCACCAATCCGGCGGCGGGATCCACCGACTCCGGCTACCTCACTGTCACCGGCACGGCCGACGGCCCGGCTTCGATCAATGACGTCGCAGTCCAGGTGGACCAGTGCGGCTGCATCGTGGCCACCGGCACCTCGAGCTGGAGCGTGCAGATCGACACCAGCCAGTACACCTACGCGGCGCACACCATCACGGCGACCGTTTACGACAGCGCGGGTCACTCGGCGACAGCGTCGGTCAGCGTGACCTTCGCCGCTCCGTCGCCGCCGTTCACCACCAACCAGAGCCCCTGGTTCCTTCCGGACAGCACGGGCGGAGTCTCCACGGTCAACGAAACGATGACCTGGGAGGGCGGCGGCCAGAGCAACTCACCGCTGCCGACAGGCACGATCACGTTCGAAGCGGCCGCGAACACGCAGCTCGCCGACACCAACCCGCTCGACACTTGCAGCCTCAACGCGTCGGGCGACTGGACCTGCAGCCACCCGATCCAGTCGGGCGATCTCCAGTTCAGCGCCCCCAACGGCGGTTGGAGCCTGCACTACGCGTTCCAGTTCCAGGGCGAGTTCCCGGCCTCGGTCTCGTTCACTGTCGGCTACAGCGGCGACTCCGAGTTTCTGCCCAGCTCGGCCGTCGCCCGAATGACCTAGCCGGCTACCTCAGCCTGGCGCCAGTGGGTGCAGCGTCCGGCAGTAGTTGAGCGCGCTGCGTGCAAGGTCCATCTCCTGCATTGCGGTGTCGAAGGACTGCTCGGCGCTGGAGATCGCAGACTGGATCTTGGAGATGTAGGAGTCGAACTGCGCCAGCGTTCGGCTGACGTCCATCACGCCGGAACCGATCGAGCCGAGGCTGACCAGGTTCCCGAACATGTCGGATAGGGGTCCCGCCATGTTCTCCTCGAGTGACTTCAGCGCCGAGTCGGTGACTGCCGCGCCCGACTTTGCGAGCTGGTTCTTGGCCCGCGACATCAGGAACTTCTTGATCAGCTCGCCAAGGGCCTGCTGCGAGGCGCCGCCGGTCCCCGCGATTGGCGTTCCGTCCGGACCGACAGTCGACACGCCGACGCCGGCCGAGACCAGGCCCTGGAGGTCGACTCCCTGGTCGAGCGCGAAATTGGAGAGGTCCTTCAGCACCTCACCGCCCATGCCCCGCAGCACGTTGACCATGAGCGCCGCGCCCGGGGCAAGGGTGGTGCCCGCCAGCCAGGGCGCGGCCGTGGCGGCGAGGTCCACGGACGCGTTCATGTAGCCCGACTCGCGCGCCAGCTCGCGTTGCTGCTCGAGCGTGTCGCGCATCGCGCGCAGCTGCTGCAACGAGGCCTGGAGAGCGTGCGAGTTCGCGGAGGCTGCCGCCATCCGGTTGATCTCGGCCTGGCAAGGATCCGGCTTCTGCTGCTGGTCTTGCTGGGCTGGGCTGTCCTGCGGCGGAGCGGCGCCGGCATTTGTCAGGTCCGCCGCGGCCGGGGATGCCGTGTCGACGGGCGGCCCATCGGCGACCGCAGGCGCGGTCACCCCGGCGGCCATCCGCAAGTAAGTGAGCGCGCCGCCAACCGCGATGACGCCCAGGCCGGCGAGAAGGCCGATGAGGCCCAGCGGCGGCCCGGAGGCGGCGACGGGCTTGGTCTGCACGACACCCGTTGCGCCTTGGGTCGCGGGCGAGACGGACGAGATGGCCAGCAGAGGGTTTCGCGTCATATGGAGCGTTCCGCCGGTGCCGTTCACCGACCCGAACACGATCGTTATGTGGTTGAGGTCGACGATCGTGAAGGTCATCGTCCCCGCGAGCGGCTTGACTCCGTTTTCGGTCACGACGTCCGTGCCGGAATAAGCCGTCCCGGCCGCGTTCAGCGTCCCGTTGGCCGAACCCACCAGCGTGCTGTGGCCGCTGCTCGCCCCGCCATGCCAGCTGGCGGTCAGCGTCTGGAGGTCCGAGCTCACTTTCAGCGTCCACCCAGCCGCGTCGTTGAGCCAGTAGCCGGTCAGGTTCGGCGTGTCGGCGAGCGCGGATGCCGCGGGGATGAACAGCGCGCCCAGGGCTAGGGCGCCGGCGACCAGCAGACGACGGGACCGCGTCATCTCTCTACCCCAGTCCGCCCGCCATTGTGGACCTCCACCGAGCTAGGGAGTGGGGCTGGCGCCGGGCGGACATGTCCAGCTCCCGTCGATCTTCAACGAGCCCCCATCGGTGAGGTTCACGTCGAGCGTGCCGCTCGACTCGGCGATCGTCACACTTCCAGACCCGCCTCCAACGTTGTAATCAGCGCCGGTCTCTCCCAGCACCGTCGCGGACACACCTGTCGTGTCGGGAGTCGTGGAGTTGACGTCATGGGTTCCCAGGAAGCCGATGATCGTGAACGAGATCTGTCCACCTGACGTTGATGGCATGCCGCGAACGAGGACCCAATATTTCGGTCCGTACCGCGGGTCCGTCTGCAGGTATTGACACTGCACGGTCGACGTCGGCCCGACGAGACGCCCCTCAGCCGCCTTGCCACCCTGCTGGCCGCTCACATTGATGTTGAGGCCGGACCCGCAGGACAGGTGCCAGACGTAGTCCGAATGCGGTTGGGCTCCGTTCTTGTCGGGGTCCGGCTGGTTCCCGTTGAGCTGACTCGGCCAGCCAGGCATCCCCGCTTTCGCCTGCTCGTGATTGACGGTCAGTGTGACCTGCGCTCCCGGCTTCGCACTGGACGGCACGTCGAGCGTCACGAGCAGCGTGGTCGGCGTGATGAACTTCTGATCGGGCGTACTCGGTAAGTCGCAGCCCTTGACCTGGACTGGCTTGGCGTCCTCGTCCATCGCGGTCTGGAAGTACACATAGACCTTCTTCGTCTGCCCCAGCGGCAGCTGTCCACCCTCGGCCGGGTCGACGATCTTGACCGTGGGCGACAGCACCACCGGCGCGCCGGACGCTGACATCTGCAGAAGTGGGCTAAGGTCACCCTTTTGGTAGGCGGCTGTCGTGTCGCGATAGCGCTCGCCCTCCTGACCGGCCAGCCGGTTGAACATGGTCGCGATGTCACCACCTGCGACGTATGCATCAACGCTATTCGTGTAGCTCAGAAACGCAGGGATTCCAAGACCGGCGCCCATGCTGTAAGCCGTGCAGCCGGCGATGAACAGGACTGAGGTCTGACCGTCGGTGGGAAAGAAATGCGCGAGCCCGGCCTTGGTGATCGCAATGTCCCAGATGACGTGATCGAATCCCTTGTTCGGCCGATTAGGGCAGAGGTTGGTGCTCTCAAAGCCGGGAACGATCCAGGGGCTGAAGGCAGGATCTTTGCTCAGTACTTTGAATGCGGCGTCTCGCGCCGATTCGTCGCAGTAGAACTCAATCGCCAATGTGTCGACCAGGGTGGGATCGTTCATCGCCGCGGAGTATCCGTGCGTGTAGATGAGGACGATTCCGTAGTTCTTGAGCGTCGCAAAGTTACGAAGAGTTGCCTCGCCTGGATTGTTCCCGGCCGCTCGAGGGTTTCCGTAAGTTGCGTCGCCGAACGCGGTGACGTCGTACTTTTCGTCTTCGAGCTGGCTCTTCAAATCTCCGAGATATGAAAGGACGGGGAAGACTTCGGATGCCACTGGATCGAAAACAGCGACCTTGTTGTTGCACGGGGTGCGTGGATTCGCCGAAGAGCGCGAGCATTGGCTCTGAGCCCCTCCGCCTGAGGCCGCGCCGCCTCCGCCGCAGGCGGGCAGAGCCGCGAGCTGGACCGCCAGCGCCAGGAGCCAAAGAAGGCGCCGCCGGGCAAGTACTGCTGGGATGGTGGCTGCATTATCCAGAGCCTCAGAGGAGTGTCAAGGCGAGGCCGCCGAGGCGTAATCTTCTGACCTAGGTCAGAGAATGCGCGACGAGGCGATCCGGACGGTCCGGCTCTTCAATCGAACGGTGGCCGAGCGCATAGGCGCCTATAACGACCGCTTCCTGGGCCGCGGACGCCCGTACGGCGAATCGCGAACGCTCTGGGAGATCGGGCACGAGGGCGCCGAGGTCCGCGAGCTGAGGAGCCGGCTTGGGCTCGACTCCGGTTACGTAACGCGTGTCATCCAGTCGCTTGAGAGGCAAGGGCTGGTCGCCGTCGAATCCGGGCGCACGGACGGGCGGGTACGCCAAGTCCGCCTGACCCGGGCAGGGCTGGCCGAGTTGGCCGAGCTGGATCGTCGCTCCGACGACCTCGCGTGGAGCTTCGTCGAGCCGCTGACCGATGGCCAGCGCGAGCGGCTGCTGACGGCTATGACCGACGCCGAGCGACTGCTCAGGGCCTCAGCGGTCGTCATCGTCGTTGAGGACTCGATGACGGCGGACGCGCGTTGGTGCATCGAGCGCTACTTCGCGGACCTCGACGACCGCTTCGAGAGTGGTTTCGATGCCGGCAACAGCATATCCGCCACGCCGGAAGAGCTGACGCTTCCGCGCGGCGCGCTCCTGATAGCTCGGCTCCATGGGCGCCCAGTCGGGTGCGGCGGGCTGAAGCTGCACGCCGGCGCCCCTTGCGAGATCAAGCGGATGTGGGTCGCGCCCGAGGTGCGGGGGCTTGGCGTCGGCCGCCGGCTGCTCATCGAGCTCGAGGAGCTGGCGCGAAGAAATGGGGCGCGTGTCGCGCGCCTGGAGACGAACGGCTCCTTGACAGAGGCGATCCAGCTCTACCGAAGCAGCGGCTACCGCGAGGTGCCGGCTTTCAACGACGAGCCGTACGCCCACCACTGGTTCGAAAAGGACCTCTAGATGCACCGGCGCCTCCCACGCTCGCTCGACGAGACAGTTGCCCTGCTGGAGCGGACGCCCAGGGTCGTCCGAGAATTGTTGAGTGACCTGCCGGACAGCTGGCTGACGAGCCCCGACACCCCCGGCGGCTGGACGACCCGCGATGTGGTCGGCCACCTCATCTCAGGCGAGCTCGAAGACTGGATACCGCGAGCCGAGATCATCCTGCGTGAGGGAACTACGCGGCCCTTCGATTCTTTTGACAGGCTCGCGCACTCAGAGAGAGACCAGGGCGTGCCCTTGGCCGCACTGGTCGATCGCTTTGCCGAGCTGCGGAGGACCAACCTTGCCCGCCTGCGCGACCTGGTCGCCTCCGAAGCCGATCTTGACCGCCGCGGGCAGCACCCGGAGCTGGGCGAGGTCACGCTTGGGCAGCTGATCGCGACCTGGGCCGTCCATGACCTCGATCACCTGGGTCAGATCCACGCCGCACTGGCCGGCAGCCAGGATTTGGCGGTGGGTCCATGGAAGGCCTACCTCGGCATCCTGGTGCGCCGAGACGCGGCTGCTTCCTCCATGTGAAGGAAGCGCCGGGTGGTGGGCCGCGGTGGCCTCGAACCTCCCACCTCCGCGCTGGATCTGTCCATACGCTGTGCTACGAGATCGCGACGTTGATCGGAAACGGCCGGAGTTATCAGGTTCGATGGGAGCTGTTCCCCGACCAAGATCGTTGGCATCCGCTCGGTTCTCATCTTCGGCATCCGCGCCAGGAAGGCCTACCTATAGCGGGCCGCTGATCTGAATGGCAGCAAAGCCGCTAGAGACTCCCGCCGCAGCGATAGCGTGGAACTGCAACATGGTGCAACGGGTGATATTGCGTGGACGCGCCGAGCGCTATTCGGGTCTAGTGGCCTCGGGCTCTGTGGTTCGCGACGAGTTCGAATCAGGCGGTCGAGCGGCTCTCAGCAGGCCACAGCCGGCGGCGAGCCGTCGGTGTGCGCGCTCCAGGAGGGAGGCTCTATTGGCGACTACCCAACGTCGTCATCGATCTACGGCGTCTTCGACCCACTAGGTCGAGACGGGGCGAGCCCTCGCTGGTTCTTCGGCGGTGGCTCCAAGTCGCGCTTTCCTTTGACGTATCTGGCCGCCGGTTTGACCAGCTGCCTGCCACGAGGAGATAGTGTGGCGCCAGGCTGAGGTGAGCTTCCGCGTGCCCGGCGTGACTTTTGGCTCTTGGCCGCACGGCTGAGTGCACTGCGGCTCGCTGAGGTGGGCTTCCGCTGCAACCAATGGGCCTGACTCTTAGTCTCCAGGCAGCACCGGAGTTTCAACTTGCCAACTCCGCGCTTGATCAGCCCATGCGCTGTGTTGCGAGATCGCGACATCTATCGGGAAACGGCAGGAGCTATCAGGTTCGACGGGACACTGTTCCGCTGACCACGACGTCTTCGGCAACCATCCTCATACTTAGCAAGCCACTTCGCCGCAGTCGGACACTTGGAGCCGTCGAATTCGGGCCCTCGGATCGCGCCTGACGTTTCGGCTCCAACTCTGGGACAAGCACGGCGACGGTTAGCGTGTCAGGGCTACGCCTTGGTCAGAACGTCGTCGAATATATCCACTGACGTCCCTACATAAGTGGCGCATGCGCCCGCCGGTCGCTACTATGCAGGCCGACATGGCAGTTCACTCGGGAGGTGTGCTACCGAACTGGCTAACGCGCTTCGTGGGCCGCACCGACGAGATAAGGCAGGTTATACGCCTGCTAGACGCGACGCGACTGCTAACCCTCACCGGAAGCGGAGGTGTTGGGAAATCGCGCCTAGCTCTTCGGGCGGCACAGGAGGCAAGCAGCCGTTTCTCCGACCGCATCTGGTGGGTGGAGCTCGGGGATTTGCGCGACGGAGGCTTGATCCTCGATGCCGTAGCCGATGCTTTCGGACTCAGGGACACGGACACAGACCCCGTCGACAGGGTGGCTCGAGAACTCGCCGCTGGACCCACGTTGCTTGTTTTCGACAGCTGTGAGCCGGTGCTCGATTCCTGTTCCACGGTGGTTCACGAGTTGCTTGCGCTCTGTTCCGAGCTCACTGTCATGAACACGAGTCGCGAGGCACTCAACATCGCTGGCGAAGTCGTGTGGACAGTGCACCCCATGAGCCTGCCATCTGGACACCAGGCGGACCTAGCTGTCGTGGGGGCCTCTGACGCGGCGCAGCTTTTCCTCGAGTGTGCCAGACGCGCTCGGCCGACCTACCGACTTACGGCCGCCAACGCCGAGTCGATAGCCATGATCTGTCAGCGAGTCGACGGACTCCCGTTAGGAATCGAACTCGCCGCAGCTCGCCTCCGAACTCTGTCGGAGCTCGAAATCGTGGCCGGTCTGGATCGCCGATTGGGCCTGCTGGTGGGTGGCGCCCGAGACAGCCCGGCCCGCCACCGCACCTTGCGGTCAGCGATCGAGTGGAGTTACAGCCTGATGTCGGACGACGAACAGTCCGCTCTGCGAATGCTCTCTGTCTTTTCTGGTAGCGCGGACATGGTTGGCATCCTCCGAGTCAGCCGCGGCGCTGGAGCGGCTCTGGACGGCAGTCACATCACGGCTCTAATCGAGAAGTCGATGGTTGTGCGCGAAGAGCACCAGGGCGCAAGCCGCTTTCGTCTACTCGACACAGTAAAGGAGTTCGCCTGGGATGAGCTGACTTCGCGCGGCGACAGTGCACCAGTTCTAAAACAGCACTGCATTTACTTCGCCGACCTTGCGCTGGCCGCGCAAGCGGGCCTCCGCAGCGCTGATGAGGCAGGCTGGCTCGCCCGCCTCGATCTGGAGCGCGAGAACGTGCGATCCGCACTCTCTTGGTCCTGTCAACACAGTCCTGAGCTGGCCACTCAGATTGGCGGCGCGCTCGGCCAGTATTGGATACAGCGTGGCTCTATCCGTGAAGCGATCGACTGGCTCGAGCAAGCGCTGAGAAGGGATTCAGCGCCATCGAGGCATTCCGGGCTCGCCCATCGAGCGTTGGCTCTCTTGTTGGGGGAGGGACGTCGCGATTATTCCGGCGCGCTTGAACACGCCCTCGCGGCCCGTCGCGACTGGCAATTCGCCGGCTATCACGACGGCGTCCTAGAGGCAACGTACTCGGCCGTCGGATGCTTGGCCGGATTGGAACGCTACGAAGAAGCCCTCCTCTTGGCGCGGGAAGCGATTCGAGACGTGCCTTCCACTGATCTGTACGCTCGAGCTTTTACGCTCAACAACGCTGGCCTCTGCCTCTGCATGCTTGGTAAGCCGGCAGAGGCCATTCAGGAACTTCTGATGGCGGTGCGGATCGCGGAGGAATCTGCCAATCCATCGATCCAAGCCTCGGTGCTTGACAGTCTCGGATTCGCCTACCTTACCGCCGGGGAAGAGGCGGCGAGTGAGCAAAGCTTCAGACGCGCGATTCAAGTTGGCGGACCGACCACGGCCAACGCGCTCTCATACAGCTTGAGCGGCCTCGGCTTGGTCGCCGCGCGTCGCGGGGAGTGGCGGCGCGCGGTGCGGCTAATCGCCGCACAGAAGGGGCTGCGTGGTGAAGCGGACGGTCTTTACGGGCCAGGCATGAACGAGCGCGTAGTCGCTGTGATGCACGAAGCGCGGTCTATCCTCGGCTCCGACCTGGTCGAGGCCCTCAGCTCGGAGGTGCTGCTGGCTCCTGTTGCACTGATCCTCGACTATGCATTGGCGCCTGAGTCGCCCAGTGCCTTCAGTGGGGCCCCTCCGTTGCGGCCGCTCTTGTCTCGCCGTGAGCTACAAGTAGTGGCGCTGATAACCGAGGGCTTGACCAACAAGCTGATCGCGCGTCGGCTCTTCGTGTCACAGCGCACCGTAGACAGTCATGTCGAGCACATCAAAGCCAAGCTTGGCGTGCACACAAGAGCGAGTGTCGCTGCTTGGGCGTCGGAGTACCGCCAACACGGTGACGGCCGTAGTGACATCACAGGGTAGGTTCGCAGAAGGACCTGGCGACATGAGCAGTTGCCCGTGCGGGAAGCCTAGCCGGGCCACGGATTGATGGGCCGAGCCTTGCGGCTGGTCCCACCAATCCGTCCTGAAGGCTCTTAACCTCTCAGACTCAGGGCCAGACGCCGATCCATCCCTGCCCTACCCAGATTTGCGCGACTGTCTGGTTGCATTGGTAGAACTCCAGCTTCGTGCCAGAGTTAGTCGATTGGCCGGGGTCGTCCAGACAGGTACCGACGTCCGACACCAGAACCCAGTTGGGAGGCCCGGCTGTCCCAGGTGCGGGCATAACCTTGAACACCTGCGCTATGTCGACGGGACTGCAGCCCCACTGAATCGCGGGCGTGAAGTTTGCCTTGCTTCGGCCCTTCACATCCAAGCACAACCCGCTGTAACGGTTTTGAAGTAACGCGCAGTTGCCTCCGTACTGTCCTCCCCAGGGACAGCTGTAGATGATCTCGGTCCATACCTGATTACTGTTTCCTGTGCATGGCCACTGCTGCATCTGCGTCCCTTGCGATGTGCTCCAGTTGGTGTCATCGACACACAGGGCGTTCTGATAATTCCGTAGGTTGCTCGGTGCGGGCCCGACGGCCAAAGCGGATGTCTGCAGCAACAGCGCCAGCACAGATGCCAGCACGAGCCCGACAACGAGGCGACGAGTTGATGCCATTTCCGTTCTCCGAACCTCCGTGAGTGCGCGCTGCTAACAATGCGATTTCCGATCCGCGCCCCCTGACGTGTACTGGAGGCGCGGCCGGGACGCTATCCAGCAACAATGGATGGGCTTGATAGGCGCCGCATCCGCATTAATGCCGAAGCGGTACCTAGCGAGCGGTACCTAAAGTGGCGGACGGGCCCCGTCCGGTTGTGGAGCGATGTAGTCACCGATCACGAGATCGCGAGCCTGGAACACAGACTCCGGCTTGGCCCGTGCTGACGTGGGGGCGTCGTCGTCGAATAAGTTCGGCTGCTTTCACTGAGTCGCGGCGGAGCGGCGGGAGGCGTATACGCCTAAAGAGCCAGCTCACGATCCCCTCCCTATGCGGCGCCGGCGGTGCGATGCGACGCAAACGCGAAGAGGCCGGTGACGGCCGCACATCGGAGGCCTTTGCGGCGGATGACCTCACTGAGGTGGCCGCCCTGTCTGCCGAGCATCCCGATCGATCCGCCGGGGCCGAACTGCAGTTAGTGATCTACCCATGGGCGGGCGACGCGGGCGCGGTAATCCTCGACGTCAGCCGAGCCGGCTCACAGCTGGTGGCGAAGGACTTTCGAGGCTCATCAGTCGACATGCACGCCGACACAGTGGATGAACTCATCAGCGAAGCCAGCACCTCGCTGGCCGATCCTTCGAAGGCCATGATCCGTTGGATCCGGCCCGTAGCCGGACTCTTCTAGACAGGATCCCGGGCGGGCGCGTGCCGTCTCGGTTGAAGGCCGGCACGCGGTTTGGACGAACCGCTGTCAAAACTGCTGTCAAACTGTTTGTGCTAGGGCCTGTTAAGGGGGTTATCAGGTTCGTCGCAATTCAAAACTGGTGGTGGGCCGCGGGTTCCAGAATCCGAACTGGTGGGTTGAGGTTCGGCCGGGGTCTTTGACTGTCGGCTAGCGCTGCTTTCGGGCGCCCGCAGCCGGCCTACCCGCTGTAGTTGGCCCGAGGTGGGTGGCTGCGCTCGACTGGGCTGGGCTGGGCTGGGCTGGGCTGGGCTGGGCTGGGCTGGGCTGGGCTGGGCTGGGCTGGGCTGGGCTGGGCTGGGCTGGGCTGGGCCGATGACTATAATTCAGGTCATGAGCGAGACCCTGTCACTGGCCGAGGTAAAGGCTCACTTCTCCGAGGTAGCTGACCGCGTCGAGAGGCAGCACGAGCGCGTCGTCGTCACCCGCAACGGGCGGCCGGCGGTCGTGCTCATCAGCCCCGACGACCTCGAGAGTCTCGAAGAGACGGTCGCCATTCTGTCCGACAGGCGCTTGCTGGCCAAAGTCCGCCGCGGCCTGGCTGAGGCGGACGGCGCCGCGGGCATTCCACTCGACGAGATCACCGTAGAGTGACGGCCCGCCGGTGGCGGGTCGAGGTGATGCCCTCCGCACGGCGAGACCTGAACCGCCTGCCCGAGTCGGTTGCAGCGGCAGTAATGGAGACGCTGGTACGACTGGCGGTGGAGCCACGGCGAATGGGTAAGCCGCTGCGCTGGGAGTTGGAAGGCCTTTGGAGCGCCCGCCGCGGTACCTATCGCGTGATCTACCGGCTCAACGAGACCGACGCCGTGGTCCAGGTGGTCGCAATCGATCACCGCGCCAACGTGTACCGGCGCGGCACCAGCCGCTCATGACGCCGTCGTTCGGATTGTGGATCCCCGCCGAGTTTGGTGGGCCGCGGTGGACTCGAACCACCTACCTCCGCGTTATCAGCACGGCGCTCTGCCTGATGAGCTAGCGGCCCGGTGGCGGACTGGCCTTGGAGTCTACCTAAGATCGAATCCGTGGCAGCTTTCCTCGCCAACGTCGGCGTGAACGCCTCCCACGCGGCGCGGTCGCCGCTGCGGAGCGACGGCAGCTTCACCGTTCTGCCCATTCCCGAGCGCGGCCAAGGTGCCTCCCCCATGCGCCACCTCGACGATGCCGAGCTCCAGGACCTGGCCGCGCTCGCGCCGCTGAGTTGGCGCACCAGAGCGGTGCATCTCGACCCCGACTTCCGCACTGATCCGCCGACCTACGGCGACAACTGCAGGACGGCAGGCCGCGCCTTCAGCCTGCGGCGGGCGCTGCCCGGCGACGTCATCTGGTTCGCGGCTCGCCTGCATCCCGCCGCCGCCCCTCCATCCCTGCACCTCGTCGCCCAGCTGACCATCGACGCCATCGAGCCCGACGTCACCAGCGATCCCGGACCGGGTTGGTGGGACGGCAACGCACACGTCCGCCGGGCAAGGGCCAACCTGAGCTGGGACTCGTTCTGGGTTTTCAGAGGGGCCGAGCCCAGCGGCTGGCTGCCGGCCGCGATCCCGTTCACCAGGGCTCTCGCTCAGCAGCTGTTCGGCCCCTGGGAGTGGCCGAGCACCGCGACCGAGCAGCAGGTCATCGCCTGGCACACGCGGGCGGTCCGCAGGATCGGTGCCCGAGCCTGAACCCGGCGCCAAGCTGGAGGTCCTCATCGTCGGGGACGTCCACGGCGACATCGAGCGCCTCTTCGAGGCCCTCAAGCCCTACCCGGCCGATCGCTGGCACACCATCTTCCTCGGCGACGTCCTGGACGGCGGCGACTTCGGGGTCGGCGCGCTGCGCTACGCGCGCGACCGCCTCAACACCAGCGTGCTGATCGGCAACCACGAGGTCCTGACCCTCTGGGCGCTGCGCGAACCAAAGCTGCTCAGCCTCTGGGCTTCGGTGGGCGGCAAGCCCCACGAGCTCGAAGAGCTGGGCAAGGACCAGCCGCTGCAGCGGTGGTTGATGGAGCGCCCGCTGCTGTTGAAGCTGGACGACGGCACGCTGGTCCAGCACTCCGACACCGACCTCTACGCCCGGCTTCTAGGCGATCGCGTGAGCGACCCCATCGCCCAGGTGAACCAGGCCGGACGCGCTGTGCTGGAGCACGGCGGCCACGCCGAGCTTTGGGACATCCTGGCGCCCGGTCGGATGTTTCGCCAGAGCCGCACGCGGCTGGAGCTGTGGCTCGAGAAGACTGGGTCCCGACGGCTCGTGCACGGGCACGTGCCACACGGCAAGAACACGCCCGACGCGTACCACGAGGGCCTGGCCATCTGCTTCGACGGCGGGCTCAGCCGCTTTTACGGCTCGCGTTACCGCCGCCGCTCACCCCTCGGCGCCTCGGTCGCCCCCCTCGCCTAGACTGTCACCCACTACCCGATGCAGGAGGTACTGACGCAGTCTCCAGCGCCAGTCAGCGGTTCCGGCAAGCCGCTCATCTCCGCGCGCAGGATCGCCCGCCGGGTGCACGAGCTCGGGCGTCAGATCTCCGAGACCTACCGCGACAACGACGAGCCGCTGGTTCTCATCGTGGTCTTGAAAGGCGCCGCGGTGTTCGCCTCCGACCTGCTGCGCAGCCTCGGCATCCCGGCCGAGCTCGAGTTCGTTCGCGCTTCCAGCTACGGCTCGGGGACGAGCAGCTCGGGCCGCGTCAAATTCGCCCATCTCGTCGAGGGTCCATTGACCGGCCGGCACGTGCTGCTGGTCGAGGACATCGTCGACTCGGGCCGCACCATCAACGCGATCATCAAGCAGCTGAAGCGGCAGCAGCCCGCCTCGATCCGCCTGGCGGCGCTGCTCGACCGCCCCGCGCGGCGCGAGGTGCCGGTGGACATCCACTTCACCGGCTTCGTCATCCCGGACCGGTTCGTGATCGGCTACGGCCTGGACTACGCGGGCCTCTACCGCGAGCTGCCCTCGATCTACAGCCTCGGCTGATCCCTCGCCGTCAGCGCCATTCGGCGCGCGGACCCAGCACCGGCTCGAGCAGGCTCACGATCTCCGCGTCGAGCGGAAACCGCTTCAGCTCGGCCTTGCTGAACAGGAGCCGGCCGTCGAGACTGACCTCGAACATGCCCTTGGAGCCCGGGCGCAGCTCGATGTTGAGGTAGGGCGCCCACCGGGCGATCAGCTCAGCCGCCAGACCGACGGCCCGCTCCGAGTAGTTTCAAGGGACGCACCACTCGATGATGACGTCGTGCTTCGGCTGGATCATCTGAGCGCTACTCCTTGAACCCAGCCCAGCCCAGCGCTCTTCCCAGCCGCGAGATGGGCGAATCGAGACCGTGCGCCTGGGACAGGGCGTTTAGACGTTCCGGGTCCGCCGGCGCCGGCGGCAGCAGGCAGTCGCCGCAGTCGAGCTGCAGCCCGGCCGCAGGCTTCACCACGACCAGGGCCTTGCGCAGGTAGTCGGCGTCGGCCGCTGACAGCTTGCCCTCCGCCAGCACGCCCTCCACGCTGCCGTGCCGTTTCACCATTGCGGCCGCCGACTTCTCACCCACCCCCGCCAGTCCCGGCAGCCCGTCCGACGGATCGCCGCGCAGGATCGCGAAGTCGGCGTAGGAACGACCGGGGATCCCGTACTTGGACTCGATCCACTTCTCGTCCACGTCTGACCACACGCCCTTCCCGGCAGGGTAGAGGACCCGGACTCGACCATCCTCGACGAGAGCGAAGAGGTCGCGGTCGCCGCTGGCGATCTCGATGTCGTCCTCAGCGCCGGCCGCCAGCGAGGCGATGACGTCCTCGGCCTCGTAGCCCTCAGCGCGGGCGACGGCGATGCCGGCGGCCTCGAGGACGTCGTAGGCGATCGGAATCTGCGGTTCGAGGAGCGGCGGCACCGGCTCACCGGTGCGGTGGAGCTTGTAGGTGGGGATCAGGTCGACGCGAAACTGCGGGCGCCAGTCCTCGTCGGTCGCCACAGCGAGGCGCCGCGGCTTGCGCTCTGTGATCAGGCGCGAGAGCAGGTCGAGGAAGCCGCGGATCCCGTTGTTCGGCCTGCCGTCAGGGCCCCTGAATGACTGGGGGATGGCGAAGAAGGCCCGGAAGATCAGGCTCGAGCCGTCGACCAGGAGCCACTCGGCCATCCGTCAGCCGAGCCTGTAGACGTTGATCGTGACCGTCCGCTCGACCCGGATCGGAGCCTCGATGTCGCCCAGCGCCTCCGCCGCCCAGTCGCGCGTCGCCGCGCCGGCGCGCCGCAGGGTCTCGGCGTCCATCGTCCAGCAGCGGCTGTAGAGCCCGGCCTCGAGCTGCTCGATGTAGTCGACCACGCGCAGTTCGTGCGTGACCGGCACCTCGACCTTCGGCTCGCGGTCCGCGCCGAGCAGCCCCATCTCGTGGTCGAGGTCATCTCCGCGCCGCAGGCCGGGGTGCTCGGGCTTGGCGCCGGCCTCCGCGAAGAAACGCTGCTCGACCGGGTTGTCGCCGCCACCGGCATCGACGAAGAGACGCCCGCGCCTCTTGACGACGCGCGCGAGCTCGGCCAGGGCCTGCCGCCAGGTGGGGATCAGGTGGAGGACGTGGACCGCGAGCGCGGAGCCGAAAGCGCCGTCGCTGAAGGGCAGCGCGGTCGCATCGCCCAGCACCACGGGGGCGGTGGAGTCCTTCTCGCGGAGCCGCGCCAGCATCGGCCTGGACAAATCGACGCCGACCATCCGAACTCCGGCCCGCCGCAGCGGCACTAAGTAGCGGCCGGTGCCGGCGCCGATCTCGAGCGCAGCCCCAGCGGGGCGCATCCGGTCCGCGAGGGCTGTGAGGATCTGGTCGAATGCCTCGGCCGGCAGGCTCCGCGTCTCGTCGTAGTACGAGGCCGCGCGGTCGAAGGAGACGCTCATCGCGTCAAGCGGCCGCGAGCGAGTCGGCCAGGATCTCGAGCGCCACGTCGGCCTCCTCCTCGGTCAGAACCAGCGGTGGGCAGATGCGGACCGCCCGGCTCCCGGCTGTGAGCAGGAGCAGGCCGTGCTCGAAGGCGGCCTGCACCAGCGCGGCCGCCTGCTCGGGCTCCGCCATCTCGAGCGCGATCATCAGACCCAGCCCGCGTACGTCCTCGATTTCGGGATGGCCGTGCTGAAGATCGCGCAGACCCGCGAGCAGGTGGTCGCCGACCAGGGCCGCGTTCTGGGCCAGACCCGACTGGACTAGGTCGAGCGTGGCCAGCGCGGCGGCGCAGGCGACGGGGTTGCCGCCGAACGTGCTGCCGTGCGAGCCGGGACCCCAGCTCATCAGGTCGCCGCGAGCGACGATCGCGCCCAGCGGCAAGCCTGAGGCGATGCCCTTGGCCAGGCAGACGACGTCGGCCTCGACGCCCCAGTGCTCAGCCGCCAGGAGGCGCCCGGTGCGCCCCATCCCGCTCTGCACCTCGTCGCTGACCAGCAGGATGCCGTGGCTCCGGCAGAGCTCGTGGAGCCGGGGCAGGAAGTCCGCCGGCGGGACGAGGTAGCCGCCCTCCCCCTGGATGGGCTCCACGAACACGGCCGCCACGCTGTCGGCCGGAGCGACGGTGGTGAACAGCTGCTCGATCTGCGCCAGCGACTGGTCGGTGCTGATGCCGCGCGTGACCGCCGGGAAAGGCGCGTGGAAGACGCTCGGCAGAAGCGGCGCGAAGCGGCGCCGTTGGCCCGCCTTGCTCGCCGTCAGCGACAGCGCGCCCAACGTGCGGCCGTGGAAGGCGCCCAGGAACGCGATGAAGTTGGGGCGGCCGGTGGCGTAGCGCGTCAGCTTCATCGCGCCCTCGATCGCCTCGGCGCCCGAGTTGGTGAAGAAGACGCGCGAGGGCGTGCCCGGGTTGATCGCGGCTTCGAGCCGCTCTGCCAGCTCGATCTCGACGCGGTAGTAAAAGTCGGTGCCGGACATGTGCAGGAAGCGCTCGGCCTGCTCTTTCACCGCGTCCACTACCCGCGGATGGGCGTGCCCGGTGGCGACGACGGCGATGCCGGCCGTGAAGTCGAGGAAGACGTTGCCGTCGACGTCGGTCACCCAGCATCCGTCGCCGCTGTCCATCACGAACGGGTAGGCGCGCGTGAACGACGGCGACATGGCGCGCGCGTCGCGTTCGATGAGCGCCGCGGCCCTGGGGCCGGGCAGCTCGGTCACGATCCGAGGCCGCCTCACTGCTGTGTCCACGCGCCGACGACTGTATCAATGGTTCACTTAGACGGTGGCCAAGGCGCCCACGGTGACGGTTCGGCCGGCCCTCGAGGAAGACCTCCCGGCCGTGGTCGGGATCTACAACTGGGCGGTCAACCAGACCTTCGCCACCATCGACTCGGAGCCCCTCTCGAGAGAAGAGGCGCACGAGTGGTGGCAGGACGCCAAGCGCTCGCCGCTGCTGGTCGCGGACCTGGGCGACGACGGGGTGGCCGGCTGGGCCCGCCTCTTCCCTTGGCGCCAGCGCGGTTTCGACATCGTCGAAGACCTCGTGTACGTCGACCCGCTGCATCACAAGGCCGGGATCGGGCGCGAGCTCCTAGCCCAGCTCGTCGAGGCGGCCCGCGAGCTCGGCTACCGGACCATCGTGGCGTCCCTCGCCGCCGACAACCGGGCGGGACTGCGGCTCCACGAATCGCTCGGCTTCGGCGTGGTCGGCACGCTGAAGGATGCCGCTTACAAGTTCGAGCGCTGGATGGACATCACGCTCGTGCAGCGCTCCCTCGAGTAGCGTGCCCGCCGTCGACCTGCGCGGACAGTCGATCCACTTCGAGGACACCGGCGGTGACGGTCTGCCCGTGGTGCTGTCGCACGGCTTCCTGATGGATGCCGAGATGTTCGAGCCGCAGGTGGCCGCGCTGCGCGACCGCTATCGCATGATCACATGGGACCAGCGCGGGCACGGGCGGACCAGCTTCGACGGCAAGGCGTTCACCTACTGGGATTGCGCCGAAGACCTCGCCGCACTGCTCGATCACCTTGGGATCGAGCGCGCCGTCCTGGGCGGCATGTCGGCCGGAGGGTTCATCTCGTTGCGGCTGGCTCTGCTGCAGCCGGAGCGCGTGCTCGGCTTGATCCTCATCGACAGCCAGGCCGGCCTCGAAGACCCGGTCAACGTTCCCAGCTACGACGCGATGCACGAGGTCTGGACCACGGAGGGCCCGAGCGACCAGCTGCTGGAGATGGTGGCGGCGATCATCAACGGCGACTACGAGCGCAACGCCGACTGGATAACCAAGTGGAAGGCCCAGCCGGCCGAGGCGATGACGCCGGTTTACCGCTGCCTCATGGATCGCGACGACATCACGGACCGCCTGCCTGAGGTCGGAGTGCCGGCGCTGGTGATCCACGGCGAGGTCGACGCGGCCATCCCGATGGAGCGGGCCGAGGCGCTGTGCGCCGGACTGGCCGGCTGCGCGGGGGTCACACGGATCGAGAGTGGGAGCCATGCCTCCAACCTCACGCAGCCCGAGCGCGTGAACCAGGCGATCGGCGCCTTCCTGGCTTCGCTGAGCGTCACAGCACTGTCGGAATAATTCACCGCTAAATCGTTTTTCACTGAACAAACAAGCCCTCGATAGCGAGGGAAATCAGTGGAGGCGATTCAAATGTCAGAGACGTTCAGCATCGACCCGAGCCACTCGTCCATCGGCTTCGCGGTCAAACACATGATGATCACCACCGTCCGCGGCCAGTTCCGCGAGTTCGGCGGCACCGTGGAGCTGCCCGACGGCGGCGACACGACGAAGGCGCAGGCGGAGTTTACGATCAAGACCGCCAGCATCGACACTGGCGTCGGTCCGCGCGACGAGCACCTGCGGTCAGGCGACTTCTTCGACGCTGCGAAGCACCCTGAGCTGCGCTACCGCAGCAGCCACATCGAGTCGCTCGGCGGCGGGCGCTACCGCGCCGACGGCGAGCTCACGATGCGCGGCGAGACCAGGCCCGTCTCACTCGAGGTCGAGGTGGGCGAGCGCGTTCGCGACCCCTGGGGCAACGAGCGGGTCGGCCTCTCGGCGCGGGGCAAGCTCAACCGGAAGGAGTGGGGCCTGAACTGGAACCAAGGCCTCGAGACCGGTGGCGTGCTCGTCAGCGACGAGGTGAAGCTCGAGGTCGAGGCGGCGCTGGTGCACAGCCTCGCCGAGCAGGCCGCGGCCTAGCTGGAAACCTCCACTCTCATGCACCTCCCCTCGGGCAACCGGGGGGAGGTTTTTTATTACCAGCCGCTCATCCCGGAGGTGTCGGACGGCGCCGCCGTGGCGTAGGTCGGGGGATAAACGACTCCGAGCTGCTGCACTCCCTGCCACTGCGCGACCATGGACGCGGCGCGGAGGTTCTGGCCCTCGTCGCTCGAACCCGGCGCGCCGAATTTCACACCGCCTCCGTTGATCAGTGAACCCTCCGCGATGTCCAGCGCCAGGGCGGCCGAGCGCAGCGCCTCGCTGCTCGTGCCGGCGGCGGGCGGCAGCACGTCGTGGAAGAGCACCCAGCCGCCCACGAAACCGGCCATGCCCGGGATCTCCATCGTCGCCCCACCGCCCAGCGTGCGGTACTCGGCCGTCGCGCGGGCCAGCAGCGCTCGCGCCGGCGCGTCGAGAGCGTTGGGGCTGACCGCCTGGTTGGGTTTGTCGGCCGCGTAGACGCCGACAGCTCCGGCGCCGAGCTGCGCGCCGAACTCCGGCATACAGAAGGCACTCGAGGTGCCGATCGCGGCGACCGGCCGCCAGCTCTGGGCCAGCACGGACTTCCAGATGGCGACCCCGTCGCTGAGATAGCTGACGTCGAAGAGGAAGTCAGGGCGGCCCGCCGCAAGCCTGGCGACCATTCCCGACGTGTCGTAGTTGTTGGGCGCGTAATGGACGCGATCGATCACCTGGATGCCCGCCTGCGCAGCGGCCGCCGCCTCGGCGTCGGCCACCGACCTGCCGTAGATGTCGTCGACCTCCACGATCGAGGCGGTCGGATGGACCAGGGCCGCCTTGGCTACCAGAACCTGACTCGCAAACTCGACCGCCATCCGGCCGAGAGTCCCGCCCGTCGCCACCGTCCGCAGCACCCAGGGCCGGCCGTACGTGATCCCGTCGGCCACGGCCCCGGTTTCCCAATAGAGAACATGGAGCGAGTCGGCCCGGGCGGCGGCCGCATCGGCGAGGGTTGAGCCGTACGTCCCCACGATGACCGTGACGTGGTCCTGCGTGACCAGCCGGTCGACGGCCGCCGCAGCCTCGGCGGGGGTCTCGACGGTGACCACACGGAGGTCGACGCGAGCGTGGGAGAGCGCGAGGGCTGCCCGCACGCCGGCGAACTCCTGCTTGCCCCCCTCAGCCTGCGGCCCGCTGAGCGGATAGATCGCACCGACGACCAGCGGCGGCGGGCCGGATGGAGTGACAGCGCCGCCACAGGCGGCCAGTAGAACTGCGGCTAGGAGAAGTGCGGCCGGACGGAAGGTCACCCAGCCAGGGTAGCGGGGCGCAGCTGCACGGCCTCGTCGAGCTGGCGGCGGAGCTTCTCCGCCGGGGCGTAGCCGTAGTTGACGGCCAGCGGCTTGCCGTCTGTCCCGACCACCACGGTGGTGGGGACGGTGTACACGTGGAGCATCTCCGCCAGGTCGGCGCGCTCGATTGCGTCGACCTTGTCCACCTCGACCCCGGTCAGCCGCTGCAGCGCCGGCTCCTGGTGGGTCTTGCAGATCGTGCAGTCGGGACCGGTGAAGTAGAGGACGTAGGGCTTCTCGCGCGCGGGCAGCGCCGCGCCGGACGAGGCGCGTCGCGCTCGCCAGCCCCAAGCCCGGTAGGCGGCGATCGTGAACCCGGTCAGGGCCACGACCACCGCCAACGCGTAGAGCTGAACCATCAGCCCGGGTGCACCATCCAGCCGCGCTTGCCGAGCTGGTAGTAGATCTGGCAGCCGACGCAGTAGCTGAAGGCGAAGTTAACGAACGCCAGCACCGCTACGAGCAGGGCCAGCGCGATGCCGACGATCGGCGAGAACAGGAACGCGATCGCCGCTAGAAGCGAGACCGCGCCGCCCATGCCCTGGGCGAAGTTGTGAGGCGCCGGGCTGTCCACCAGGACGTGCGGCTTGACGATGCCGCGCGGCTTCAGCACCTTGAAGTAGATCTGCTTGAACAGCGCGAGCTTCGGGTCGATCGTGCCCACGATGAGGACGATCGCCAGTAGCGCGACCAGGAGGCCGGAAACGACCAACGAGAACCAGCTGACGACGAAGGCGAGCAGGACGGTGAGGATGATCCCCGCCTGGTTGACCTTGAGCGCGCTGTGGTCGACTGTCTGCTGGCTCATCTCCAGATCACCTCACTTCTCGATCGGAGAGCGGATCACGCTGCCCCACTCGGTCCAGGAGCCGTCGTAGTTGCGGACCCGGTCGTAGCCCAGCAGCTCCTTCAGCACGAACCAGGTGTGAGCTGAGCGCTCGCCGATACGGCAATAAGCGATCACTTCGCGGTCGGGCGAGATGCCCTTCCCCCCGTAGATCTCCTTCAGCTGCTCAGCGGACTTGAACGTGCCGTCCTCGTTGACGGCCGTGGCCCACGGAACATTGATCGCGGTCGGGATGTGACCACCGCGCTGCGCGCCTTCCTGGGGCAGGTTCTCCGGCGCGAGCAGCTCACCTGAGAACTCTTTCGGCGAGCGCACGTCGACGAGGCCTGCCTGGCCGATCTTCTGCGCCACGTAGTCGCGGTACGCGCGGAACTCCTCGCGCGGGTTGCCGCCGAACCTGAAGTCGGTAGCGGTGTACGAGGGAACGTCCGTCGTGTACGGCCGGCCCTCCTGCTCCCACTTGACGCGGCCTCCGTTCATGAGCTTCACGTTGTCGTAGCCGTAGTACTTGAGAGCCCAGTAGGCGTAAGCCGCGAACCAGTTGTTGTTGTCGCCGTACAAGATGATCGTGGTCTGCGGCGTCACACCGGCCTGGCCCAGCAGCGCTTCCAAGGCGCCTTTGGGCGCGAGGTCGCGCACTGTCTGGTCCTGCAGATCGCGCCGCCAGTTGAAACCGACGGCGCCTTCGACGTGACCGTTGTCGTAGGCGGCCGTGTCCACGTCCACCTCGATCACGCGCACGCCCTCGTCGCGGCCGTGCTCAGCCACCCACTCCGTGGTAACCAGGGCGTTCGGGTTGGCGAACTGCCCGTTGCCTTCCGTCATCAAATGCACCTCACACGAAAATTCGAGAAATAGAAAATCCAACCAGGGGGAGGTTGGAATACAGGACCGGCGAATCAGGGCCGCGGCGGCGGCCGTGCTCTACCGGCTCTTAATACAGAAGCAGGTCGGTATGTAAGTCAGCCTCTGGGCAGGCCAGAGAAACGCCCCCTGCATTGGCATCGATTCTAAGCAATCGTCGAACGGCGCCCCAAATTCCCAGAATGGGGTGGTGACCCTCCGCCTCGTGAAGTACCAGGCCCTCGGCAACGACTACCTGGTGGTCGATCTGCCCGCGCCGCTCGCCCGGCTCGTGCCGCTGTTGCCGCGCATCTGCGACCGTCACTTCGGCGTCGGCTCCGACGGTCTGCTGGCGTTCGACCCCGCGGACTTCAGCGTGCGCATCTTCAATCCCGACTCCAGCGAGGCCCAGAAGAGCGGGAACGGCCTGCGCATCACGGCCGCGCACGCGGTGCTCGAGCACGAGGCCGGCGAGGAGTTCGTCCTCGCGACGCAGGAGGCCAAGAACGCAGTGCGCGTGGTGGAGCGACGCCATGGCGAGGTGGTCACCGAGGTAGACATCGGGACCCCGTCGTTCCGCGCCGCGGACCTGCCCGCACGGCTGGACGGCGAGCCCGGACGGGTGCGCATCAGCACCGCGGCCGGAGAGATCGAGGCCGTGCTGGTGTCGGTCGGGAACCCTCACTGCGTCGTGCTGGGCGAGCCGGTCACGCGCGAGCGCTGCCACCAGCTGGGGCCTGAGCTGGAGCGTCATCAGCTGTTCCCCGAGCGCGTCAACGTGCAGCTCGCAGAGGCGCTCGACGACGCCACCGCCCGCTGCGAGATCTGGGAGCGCGGCGCGGGCTACACGCTGGCGTCGGGAACCTCCGCGAGCGCGGTCGCGGCGGCGCTCATGCGGGAGGGGCTGATCGGGGACCACGCCACCGTGCGCATGCCGGGCGGCGACCTGGCCGTGCGTCGCGCCGCCAACGGCGCGCTGCTGCAGCTGGGGCCGGCGCGCCGTGTGTGCCGGATCGAACTCGACCTGGAGGACTTGCAATGAGAGTGATCAGAGCGGCCGATGCGCTGTCCGGCGGAGAGCCCGCCGGGCGCGACAACTTTTCAGGCGACGCGGAGCTGCGCAGCATCGCGCGGGCTGAACAGCCGGCCGGAGTGGCCGTGGTGACGTTTCACGCGGGCGCCGTCAACAACTGGCACGTGCACGAGGGCGGCCAGGTGCTCTACGTGATCAACGGGCGTGGCCGCGCGCAGGCCGAAGGCGAAGAGGTCGTGGGTCTGGAGCCGGGCGACTTCGTGGTGATCGACCCGGGCGAGAAGCACTGGCACGGCGCGGCGGCCGGCGAGGACATGGCGCACATCTCGGTCGCGATCGGCGCGATCGAGTGGTTCGCGCGCGTGGAGGTCTAGCCGGCAGGCTAGCCGGCCGGGCGGCGTCTCCAGCCTGTGGCGAGCGCGATCAGGCCGACCAGCTCCAGCAGCAGCCCGACGAGCGCGGCGGAGATCGTCAAGCCCGTGTTCGCCAGCCCCACCCCCGGCGAGGTCGAGCGGGAGGCGGAGCGGACGGCCGCCCCGCCTGAACCCGCTGCTCCCGCACTCCCGCTTTGGGACCCCACGCCCGTCGCCGCGGTCGTGTGCGCCGCGCTCGCCGGCGAGCAGCCCGCGAGCGTCACCTTCAGTGGGCCGTCGCTCGTGACGTTGAGCTTGGCGTTGCAGTCGACCCCTGCCCGCGCCGGATCGATGGTGATGGAGCCGATGTTGGTCGCGTTGATGTCGAGCACGTCGGCGCGCGGCTTGGCCGGCGTCGCTCCCCAGGTCTGCAGCTGGCTGCCGTACGCGATCGTCGGCAGCGTGCCGCCGGTCAGCTGGCCGGCCCCGAACTGCGTGCCGGACGCGGTCGGATCGCCGGCGCCGAAAGCCTCGGAGAGGACGTCGATCTTGCCGGTCGCCTGCGTGGTGTCGCGCTCGCGGATGTTGGAGACCCAGTAGGCGTGGTCCGCCACGAACTCGAGCTTGGGGTAGTCCCAGGCCGGGTCCACAACGAAGGTGACGTGCGCCGGGTTGCGGTCCACGAGAGTCTCGCCGAGGAAGTCGGCGGCGGGCTGGAACTGGTCGTTGATCGCCAGGGTCAGGTGCTCGCCCGGGGTGTGGATGTGCAGCTCATAGCGGTAGCCCGCCGCGTCCAGCGCCTGCGCCGTCGGGTAGTAGCAGGACTCGGGCACCAGCTCGTCGGTCGCCATGTTCCACATCAGCACCGGGACGTTGCGCAGGGACGGCACCAGGGCGTTGGCGGCGCTCGGGTTGCAGCCGACGGTCGGCTGCGCCCTCGCGAACAGGTCGGGGAACTCCTCCGCGAGCTTGAACGTGCCGTAGCCGCCCATCGAATAGCCGGTGATCACCGTCCAATCAGGGTTCAGGTGATAGTGGTGCGCGACGTCGGCCCACACCTCGAAGGTGTCCGATCCCGCGTAGCTGTCGTAGAAACCGTCAGGTCCGCGGCCTGAGGGCGTGATCACGATCGACCCTGGGCCCCGCTCGCCGAACTGCGACTGGTTGTGGGTCGAGAGGTACTGGTTGTACATCGCCGAGAGCGAGTGGAGCAGGAGCGTCATCCCCCAGCCTGAGCGAGGCTCGGGCTTCTGGGGGACGTAGATCGCGTACGGCTGCAGGTTGCCCTGCATCTCCTCAGGGCAATTCGAGCCGTATGACGACGAGCCCGGGAAGCAGCTGACCGACCAGTCGTTGCCTGACTGCGGCGTGCCGAAATGGCTCTGGAGGATCCGGTCGAAGGGGCCGCTCGCCGGCACTCCCGAGTAGTCGGTCACGCCGGCCGCCAGCTTGCCGAAGTCGACGTCGGCATGAAACGCCGAGATGTCTCCGGCGGCCAGCGCCTCGGCCTGCGCCTCGTCGCGCCACCAGGCCTGCTTCGTGACCGACCCGACGACGTCGCGCGGATCGGGCATCGGCTCCTGCGTGTTGGTCCGGAAGCCGACGTTGAAGAAGGCGGGTGGGCTCGCGGCGCCGCCGCTCCCGCCCGGCGCGGTCGCGCTCTGGGTCACCCCGGGCAGCAGGTATGCGTTGTTGGCGGCGTCCCAGAGACCGACGCCGAGGCCCATCCGCTCGACGCCGCTGGGATTCCAGAAACCGTGCGGCAGCACCACCTCGATCTGGTTGCGAGCCGTATCGACCGACACGGTCGCCGGGGTCGGCGAGCCGTCCACGGGTACATGGCCGGTGGCCGCCTGCGTCAGCTGCGCGATCATCGCGCCGCCCTGCGCGTGCACGGTGAGGAACAGGTCGGCCGGCCCCGACACGTTGGCGCCGTCCGGGTACGGATAACTCGCGCCGTCGGCGCCGCCCAGCGCGATCGTGAACGCGACCAGCTTGGGGTCACGCATGGTGTTGAGAGTCACCCGGAACGCGGTCGCCGCCGGCAGTGCCTTGACGCGGAACTCCACCAGGTCGGCGGCGTTGTTGGCGTACGCGGGGTCGGTCGGGTACGTGTACGTGCCGTCGGGCTTCGAGAAGAGGTTGCCGGCCGTGCGCTGGTCTTGCGGATCAGTCTGCTCGAGCGCGCCATGGTCGTCGTCCAGGAAGTCCTGGTACATGAACTCGCCGTCCCGGTAGGCAGAGGCGCCGGAGACGAGGATCGAGGGCGCCTTCCAGATGCCGGTGTTGGTCAGCTGAGGCGCGGTCGCCAGCGGCTGGTACAGGATGTCCGGCCCCGGTCGCGGACCCGGACCGCTATACAGCGAATGGCTCGCCTGGGTGGCGCTAGCTGGAAGTGGGGCGGCCAGGGCGAGCGCAAACGCAAGCGCTGACAGCCCGGCAGCCTTCGATAACCGGTACAAGACCGACGTGTACGTAACCGGAACGCCGGTCGAGTTGTCCAGCCCTCAACTCGGGACAGTTGAAGGCTGGTGTCTCAGGCGTCGGGAACTTGTGTGGTGGTCGGTGACTCTTCGCGCTTGCGCGGATCGGCCCGCCGGACGAGATCGCTGCCGGCTTCCTGCAGCGAGGTGATCTGCGCCTTGGCCTGCGGGGCGACGTCGCCCTGGATGCGCCGTAGCGCCTCCTGCCGGCGGCGGGCGCCGTTCTGCGGGTCGAGGAAGTAGGCGGCGGCGGCGCCGACGCCCAGGGCCACGAACGTGCGGAGCTTCAACATCGCTTCGAGTCTACCGTGGCCTCTTCAGAGTCCCTGGAAGAACTCGACCAGCAGCGGATTCACCAAGTCGGGCCGTTCGAGGCTCGGTAGGTGCGCAGTGTCCGGAATGACGCGCTTGGTGGCCCCGCGGATCGACGCGGCCAGCAGGTCCGCGGCCTTCAGGCAGTGCGGCACGTCGTGCTGCCCGACCATGACCAAAGTTGGCGCCGAGACCTCGCCGAGCCGTCCGGACGCGGGCGGATCGAGGGCCTGCCACCACGAGCCTTCCCACTCCGGCCGCCGGAGCGAGTCGCCGTTCATCTGCAGGACCGCGTCTCGCACCGCCGCGTTCACGGCGCCGGCCGGCCGACTGGGGCCATCGACCCAGAGGCGAATCTCGGCTTCGTTCAGAGCGTCGAGGTCGCCCGCCCCCTCGGCCGCTTCGATGTCCGCGTAGAGCTCGTGGTCCTCGGCGCCCAACGCCAACCCGCCGATGCCCGAGCCGATCAGCACCAGGCCTCGGACACGGTCCGGATGGGCGAGCGCGAAGTCCAGCGCGGTCGAGCCGCCAAGCGAGCAGCCGACCACATCCGCTCGCGAGATCTCCACCCGGTCGAGCAGCCCGGCGAGCTCGGCTACGGGCGAGAACGGCCCTTCAGGAGTTGGCGAGTCGCCAAACCCGGGCAGGTCTGGTGCCACCAGGTCGACGCGGGATGCCAGCTGTTCGAGCTGCGGCCGCCACATGCGGCGGTCGGCGATCCCGGCGTGGATGAGTAGGACGGGTGGTCCGCCCCCGGCGCGGTCGAAGGCGAGCTGCACTTTTAGCGGTCTTTCTGGGGCAAGTATTCGGCGATGGCGTGCGCCAGCCGGCTCATCGTCATCGACTGCAGCCAGACCTTGCCGGGACCGGTCAGAGTGGCCAGGAAGAGGCCCGACCCGCCGAAGAGCGCGTTCTGGATCCCGGGCACGGTCGTGATCTGGAAAGGCATGCCCTCCTGGAACATGCCGACGTGGCCCGGGTGGATGCGCAGCGTGTTGCCCGCCTGCAGGTCGTAGGTGATCACCTCGCCGTTGAGTTCGACCCAGGCGGTGCCCTGGCCGGAGATTCGCTGCATGCGGAAGCCGGTGCCGCCGAAGATGCCGGCACCCAGCGACTGCTGGAACCCGACCGAGAACTGCACGCCCAACTGCGCGGCGAGGAATCCGTGGCGATGAATCATGTAGCTGCGCGATCCGTCCAGCTCGACGGGCACGATCTGGCCGGGCAGCTTGGTCGTGAACACGGCCAGGCCTGGACCGCCGGTAGCCGTGTACTCGGTCATGAACAGCGTGCCGCCGGCAAGCGCGCGCCCCAGGGCGCCGAAGAGACCCCCCTGCTGGCCGCCCACCGATGCCCCGGTGCGCATCTGGACCGAGGCGCTGATCCAGCCCAGCTCGCCCGACTCGCTGACCACGGACTCCCCGTTCTCGAGACTCACCTCGAGCACGGGCATGACGGTGCCCTGGATCTGGCTGTTCACTTACCCCTCCTGCCCTTCGGGCCACCTCCCCGTCAGGCGGGGAGGAGCCTCTCTGGCTCTATTCGAAGTGGACGTGGTCGAGCATCCGGCGCTTCGTCGGCCGCTTCCCGCGCGACCGAGCGCAAGCGTCGCACACCCCGACCACCAGGACCTCGGTGCGCACGGGGTGGAACCGGTGCAGCTCCTCGAGGTGGTGCTCCAGGTCGTGGACGAGGTCGTCTTCGATGTGCAGCACCCCTTCGCACATCTGGCAGACCGCGTGCTGGTGCTCCTCGCCCGCGAGCTCGTAGTGCACCGGGCCGCTGCCGAGCCGCACAGCGTGGACGGCGCCCGAGGCCGTGAGCGCTTCGAGGCCGCGGTAGACGGTGCTGCGCGCCAACGTGGGGTCCACCGACTGGACGTGCGACGCGATCTCGTCGGCGGTGCAGTGGCCGCCCAGCTCTTCGATCGCCTGCCAGACGAGCCGGCGCTGGCGGGTCTGACGGAGCCCCGGCGCCAGCGGGGGTCGAGGACTCGGTGCTATGCGGACTCCACCAGCGCGGTCCACCTTTCCTCGACGCGGCTGAGCTTGAAGAACGCGAGGGCGGCGACCCAGGTGACGACGAAGGCCGCGACGATGATGAAGCCCATCACGTTGAAGTTAAGGTTGGCGAGCACGTCCCAGACGCCGCCGCTCACGTGGGTGACGTGGATGAGGATCTGGGTGACCTCGACCAGGCCGACGAACAGCGCCACGAAGACCGAGAGCCCCGTGATCGTCAGGTTGTAGAAGACCTTGCGGATCGGGTTCGAGAACGCCCACGAGTACGCCTTGGACATGAACGCCCCGTCAGTGGTGTCCATGAGCGACATCCCGGCCGCGAAGATCACGGGCAGCGCGAGCACCGCGTAGATCGGCAGGCCCTGGGCGGCCGCGCCGGCGGCGATCGCCAGGAACGCCACCTCGGTCGCGGTGTCGAAACCGAGCCCGAAGAGGAATCCGATCGGGTACATGTGCCAGCTGTGGTTCACGACCTTGAACAGCCGCCCGAAGATGCGGGTCATCAGGCCGCCGGCCACGAGCTCGTGCTGGAGCGAGTCGCGGTCGTACTGGCCGCCGCGCATGCGGCGGTAGACGCCGAAGATGTCCAGCAGCACCATCAGGTTGAGGAGCCCGATCAGCAGCAGGAAGGTGCCTGAGACGCTGGTGCCGACGTAGGTCCCGATCTTCGAGAACTCGCCGTTGCCGCCCAGCATCCCGGCCACGCTGCGCGCGGCGACGCCGAGGCCAAGGGCGAGGAGGAAGACCACGCTCGAGTGGCCCAGCGAGAAGAAGAACCCGACGCCCACCGGCTTGTGCTTCGCCTGCAGCAGCTTCCGGGTGGTGTTGTCGATGGCCGAGATGTGGTCGGCGTCGAACGCGTGGCGCAGCCCGAAAGTGTAGGCGAGCGCGCCCAGCCCGATGAAGGCGGGGTTGCGCATGCCGTACAGAAGGAGCGCGCCCCAGCCGACGATGTGGAGCATGAGGACGGCCCCGTAGAACCCACCGAGACGACGTCTTTCCCCGGGATCGAAGGCTCGAACGATGGGGATCGCGGCCACGTGCACATGGTACCAGGCTCTTGCGACTCTGTCGCAATAAGAGTTCGCTGCCAGTAGATGTGAGCGCTACGTTGTCGCGTTTACGACACGTAGCTCGCGTTCGAGGCGGGTCAGCCAGCGGCCGCCGCCGGGCTCGACGACCACGTCGTCCTCGATGCGGATGCCGCCCCAGCCGCTGATGTAGACGCCGGGCTCGATCGTGGCGACCATGCCCTCCTCGAGGATCACCTGCTCGCCGGGGGTGAAGTTCGGCTCCTCGTGCTCCTCCAGGCCAAGCCCGTGCCCGGTGCGGTGGATGAACAGCGGGCCCTCGCCACCTCCTTCGATCACCGCCCGCGCTGCCGCATCCACCTCGCCTGCGGCGACACCCGGCCTGACCGCGCCCAGCGCCGCGTCGTGGGCCGCGAGCACCAGTTCGTGGAGCTCGCGCTGGCGGTCGGTGGGCTCCCCCATCACGGCCATGCGAGTGATGTCGCCCTTGTAGCCCTCCCAGGCGGCGCCGATGTCGACCAGGACCAGGTCGCCCACCTCCAGGCGGCGAGGGCCGGGTCGCCCGTGGGGCAATGCGGAGTTCGGCCCGGACTGGATCAGCGGTTCGAAGGCCGGCTCGGCGCCCGCGTCGGCGATGCGGCTGAGCACGAAGCCCGCGAGCTCGAGCTCGCTGATGCCGGGGCGCAGGGCGTCGAGCACGTCCGCGGCCACGGCGTCCGTGATGGCTGCGGCGCGACGCAGCTTGGCGATCTCGTCCGGCGTCTTGCGCATCCGCAGGCGGCGGATCTCGGAGCCCGCGTCCACCGCGTCGACGGCGTCAAGCCGCTCCGCGAGCCCGAGCGTGATGTGGTCGCGCTCGAGGGCCAGGCGGCCCTTGATCGGCACCAGCGCCGCCGCGTCCTCGCCGTCCGCGTAGGCGCTGAGCTGCACGCCCGCGACCGCCGTCTTCTCGGCCTTCTCGCGCTCGAGCGCCGGCAGCACGAGCACGGCGTCGTCGGGAGTGACGGACAGCGCGAGGAGCCGCTCATGGGGATTGATGCGGACGCCGGTCAAGTAGGCCACCGAGGCCGGCTTGGTGATCACCACCGTGTCCGCCTTCGCCCGCTCGAGCCAGTCGCGCAAGCGCTCCAGGCTCATTCGATCGCGGTGATGCGGACGGAGTAGGTGGCGCCGGTCGCGGTCTTGACCTCGGATTCGTCACCCACCTTGCGGCCGAGGAGCGCCCGGCCCAGCTCTGACTCGAACGAGATCTTGCCCGCCGTGTAGTCGGCCTCCGCCGGCCCCACGATCTTGTACTTCTCGGGCGAGCCACCTTCCTCTTCGAAGGTGACGGTGCTGCCCACGTGGACCTCGCCGGTGCTGGCCGGCTCCTCGATCAGCACGGCGTTCTTCACGATCGCCTCGAGCTCGGCGATGCGCGCCTCGATGAAGCCCTGCTCGTTCTTCGCCGCGTGGTACTCGAAGTTCTCGGAGAGATCGCCCAGCTCACGCGCGCTGCGGATCTTGTCCGCGATGTAGGGCCGCCGCACCTTCACCAGCTCCGCCAGCTCCTTCTTGATCTCCGTGAGGCCCTCGGGAGTGACGTGAACGTCCTTCGACTTCGCCATCGTCTCTCAGGCTAGGCGCCGGGGACCAGGGCCTGCGCCTGCTTGGTGAGGCGGCGCTGGAGCAGGAAGAAGCCGCCGTAGACGGCGCCGCCGAAGAGGACGCCGACCATGACCGCCAGCCCGGCGTGCGCCGGGTCGCTCGAGGTGTACGCGGGGGCCAGGGCGGTCGCGTCGATGCCGATGATCACAGCGAGCGCCAGCGCGACCGGCGTGATCAGCGGCAGCAGCCGCATCCGCTTGACCAGGTCCGGCACCGGCGGCTCGGCCCGCGGCGCCAACCGCTGCCCCATGATCTGCAGGCCCCGGACGTGGCGCAGTCCAGGTGTCACGGTGAGGATCACCTGGACCTGGTTGCCGGGGACCTTGTTCAGCTTCTCGTTGGAGACCAGGTACTGCTCGACTCCGCCGCGGGTCTGCACCATGACCATGCCCAGGCCGAACGACGTGCTGACGCTGCTCGCGCCGAGCAGCTGCCCCTGGACGACCTTCGGCTCCGTTTTCCGATCACGCCGGGCGAGGCGGACGCCGGGACCGATGAAGCTCACGAGCACGACGATCGGCACGACCCAGGCGATCGCGGCCACGATCTTGACCGGCAAGCCGTGCGGGGCCAGGGGGCCCAGCAGGAGCTCGACGATGATCAGCAGGCACACGACGCAGGCGGCCAGCGCATACCAGCCGATCCGGATCACGCGCGCCGGCGCGTAGCCCTGCAGGAATCCGCCCGAGCCCAGGAAGCGCTCCTGCTGGCGCCGCTGCTGCTGCGGCGACGCGGCCGCCGGGAGCTTGGGCTTGACCTGTCGCATCCGCGCGCGCTGCTGGCGCACCTGGACTCTGCGCTTACCCATCTAGCTCGCCCGCCTAGGCCCGCCGGGGGTGCCATTTGCCGACAAATGGCAGGCCGTGGGGCGTAATGCGCGGCGATTTGTCGGCAAATCGCCCATGGGGTGGCGGGCGGTGTGCGAAACGCTCACTAGAGGGAGTGTATCGGCGGGTGGACGGCCGCTCCGCGGCGCGGGCGCAATGGCCTAACGTCCCAGTCGAAGTGACCGCCGCTGGGATCGTGAGCGAGATCTGGCGCTATCCCGTCAAGTCGATGCAGGGCGAGCGGCTCGAACGGGCGACGTTCTCCGAGCTCGGCCTGGAGGGAGATCGGCGCTGGGCGCTGCGCGACGTACGCAGCGGCAAGCTCGTGTCGGCCAAGCAGAACCGCAACGTGCTGTTCGGGTCCGCGCGGCTCGAGGGCGAAGACGTCGTGATGGACCTGCCCGACGGCGGCGCGAACGCCTCGGACTGGCTTGGCCGCGAGGTGACGCTCGAGCGGGCGGACGGCCGCGACGCCGGCGTCTACGAGATGTACCTCGACCCCACCGACGAGACCTCGCCGCTGCTCGAGATCACCACCCCGGCCGGCACGTTCCTCGACGCGGCCCCGGTCCACCTGATGAGCCGCTCGAGCGCGGGCTCCTGGGATCCTCGGCGCTTCCGGCCGAACCTGCTGATCGACACAGCCGAGTCCGGCTTCCCAGAGGACGGCTGGGTCGGGAGCGCCGTGCGGATCGGCCAGGTGGTGCTGACGATCGTGATGCCGACTCTGCGCTGCGGGATCCCGGGCCGGGCGCAGCCCGGTTTTGAATCCGACCTCGACGTGGTTCGGACGCTCAAGGCGGAGCGCCAGACCCTGCTCGGCGTCTACGCGCTCGTCGACCGCCCGGGCGAGATCAGCGTCGGAGACGCCGTCGAGCCGGCCTGACGCTCAGCCGAGGTCCTCGGCGAGCCGGTTGAGCGTCCCCTCGACATGCGCCTGGAACGCGCGCTGGACGCGCTTTCGGATCACCCACGGCGGCGACAGCTCGAATACGCCCCGCACGTGCGCGCCCGCGCCGGCTGGCTCGACCACGTACGTCGTCCGCGTGCGCAGGATGCCGCGGCCGCCCCGGACGTCGTAGGCGACCACCTCGGGCGGCGAATACTCGCTCACCCGTCCGTCGAGCCAGCCCAGGCGGCCGCTTTCATGTCGGAACTGGAGGCGGAACTCGCTGCCCGCTCCGATCGGCTCCGAAACCTCCGCCGCGATGACTTCGCCCGACCTGCCGGCCGGGTGAGCAGGATCGGCCAGAGCCGCGAACACGACCGCTTGCGGGCGGTCGACGGTGACCTCGGCTCTCGCGGTGACGGTCGAGCGGACGCGCGTGATTCCCGATGCCAGGATCAACACCAGCGCGACGACGAGGAGGAGCTCAGGCGACGGGCTGCACGACCCCGGCGCCGTCCACGATCTCGGCGAATCCGTCGTCCGAGCCATCGGGTGGCTCGGCGCCGCGCTCCCAGCGGTCGGCCACCAGCGCCTGCCGCCCTCCACTGCCTGCCGCCTCCCGGAGCAGCCCGTCCGTCCAGGCGTCGGCCATCTGGTGGGCGAGGCGCCGCGCCCATCGCTGAGCGACATCAGGCTCCATGCCGCCGACCTTGCCGAGCAGGTCCATGATCTGGACTCGCCGCGGCGACCCCAGGCGCGCGAGCTCGTCCGCGTAGGCCTCGGCGACATCGGGGTTCTTGGCGAGCACGCGCAGCGTGTCCAGCGAGAGGACGTTGGTGGTGCCCTCCCAGATCGGAAGGACCTGCGCGTCCCGCAGCAGGCGCGGGATGCCCGTGTCCTCCATGTAGCCCTGGCCGCCGAAGGCCTCGATCGCCTCCGACGCGTAGGCGACGGCGAGCTTGGCCGTGTAGAGCTTCACCAGGGAGGTGCCGACGCGGAAGAGCAGCCGCTCCTGCTCGTCGGCATGCCCGTTCTCGACGCGACCCAGCAAGCGCGCCATGCGCATCGTCAGCAGGAGCACCGCCTCGGCCTTGACCGCCATGTCGACCAGCACCTGGCGCTGGAGCGGCTGGTCCTCGAGCCTGCGGCCGAAAGCCGAACGCCGGCGGGCGAACTCGCGCGCGAGCTGCAGTCCCCGGCGCATGGCGGCCGCCGACGCCGTCGCGTTGTGCAGCCGCGTGATGTTCAGCATCGGGGTCATCTGCGCGAAGCCGCGATCCAGCTCGCCGACCTGGTAGGCCACAGCGCCCTCCAACGTGACCTCGCCGGTCGCCATGGCGCGGGTGCCGAGCTTCTCCTTGAGGCGATCGATCCGGTACTGGTTGCGCTTGCCGTCGGGCAGCAGGCGCGGGATCAGGAACAGTCCGAGGCCGCGAGTGCCGGCCGTGTCCCCGGGCGCGCGCGCGAGCGCGAGCACGACCTCACCACCGACGTTCGAGCAGAAGAATTTGCGGCCGTAGAGCCGCCAGCCACCGCCATCGCGCCGCGCCTCGACCTGGTTGGCGCCAACGTCGGAGCCGCCCTGCTGCTCGGTCATCCACTGGCCGGCCGTCCACGCTTCCGCGGGGTCGGTCGAGATCAGACGCGGCAGCACCTGGTCGCGGAGCTCGTCCGGGCCGAACTCGTGCAGGACCCGCGCGGCGGCGTCGGTCATCGCCACCGGGCAGCTGTAGGTGGCCGTACCCGGCTCGAAGAGGTAGCAGAGCGCGAGGTGAACGACGCGCAGGTCCGGGCCGCACGCCTGGAGAGCCTCTGGGCTGTAGGGCAGGTTGGTCAGCCCGGAGCGGGTGGCGACCTCCCCCAGGCGGCGCCAGGCCTCCGAATAGACGACCTCGTCGACCCTCTCGCCCCAGGGCTCGATGGTCCTGAGCCAGGCCGGCTGCCGCTCGCACTCCCGACCCCATTCGCTCAGCTCGTGGGCCGCGGCGCGGCCCATCTCCTGGAGCCGCGGCTCGGCGAAAGCCATCGCTTCCGGCGTCAGCCAGGCGCCGAGCAGTGAGCGCAGGGCCGGATCGGCGGCGTACGTGTTCTCGGGCAGGATCTGCATCGCCTGCCGCGATTATCCCCGCAGTTCGTCGGGCGCGAGGGCCGACGCGATGGTGCCGTCGGGCTCCTCATAAGCCGGCTCGAGGTAGCCGTAGGCGCCGTCAGAGACGCCCACATAGACAAGGAACGACCCGCTCGGCGCCGGCGCCAGCCGGTAATCGGAGGCGCCGTAGGGCTGGCCACAAGGCAGCGGGCCGGTCACGACGGTGTACAGGAGCCCGGCCGGCGGGGCACACCCTTGCTGGCCGCCACCCGCCGGCTTCCACCGGTAGACGACGGCAAAGTCGGGCAGCGTCTGCGCCGGGCGCGGGAGGCCGAAAACAGGCTGCACCTGGTCGGCTTGAGCGGAGGGTGTGGCCGCCGGCGCGCTGCGCGAGGCGCCGCCGGCGCTGGCGCCGGTGGTCCAGTGGAGCAGCGGCGGCTTCGGTACCGGACCGAACGCCGCGATCGCAACCCCCCGGGAGGCGCTGCTGGTTGACGCGCCCGTCCCCAAGCCGTGGGGCGAGTGACTCAGCAGATAGCCGACGCCAACAGCAGCGACGAGGACCGCGGCGGCGGCCGAGAACGCAGCCCAGGGCAGCTGGCGGCCAAGCCGAAGCTGCGAGCGGACCTCGGCCTGCAGGCCGGGGCGCGGCTCGAACGCGTGCGCGGCGCGCAGGCGCTCCTCGAGGTCGTCCAATTCGTCGGTCACTCGGCCAGCATCTCCCTCAGGGCCCGCAGGGCTCGGTGGTACAGCATCTTCGCCGCATCGTCTGTGGAGTCGATGAGCGTTCCGATCTCAAGGAAGGAGAGGTCCGCCATACGCAGGCGCACGACCTCCCGCTGCCTTTCGGGCAGCCCCTCGACCGCGGCCAGCAACCGCTGGTGCTCGAGGCTCCGCTCGGCTTCGACCGCCGGGTCAGGGACGTCCTCGCGCTCGCGCCCCACGACCCGCACGAGGCGCTCCCGCCGCCCCGAGCCGCGGTGAAAGTCCAGGATGGCATTGCGGGCGATGCGGAACAGCCACGCGGCGGGCGTCTGGGCCTGCGGCTCGTACCGAGGCCATGCGCGGTAGGCGTTCATGAACACGGTGGCCGTGACGTCCTCGGCGTCAGCGTCGTGCATCAGCTGGGCGCGGACGTAGCCGTAGATCCGCCCGAATAGCTCCTCGTACACATGGTCAAACTCGGAGAGCGGCGCCACCGCGAGCGATGATGCGTTCTGCGCCCTCCAACCAGCAAACGCCTGCCACCAAGACTGAGTAACGTGGGGACGCCGATGAGCTCCGATTCGCTCTTTTTGCGCGCCTGCCGCCGCCAGCCGGTGGAGCGCACCCCGATCTGGCTGATGCGCCAGGCTGGCCGGTCGCTGCCCGAGTACCGGGCTCTGCGCGAGAAGTGGAAGCTCATCGACATTGTGGCGCAGCCGGAGCTGTGCGCCGAGGTGACGCTGCAGCCGGTGCGGCGGCTGGGCGTCGATGCGGCGGTGATGTTCGCCGACATCATGCTGCCGCTGCGGGCGATGGGCGTCGACTTCGACCTGGTCGAAGACGTCGGGCCCGTCATCTCCAACCCGATCCGCTCGCCGGCTGACGTCGACAGGCTGCGCGTGCCCGCAGCCGACGAGGGGGTTCCGCAGGTGCTGGAGGCAGTGCGCATCGTCGTTCGCGAGTCGCCGGTGCCCGTGATCTGCTTCGCGGGCGCGCCCTTCACGCTCGCGAGCTATCTCATCGAGGGGCGGCCGACGCGCGACTTCAAGCTGACCAAGCAGTTCATGCACAGCCAGCCCGGCGCCTTTCACGCCCTGCTGGACAAGCTCGCCCGGACGCAGGTCGCGTACCTGCGCGCGCAGGTGCAGGCCGGGGCGCAGGCGCTCCAACTGTTCGACAGCTGGGTCGGCGCGCTGGCGCCGCTCGACTACACCGAGCGCGTGCTGCCGCACACGCGCCTGATCTTTGAGGAGACCGCGTCCCTGGGCGTCCCGCGCATCCACTTCGGCACGGGGACTGCGGGCCTGCTCGAGGCGATCGCCGGCTCCGGCTGCGACGTGGTGTCGCTCGACTGGCGAGTGCGGCTCGACGAAGGCTGGCGGCGCGTCGGTCACGAGCTTGGCGTGCAGGGCAACCTCGATCCAGCGGTGGTGCTGGGGCCTCCGGCGCTGGTCAGCGAACGCGCTCGCCAGGTCCTGAGAGAGGCGGGCGGGCGCCCGGGGCACGTCTTCAACCTCGGCCATGGCGTGCTGCCGGAGTCACCGCTCGAGAACCTTCAGCTGCTCGTGCAGACCGTGGGCGAATGGACCCCGGTCAATGCCTGAGGTGAAGACCGGCCTTCTCTGCATGGCTTACGGCAGCCCCGGCGACGAGGCGGGGATCGAGGCGTACTTCACCCACATCCGGGGTGGGCGCGCCCCCTCGCCCGAGGCGCTCGCGAAGCTGGTCTCGCGCTACCAGGCCATCGGCGGCGCCTCGCCCCTGGCGGAGATAACCCGCAATCAGGCCGACGCCCTCGGCCGGCGGCTGGGCCTGCCGGCGTTCGTCGGGTTCAAGCATTCAGAGCCGTTCATCGGCGGCGGCGCCCGCGAGGCCGCGGCCACCGGCGTCGAGCGCCTGGTCGGAGTGCCGCTCGCGCCGCACTACGCGCGCATGAGCCTGGGCTCGTACGAGGCCGGCCTGCGCCAGGCCTGGGACGGCGACCTGATCTTCGTCCCTGGCTTTCACGACCACCCGGCTTTCATCGCCGCCGTCCAGCTGCGGCTGCGCGAGGCCCTGCGCGACTTCACGCCCGAGCGCCTGTTCTTCACGGCGCACTCGCTGCCCGCCCGGATCCTCGCCGAGGGCGACATGTACCAGGATCAGCTGCTGCGGTCGTCGGAGCTGGCCGCCGCGGATCTCGATATCCCGTGGGAGTTCGCCTACCAGTCGGCGAGCCACACCGGGGAGCCGTGGCTGGGGCCCGACCTGCTGGAGTCGATCGAGCGCTCGGGCGCCCGCTCAGTCCTCGTCTGCCCGATCGGTTTCGTCGCCGACCATCTCGAGATCCTCTACGACCTCGACGTCGAGACGGCGGGCTTCTGCCGCGAGCACGGCGTCGAGTTCCGCCGCACCGAGATGTTCAACGACCGGCCCGAGTTCATCGAGGCGCTGGCCGCGGTGGTGCAGAGCGCGCTGCCGGAGCCGTCCCGGACCTAGGCCCTCTCAGCGCGCGGAGTAGTTCAGGACCACGAGGCCCCCGCCCGCCGGCCGGCAGTCGACCAGCCGCAGGTCGCGTTCCGTGCGCACGTCGTCGAAGAGGCGGCGCCCGGCGCCGAGCAGCACGGGACTGACGTAGATGCGATAGGCGTCCACCAGGTTCTCGGCCACGAGCTCGCGCACAAGCTGCGCGCTGCCGAGCACCACGACGTTGCCCTCGCCTCGCGCTTTCAGCGAGTTGACGGCGGCGGTGACCCCGCCGCCGAGGACCTGGGTGTTGGGCCACTTGGGCCAGCTGAGGCTCTTGCTGATCACGTATTTCGGCGTCTCCGCGAGGTGCTCGGCCATGCCGGCGTCCTCGGGATGAGCCATCCAGTAGCTCGCCGCCTGCTCGTACGTGCGGCGGCCGAAGAGATACGCGGTCGTCGTGCGCTGGGCGTCCAGGCCCAATCCGGCGACGGTGTCTTCGAGAATGCCGTCGAGCGCGATGAACTCGACGACCAGCAGCTGACGCATCCCTCTATTAAGTGACGCGCGGAGGTCGGATTTCTTATACGACCGCGCGCTCTGCGGCGGCGAACTGCCGCTCGTAGAGCTTTGCGTAGAGCCCGCCGCGCTGCAGCAGCTCGAAGTGCGTGCCCTGTTCGACGAGCTTGCCGCCGTCGAGGACCAAAATCACGTCCGCCGCCAGGATGGTCGACAGCCGGTGCGCGATCACGATCGACGTCCGGTCTTGCATCAGCGGGCGCAGCGCCGCCTGGATCAGGTGCTCGGACTCGCTGTCGAGGTTCGAGGTCGCCTCGTCGAGGATCAGGATCCGCGGGTCGCGCAGGATGACGCGAGCGATCGCCATCCGCTGCTTCTCGCCGCCGCTCAGGCGATGGCCGCGCTCGCCGACGATGGTTTCGTAGCCGTCGGGCAGCGACTCGATGAAGTCGTGGATGTTCGCGGCGCGCGCGGCGGCGACCATCTCGTCTTGGGTCGCCCCCGGTCGCGCGTAAAGAAGGTTCGCGCGGACCGTGTCGTGGAAGAGGAAGGTGTCCTGGAACACGATGCCGAGCTGGGCCGCGAGCGACTCCAGCGTGACGTCGCGAACGTCCTGGCCGTCGATCAGGACGCGCCCCTGCTGCGGGTCGTAGAAGCGCGGGACCAGCGAGGTGACCGTGGTCTTGCCGGCGCCGCTGGGGCCGACCAGGGCGGCGAGCTGTCCGGGCTGGATCTCGAAGGCGACGTTCTCGAGCGCGGGAGGGGCGTCAGCGCGGTAGCTGAACGTCACGCCCTCGAAGGTGACGCGGCCGCCGCCCGGCTCCAGCGGTTTGGCGTCGGGCTTCTCGTCGACCTCGAAGGGCAGGTCGATGTATTCGAAGATGCGCTGGAACAGCGCCAGCGAGCCGATCACGTTCACTTGCAGCCCGGCGAACGTCGAGACCGGGCCGTAGAGGCGGCCGAGCAGCACGGTGCCGAAGGTGAGGACCACGGCGGGGCTCGCGAGGTGCACCTTGACCAGCCAGAACCCGGCCAGGAAGATCACCGCTGGGCCGCCTGACCCGAGCAGCCGCATGATCATGAAGAACCAGCGGCCGACCATCGTCTGCCGGATCTCGAGCCTTCGCAGCTCGTCGGTCAAACCGCGGAAGCGGGCCATCTCCGAGCGTTCCTTGCCGAACGCCTTCACGAGCAGCACGCCGGAGATCCCAATGGTCTCCTGCATGAAGGCGGTCACCTTGGAGAGCTGCGCCTGGGTGTCCTTCCGCGCCAGGAACGTGCGGGTTCCGACGCGACGGGTGGGCAGGGCGAAGAGCGGCACCACGGCCAGCGCCACCAGGGTGAGCTGCCAGCTCTGGACCGCCATGTAGATGACGGCGGCGGTGAACATCCCGATGTTGGAGATCGCGTCGAAGACCGTTCCCGACACCACGTCCTGGATGCCGCTCACGTCGTTCGACAGCCGCGACATCACGTCGCCGGTCCGGCTGCGCGTGAAGAACGAGACCGACTGCTTCAGCATGCGGCCGAAGAGCTCGTGCCGCAGGTCGTACATGATCCCCTGCGAGATCTGAGCCCGCAAGTAGGACTGGAGGACGCCGGACAGCGAGTCGAGAGCGGTGCCGAGGAGGCTCACGGCCACCAGGAACACGATCAGCCCGTAGCTGAAGTTCGTGAACGCGTGCTGGATCAGCTGCTGGATCGACCAGGCCGGTGCCAGCGAGACCACCGACCCGAAGGCGATGCAGGCGATGACGCCGATCGCGACCTTCCAGTGCGGCTTGAAGTAACCCAGGGCCCGGCGGAACAGAGGCCACTCGACCTTGACCTGGGACCGATCACCCCAGTCGATGCGTCCGCCGTGCCAGTACATGTGCTGTTCTTACTACCGCGTCTGGGCTTGTTGTAATCCTGTAATCAAGGGCAGCATCTGGCGCGGCTTGTTGGTGAAGACCGAATCGGGGCGCACCATCGCCGTCCAGCCGAGCGCGACCTCGTCGTCCACGGTCCAGACTCCGACGTAGCCGCCCGCGCCGTGGACCTGCGCCACCAGGTCCGCGTCGGCGCCCGACCAGTGGGGCGAGTACACGTCCGCGCCCGACTGCAGCAGGAGGGCCGCCGGGTCGACGGGCCGGCCGACCTCGAGAACCCCCGCCTGCAGGCGCGGCTCCAGCTCTTTGACGCGTTTGGCCGACGGGTGGAAGAAAGAGATGACGCACGCGTCGTCCAGCATCTCCAGCCGGCGCAGGCGGTCGACCACGGCCTCCTCGAGGCCGGGATAGGGCAGCGGCGCCTGCTTCAGCTCGACCACGAGGCCGGCCCGGCCACGTACGAGCTCGGCGACCTCGTCGAGCAGAGGCAGCTTCTCCCCCTCGCCGGCGTCGAGAGCGCGCAGCTCGGCCGTGCTCAGGCTGCGCACCATCCCTGAGCCGTCGGTGGTCCGATCGACGGTGTGGTCGTGGATCACGATGAGGTCGCCGTCGGCCGAGAGGTGGACGTCGCATTCGACGAGGTCGACGCCGAGCTCGATGGCCGATTCGTACGACCGGAGGGTGTTCTCGGGGTGCTCGTCAGGGTTCCCGCGATGGCCGCCGACCAGTATCCGGCCGCTCTCGCGCGCATCTCGATAGCGGTCGGCGAGCGTGGGGCGGGGCGTCAACTCGGCGTGAGTCTATGCTCAGCCCGATGTCGCAGCCCAGCACCCTCGGTCAGCTTCGTGAATCCGGCCATCGACGGGAGACGGTCAAGCAGGAGCTGCGCCGCAACCTGCTGCAGCGAATGCGCACCCGCGAGGTCCTCTTCCCGGGCATCGTCGGCTACGACGAGACGGTCATCCCCCAGATCGCCAACGCGATCATCTCGGGGCACGATGTGATCCTTCTCGGCGAGCGCGGGCAGGCCAAGAGCCGGCTGATGCGCTCGCTGATCAACCTGCTGGACGAGGTCGTGCCGGTGGTCGCCGGCTGCGAGATCAACGACCACCCTTACGACCCGATCTGCAAGCGCTGCCGCGACCTGGTCGCCGAGCACGGCGACGAGCTGGAGGTCGCCTGGCTCCCGCGCGAGCGCCGCTATGGCGAGAAGCTCGCGACGCCCGACATCTCGATCGCCGACCTCATCGGCGAGGTCGACCCGATCAAGGTGGCCGAGGGACGCTACCTGGCCGACGAGCTGACCATCCACTACGGCCTGGTGCCGCGCACCAACCGCGGCGTTTTCGGTCTCAACGAGCTGCCGGACCTGGCCGAGCGAATCCAGGTCGGCCTGCTGAACATCATGGAAGAGAAGGACGTCCAGATCCGCGGCTACCGCGTCCGCCTGCCGCTGGACCTGATGGTCGTCGCCTCGGCCAACCCCGAGGACTACACCTCGCGCGGCCGGATCATCACCCCGCTGAAGGACCGCTTCGGCTCGCAGGTCCGCACGCACTATCCCCTGACCGCGCTCGAAGAGGTCGCGATCATGGAGGGCGAGAGCGCCGCCCACGCGTCCGACGTCGATGTGATCGTGCCTGCCTTCATGAAGGAGATCGTGGCCGAGATCACGCAGCTGGCCCGTCGCTCGCCGCACATCTCGCAGGCGTCGGGCGTGTCGGTCCGCATGTCCATCGGCAACTACGAAAACCTCGCCTCCAACGCGATCCGCCGCGCTGTCCGGCTCGGCGAGACGCTGGCCGTGCCCCGCATCTCCGACCTGGCGTTCCTGGTCGCGTCCACCTCAGGCCGCGTCGAGATCGAGGCGCTCGACGAGGGCAAGGAGGAGCAGGTGTTGGGCCGGATCCAGCGGGCGGCGATCAGTGCCGTCTTCGGCCGCTACTTCTCACCGTCGCAGTTCGAGCCGCTCGTCTCGCGGTTCGAGGACGGCGAGATGATGGAGGTCGGTGAGGCGATGCCGGCGGCGGGCTACGACAAGGTCGTCCCGCCGAAAGAGCTGGCCTCTGCCCTCGCCAAGGTTGGGCTGCCGGACCGGCCGGAGGCACGGGCCTCGACGCTGGAGTTCATCCTCGAGGGTCTGCACCTGTCCAAGCGCCTGAACAAGGACGAGCTCGAAGGCAAGGCGATCTTCCGGCGGTAGGGGCCGGCGGCCGGCCCCGAGCCCCTATCGGGACCTCCATTAGGGCCCGCGGCCGGCCGCGGGCCGATTGCGGGGGGGCTAGCTCTTGATGTAGATGAAGGCGAAGGCGAAGATCAGCGCGCACATGAGCGCGAGCAGCAGCACCTCGACTCGGATCGCCAGCCTCACGTTGGCCCGCGCCCGCCGCGTGCGCGTACCGCAGCGATCGCAGTAGGAGGCGCCGAGCTGGAGCTCCGTGCCGCAGCGGTCGCAGGTCAGCTGCTCTGCTTGAACGGCCATGCGTCTGCCAGTATGGGCGCGTGGGCGAGGAGGTCGAGGAAGAGCTGGAGCCGATCGCGGCGGCGCCGCCCGCCGAGATGGAGCCGGCCGACATCGTGATGCTGCTGCTCTCCGTGCCCGAACGTGTCTCCGACCTCGTCAGCGGGCTCACGGACGGCCAGCTCGGCTACCGCCACGGCCCGGCCTTTCCGACGGCCGCCGAGGTGGCCCAGCACCTGGCGCTCACCGGCGGCGGCCTGGACGCGACGGTGACCGCCATCAGCCTCGACACCGAACCCGCCGCCGGCGCGGCGCTCGCCGGCCACGCGGTGGCCGCGCAGCTGGAGGACTGGCAGCGGCACCGGCGCCGCGCGGTCGACCTCCTGCGCGGGCTGCCGGCCGAGAGCTGGGACAAGCCGGTCGGTGACGTCACGCTGGTCGAGTACTGCCGTCAGGGCTTGCGCCACGAGCTCGGTCACCTGACCCAGCTGCGCAACCTCACCGCATTGCTTCCGATCGCATGACACTCACGGTGCTCGGCATTGACAACGTGCTGCTGGCGGTCGGCGACTATCACCTCGCGCGCGACTTCTACGGCGGCAAGCTGGGACTGCCGGTCAAGTTCGAGTTCGAGCAGGTGGGCCTGATCGGCTTCCGCTTGGGCGGCGAGGAGCCGGGGCTGCTGGTCCGGGTGCAGGAGATCGAGGAGCGCGCAGCCGACCCGGCGGCGCCGCGCTTCTGGCTCGAGGTCCCGGACGCGCGGACCGCGGCCGCTCAGCTGATCGAGGCGGGGCTCGAGCCGCTCGGCGAGGAACGCGAGATCAACACCGGCTGGGTGGTCGAGTTCGCGGACCCCTGGGGCAACGTGTTCGGGATCACCGACTACGTCAAGCAGCCCGAGCGCGCGCGCAAGCTCGACCTCTAGCTCAGCGGCTCAGGTCGAGGGACAGGCCCCGCTGCGGGCGAACTCCGGCAGCGCCGGCAGGCCGAGCGACAGGCGCAGGCAGGCCAGCCGGTTGGCGGCCGCGGCGTAGTCGGCGTCGGCGCGTTTCGCCTCGAGACTCCCTGCTCGCACCGCGGGTGCGGCCTGCACCGTCTGAACCTGCTCGAAGTACGCGACCGCCTTGGCGTACTCCATCAGCGCCCGGTCGAAGCCGGCCGCGACCGGAGCCAGGGCGTCAGGGTGCGCCACCCGCGCGAAGCCGGCGCGGGTCTTGACGAAAAACTGCTGCCAGACCGCCGCCGCCTGGGCGAGGGTGGCGGGCTGCACCAACCCGGCGCCGTAGCCGTCGATCGCCGGCACGATCGTCTGGGCCACCAGCTGGCCGGCCTGCCGAGCCTGGGGCAGTACGCCGGCCGTGTACTGGGACACCTGCTGGGCCTCGACGCTGGCCTGGTGCCGCTGCACGGCCTGCACGCCGCCCAGCACCACACCGAAGACCAGCAGGGCGGTACCCACCAGCAAGATCAATCGCGGCACGATGCACAAACCGTAAAGCGAGGCTTTGGGACAATGCCAAGCCGTGAGCGAGGAAGAGGTGGAGCACGCCGAGGCTCGGCCGGCCGGCAGCGGTAAGCGGCGCAGGCGCAAGGGAGGCGGCGGCGGCGGCCAGCGGCCCTCCTCGTACTGGATGATCGTCACCTCGCCGGAGAACTTCCGCAAGAGCCGCGAGCTTTCCTTCTCCGTCCAGGGCGTGAAGCGGCGCCACCGGCGGCGGATGGAGAGCATCAAGGCCGGCGACCGGCTGCTCTACTACGTCACCGGCCGCATGGTGTTCGCGGCCACCGCGACGGTGACCTCGCCCATGTTCGAAGACCACACGCCGATCTGGCGGTCCACCCGGCGCGAGGAGGACTATCCGTGGCGAGTGCACATCCGGCCGGAGCGCGTTCTGGACGAGCAGGAGTGGATAGCGGCGCGGGACGTAGCCTTTCGCCTGGAGTACGTGCGCAAGTGGCCGCCCGAGCACTGGACCCTCGCCTTTCAGGGCAACCTGCACCAGCTGCCGCGGACCGACTTTCAGCTGATCGAGGGCGAGCTCGAGCGCCAGCAGCGGCGATCCGGGGCGGCGTAAGCGCATGGCGCTGAAGGAAATCGCCCGCCCGGAGGCGATCACCGCCAGGGCGCAAGCGCGAGGCTTCTCGCCCGCCCGCGTCTACCGCGACCACTTCGCGCAGGATCCGCGGCGGGAGCGGATGTTCCTCTCCTCCGTCGGCTTCTTCGGCGGCTTCGGCGTGGCGCGCGGGATCACCCACATGATCAAGCACAACATCGGGCCCTTCCACAACATCGAGGGCAAGGGCGGCTTCCACCTGCACCACATGGTCTTCGGCATCACGGGCCTGCTCGGCGTCGGCTATCTCTGGCTGCTGCAGCCGGGGTTCAAGCCCGACGTCAACACGAAGGTGGAGCGCTCGATCGCGGTGGGCTATGGGTTCGCCTCCGCCCTGACGCTCGACGAGTTCGCTCTCTGGCTGAACCTGAAGGACGTCTATTGGGCCAAGCAGGGCAAGGAGAGCGTCCGCGCCGCCTTCGGTTTCGGCGCCGTGACCTCGATCGGGCTGTGGGGCGGCCCCTTCCTGCGTGAGCTCGGTCGTGAGTTCAAAAAGCTGCTGCCCTAGCCGCGACTTCGGCGGTCGCCTGTCACAAATCCAGCTCCGGCGGTGCAGATAGGGCAGGTGGAAGCCAAGGCGCACACGGCCGATTCCAGGACACCGAGCCCGTCGCGGCCCGAGCCGTTCGACGCCATCTTTCGGGCGGAGTACCCGCGGGTCGTGGCCGTCGCCAACCGTGTGCTCGACGATCCCGCCGAAGCCGAGGACGTGGCCCAGGAGGTCTTTTGGGACCTCCACCGGCGTCACCCCGAGGGCATGCCTCTCGCGGGCCGCTGGCTGCACTCCGCCGCCGTGCACACGGCGCTCAACCGGCTGCGGAGCCGGAAGCGGCGCCAGCGGCGGGAGGAGCTGGCGGAGCGGCGCGAGCCGGCCGGCCGAGCGGGCGACGACCCGGCGCAGATGCATCTGCGGGCCGAGACCCGGCGGCTCGTCCGCGAGGCGCTGGCCAGGCTGCCGACACGCAAAGCGGCGGTGCTCGGCCTGCGCTACTCGGGGTTGAGCTATGCCGAGGTGGCGGCGGCGATGGGCGTGAGCACGGGACAGGTGGGAACGCTGCTGAGGCGGGCCGAGGCTTCCCTGGCCAAGCAGCTGGAGGACATTTGACGTGAAGCATCTGGAAGACGGCGCTCTGCGGCGCCTTTATGACGACCCGCTCGCCGTGAGCGACGCCGAGCGGGCTCACTTCGCCCGCTGCGCCGAGTGCGGCGAGCGATTCGACACCGTGGCGGCTGACGCACGGCGAGCGGCCGCGCTGCTCGAGGTGACGCCGGCGACGGTTGACGTGGGCCCGGCGCTGGCCACGGCGAAGCGGCCTCGCCAGCCCGTGAAGGTTGCCTTTCAAAGGCGGCTGCCCTGGCGGCCGGCCCTGGCGGGCGGCCTGGCGGCGGCCGCCATCGTCGCGGTCGCGGTGACCGGGGCGGCGCAGCAGCTGTTCACGATCGCGCAGCCCTCGCAGATCGCGGTGGTGCCTGTCACCACCTCGGAGCTGCAGGCGATGCCGGATCTCTCACAGTTCGGCACTGTCAGCTGGAACGGGCGGCCCGATCTCACGACGGTGGCCGACGCCGCGGCGGCGGCAACCGCCGCCGGGTTTGCGGCGCCACCGGCCGTCACCCCACCGGCGGGCGCGCCGGCGACGCCCACCTACGGCGTGATCGCGGCCTCGACGGCCACGTTCACCTTCAGCGCGGCCAAGGCCCAGGCCTGGGCGGCAGTGCACAACGTGACCCTGCCGGTGATGCCCGCCAGCATGGACGGCGCTTCGCTCGAGCTCAACGTCGGGCCGGCCATCGTCGAGCTCTTCGGGACTCCTGGCCAGCAGGGCCTGCCGGAGTTGGCGGTCGGCAAGATGCGCGCGCCCACCCTCCAGTCGACCGGACCGTCGGTCAAGGAGATCGAGGACTACCTGCTGTCGGTGCCGGGCTTCCCCGCCGGCCTGGCCGCCCAGCTGCGGGCGATCGGCGACCCGACGACCACGCTGCCCCTGCCGGTCCCGGTGAACCGCGTCACGACGCAGCAGGTGACCATCAACGGCGTCACCGGCACTGCGATCGGTGACGACACCGGTCTGGGCGCCGGCGTGATCTGGGTCACACATGGCTTCGTCTACGGCGTGGCAGGTACCGTGAGCCAGGACCAGGTGACCACCATCGCGGAGAGCGTCCACTGATAGACGTCGCCCGACGACGGGCTGAGGAGGCGGCCGGCGCCGCCTCCCCCGCCGTGCGCACGGTCGACCTCGTCAAGTTCTACGGCCGCATCGAGGCCCTCGCCGGCCTGTCGATGCAAGTGGAGCGTGGCGAGGTCTTCGGCTTCCTCGGGCCCAACGGCGCCGGTAAGACGACGTCGGTCAAGCTCCTGCTGGGCCTGCTGTCGCCCACCGCCGGGGAGGGCTGGGTCCTGGGCCTGCCGATCGGGTCGCGTGAAGCGAGGCGCCGCCTGGGCTATCTGCCGGAGCTGTTCCGCTACCAGGGCTGGCTGACGGCTCGGGAGGTGCTCGCCCTTCACTGCGAGCTCGCGCGCCTCGAGCGCTCGCGCTGGCCGGCGGAGATCGACCGCGTCCTGGCGGTGGCCGGCTTGACCGAGCGGGCCGGCGACCGCGTGGCGACGTACTCGAAAGGCATGACTCAGCGCCTCGGGCTGGCGGTGGCCCTCTTGGGGACACCGGAGCTGGTGATCCTCGACGAGCCAACCTCTGCGCTCGATCCGGTCGGCCGGCACGACGTCCGCGAGATCATTCGGGACCTCCGCCGACAGGGCGTGGCGGTGTTCCTAAACTCTCACCTGCTTTCCGAGGTGGAGCAGGTGTGCGACCGCGTCGCGATCGTGAACCGCGGCCGCGTGATCGCCACCGGACCCCTCGAGGAGCTGCTCTCCGCCCACGCCGTCCGGCTGCGGGTCGCCGGGCTCAGCCCCGGCGATCGCGCGTCGCTGGCCGGGTTTGGCGAGGTCCAGGACGAGGAGGGCTGGCTGGTCGTCCGCGGCTGCGAGCCCGAGCGGGTGCCGGATCTCGTCAGCTCGCTGGTCGCCCTCGGCGTCCGTGTCTATGCCGTCGAGCCGCAGCGTGGCTCCCTCGAGCAGCGTTTCCTCGAGCTGCTGAGCGACGAGGCGGCGGGAGGCCAATGATGCCGCCGGTCCTCGTGCTCGCGCGCATCACCCTGGTCGAGGCTTCGCGGCGCCGCCTCCTGCTGGCGCTCGGCGTGCTGACCCTGGTGGTCATCGCGTTCACCGCCTGGGGCTTCAGCAAGATTCCGGACATCCGGAGGGGAGATCCGGGCGCGCCGCCGATCAGCCCGGTCGAGGTGAAGCTGATCGCATCGCAGCTGCTGACCCTGGTGATGTTCATGTTCAGCGGCGTGCTGGCGCTGTCGGCCGTGCTGGTGTCCGCGGCGTCGATCTCGGGCGAAGCCGAGTCCGGCGTGCTGCTCTCGCTGCTGGCCCGGCCGCTGTCCCGCGCCGAAGTGCTGCTGGGCAAGGCGCTCGGGCATGCCGCCGTCGTCATCTTCTATGCCGCGGCGGGAGTCGCCCTCGAGCTCCTCGTCGTCCGCCTGGCGGTGGGCTATACCCCGCCCCATCCGACCGCGCTCTTCGGCTTTCTCGCGGCCGAGGCGGTGGTGATGGTGGTGCTCACCATCACCCTGTCCACGCGCCTTTCCGGGATGACCGGCGGCGTGATCGCGCTGGGTGCCTATTTCGCCGTCTGGCTCGGCGGCGTAGTGGGGGCGATCGGCGCGGCGTTCAACAACGATGCGATCACGAACGTCGGCGCCGCCAGCCGGCTGCTCCTGCCGGCGGACGGGCTCTGGCGGGGCGCGCTGTGGTCGCTTGAGCCCTCTTCGGTGCTGGCGGCCGCCCAGGCCGCCGGACGCGACAGCAGCGCCAACCCGTTCTTCGCGTCGGCGCCGCCACCGGTCGCCTACGACCTCTGGTGCGTTTTCTGGGTAGCGGTCGTTGTCGGTCTCGCGCTCTGGAGCTTCGCCCGGCGCGAGATCTGAGCGTCGATCCGAGCTAGCTTCGGCTGGTGACCGTAGCCGGTCGCCCTGGCATGAGCATCGCGGAGCCGGTGGCCATCACGACCAGCTTGCCGTCGGCGTCCCGCACCTCCGAGGTGCCGATGACGACCGTGCGGCCGCGCTGGGTGACCCGCGAGGTGGCAATGAGGTCGCGTCCGTCCGGCGCCACCGGCCGCAGGAAGTAGACCTTCAGGTCGACGGGAGCGAAAGCGGTGCCGGCGGGCACCACGGTCTGGATCGCGCCGTCGATGGCCGTCCCGGCGAGGTAGGTCGTCGCGCCGCCGAACACGCGGCCCTGGATGGGAGCGCAGAGCCACTCGCTGGCCGGCAGCCGCCAGGTCGTCGCGCCCTCTTCGGCGCTGACCGGCGCGATGCCGCAGAGGTGATGGATCGGGGGCGCGGGCAGCTCGCCGGCGATGATCGCGCGCATCACCTCGAGGCCGCTCATCCGGTCCCAAACCTCCTGGGGCAGCACCTCACCTTGGACGGGCCGCTGGTATGGGTGCGGCGTCGGCCACTCGGGCTCATCGTCCAGCGCAGGCAGCTCCGCCGGAGCCTCGACGTCGATCTTCGGCAGGACGACGCAGCGCGTGGTGGCGATGGCGACCGGCCGGCCGGCCTGGTCGGTCACCTCCACCTCTGACAGGCCGACGGTCCGACCCGCGCTCAGCAGGCGGCCGCGGCCTGTGAGCTGGCCGGCGCCTCGCGTGACCGTGCGCAGGTAGTACATCGAGAGCTCGGCGGTCGTGTATGGGGTGGCCGGCGGCAGCGTGGTTTGGACCGTCGTGCCGAGCGGGCCGTCCACCAGCAGCCCGAGCGTCGCCCCGGACACGACCCCCTGCGGTGACAGCAGCCAGTCGCTCACCGGCATCGTGAACGTGGCCGCCCCGGGGCCGACGAAGGTCGGGATCAAGCCGGTCAGGTAGTGGATCGGCGGCGGCCGGCGGGCGCCCTCCAGGTAGTCGCGCATGACCTCGAGGCCCGAGAGCTTCAGGAACCGCGCGGGATCGATGAAGAAGCCGCGGACAGGCTCCTCCCAGATGGGGGTCTCGGCTACCTCAGGGATAGATGCCACGGTCCCGCGTGGCCGCCGCGACGCGCTGCACCGCCTGCACGTAAGCCGCCATCCGGAGGTCGAGCTTTCGCTCCACTGCCGTGGCCATGACCTCCTTGAAAGCGCGCTCCATGATCGAGCCCAGCTTCTGGTTGACCTCGTGCTCGGACCAGAAGAAGGACTGGAGGTCCTGGACCCACTCGAAATAGCTCACCGTGACGCCGCCGGCGTTGGCCAGGATGTCGGGCACCACCGTGATGCCCCGGCTCCGGAAGATCGCGTCGGCTTCCGGGGTCGTGGGCCCGTTGGCCCCCTCGACGATCAGGCTCGCTCGCACCAAGCCCGCGTTGCGAGAGGTCAGCTGGTTGCCCAGCGCGGCGGGGACCAGCACGTCACAGTCCACTTCGAGGACGTCCATCGGCCCGACCTCTTCGGCGCCGGGGAAGCCACGCAGTGTTTTGTGCTGATGGCGGTAGTCGAGCAGCCGCTTCACCGAGAGGCCGAGTGGGTTGTGCACCCCGCCGTAGTCCTCGCTGACGGCCACGATCGTGCAGCCGGCCTCCTCCAGCAGCCGCGCCGAGACGCTGCCTACGTTGCCGAAGCCCTGCACGGCGACCCGCGCCTGGTGCGGCTTCAGACCCAGGTGCTCCAGCGCGGCGAGCGTGCAGATCATGACCCCGCGACCGGTGGCGTCGATGCGCCCCAGCGAGCCGCCGACCTCGACCGGCTTGCCGGTCACCGTCGCGGTCACTGAATAGCCCTCATGCATCGACAGCGTGTCCATGAACCAGGCCATGATCTGGCCGTCGGTGTTGACGTCCGGCGCGGGGATGTCTTTGTCCGGTCCCACCAGGATCGAGACCTCCGTCGCGAAGCGCCGGGTCATGTGCTCGAGCTCGTTCATCGACAGGCGCTTCGGGTCGACGATCACGCCCCCCTTCGCGCCGCCGAACGGAATGTTGACCACGGCGCACTTCCAGGTCATCCACATCGCGAGGGCCTTGACCTCTTCGAGGGAGACCGCCGGGTGGTAGCGAATACCGCCCTTCGCCGGGCCGCGATTGATGTTGTGTTGAACCCGGTAGCCAGTGAAGACCTCGTTATGGCCGTCGTCCATCCGCACGGGGAAGTGGCACGTGAACTCGCGCTGGACCTCGCGCAGGATCTCTCGCAGCTCGGGCTCGAGATGGAGGATGTCCGCCGCGGCGTCGAACTGGGCCTGCGCGGTCCGCCACTCGTTGGCCTCTTCGAAGTGGGTCGCCTGCACCGCGGTCAACGGGACCGCCTCATCACATGAGCACCGTGGAGCGAGGATACTCAGCCGTCGCGTCGCAGATCACGTTCACGCAGGCCGGCACACCGGACCTGAAAGCCCGCTCGAGCGCCGGCCGGATGTCTTCCGGCTTCTCCACCAGCTCCCCGTGCCCGCCGAGACCTTCGACCACCTTGTCGTAACGGGTGCCGGGCCGGAGGTCGGCCGCGATCGCGGCCTGGAGGGCCGCCTGCATCGGGTGCTTCTCGGTCGCCCAGATGCCGTTGTTGCCAATGACGCAGACGACCGGGATCTGATGACGCACGAGCGTGTCGAAGTCCATCGCCGAGAAGCCGAACGCGCCGTCGCCGGACAGCAGGACCACCTGCCGGTCGGGGTACGCCAGCTTGGCGGCCATGGCGTAGCCCGGTCCGGACCCGAGGCAGCCGAACGGACCCGGGTCGAGCCAGAGGCCCGGTCGCGGCCGTTCGATCAGCCGGCCGGCGAACGACACGTAGTCGCCGCCGTCGACCGCGAAGATCGCGTCGGGATCGCAGTAAGACGCCACCTCCGCCACCAGCCGGGCGGGGTGAACGGGAGCCGAGTCCGACGCCGTCATCGCTTCGTCTCGCCGCCGGGACGCCGCGTCCTTCTCGCCGAGATGGGCCAGCCAGTCGGCGCGCTCGGGGACGCCGCTTGCCGACCGGGCGAGATCGCCCAGGGCCTGCTTGAGATCTCCGTAAACCGCCGCGGCGGCGGCTCTGTGCTTGCGGAAGTCGTCGACGTCGACGTATACGATGCGCGCCGCGTCGTCGAAGACCGGCGGCATGCCGAAGTTGAGCCTGAAGTCCAGCGGGGCTCCGACCACGAGGACCAAGTCCGCCTCGCCGAGTGCGGCGGAGCGGGCGCGGGTGCGCAGGAGCGGGTGGCCCGGGGGCAGCATGCCGCGCGCCATGCCGTTGAGCACCACCGGCAGGTGGGCCGCCTCGGCGAATGCACGCAGCTCGTCCTCGGCGTGAGCCCACCAGACGTTGGTGCCGGCCAGCACCGCCGGTCGCTCGGCCTCTTGCAGCAAGCGCACGATCTTGGCGATCTCATCGGGGTCGGGCGGCGGCCCTGGATCGACCGCCAGGTGTTCGGTTGCCTCGGGCACATCGGCGGCCGCGAAGAGCACGTCGATCGGCCCGTCCAGGAAGACGGGGCCCGTGCGGCGGCTCAGCGCGAGGCGGATGGCCTCCGCGACGTCGCGGTACGCGCCGTCTGCGTCGTGGAGCGTGGACGCCGACTTGACCAGCGAGGAGATGACCGGCACGTGGTCCATCTCCTGCAGCGAGCCCATCCCCCAGCGCACGTCGGGTGCGCGACCGCCGAGAACGAGCAGCGGGCTGTCATTGCCGCGCGCCTGGGCCAGCGCCGAGATGGAGTTGGTGACCCCCGGGCCGGCCGTCACCGCGGCGACGCCGCAGGTCCGAGTCACCTTGGACCAGCCCTCCGCGGCGAAGGTCGCCGTCTGCTCGTGGCGCGTGTCCACGATGCGCAGGCCGTGCTCTTCCGCGCCCATGAGGATCGGCCAGATGTGGCCGCCGTTGAGGGTGAAGAGGTGCGTTGTGCCCGAGCGCTTCAGGGCGCGGACGATGAGGTCGCCCGCATTGGCCGACTCAGCCAACGCGCATTGCCACGGGCATGAACGGCGTGTTGAAGGCAAACGCCGGCTCGCCCTCGGCGCCGACCACGATGACGCCTCCGCTGGCGCCCGTCTTGGCCTCGAGGTGCTCGATGGCGCCGCGCGCGACCTCGTCCGGCGCCATGCCGTGCATGAGCTCGACCACCGCCAGATGGCTCAGCACCAAGCGGAGAAAGGCCTCACCGAGGCCGGTGCCGCAGATGGCGCCGGCTCCGTCCTGCGCGTAAAAACCGGCGCCCGGCACCGGCGAATCGCCGAGCCGGCCGGGCAGCTTGCCCGTCACGCCGCCGGTGGAGACTGCCACCGCCAGGTGCCCCTCGACGTCGCGGGCGACGGCGCCGACCGTGTCCGCCTCGACCAGGAGCCGCTCGAGGTTGCGGCGCTGGCGCGGGGTCTCGAAGAGTGTGGGGTCGGCCATCTCGACGCCGTGGTCGCGAGCGTAGGCGGAGGCGCCGTCGGCGACGAGCAGCACGTGGCGCCCGTCTTCCAACAGCGCACGCGCCAGCTCGACCGGATGCCTCACGTCGCGCACGGCGCCCACCGCGCCGGCTCGCAGACCGGTCCCCTCCATCACGCCCGCGTCGAGCTCGATGAAGCCGTCGCGGTTGAAGCAGGCGCCGATCCCCGCGTTCAGGGCCGGTTCGTCCTCGAGCGCCCGCACGGTGGCGACGACCGCCTCCAGCGCCCCCTCGCCGATCCGCACCCAGCCGGCCTCGAGCGAGCGGTCGACCGCCGCTTGGCGCTCCGCGTGCTCCTCGGTCGGCGGCGATCCGGCGCCGCCGTGGACTATGAGGGCTGGCCTCATCGGCCCGATGCGAGCGGATTAGCGCTGAGGCGAGCTCGGCCGCAGGCGACCGCGAGCACCGAAGCGGAGCGCACCTGAAGGGTGCGTGAGCATCGGAGCGCAAGCGTCAACGAACGGACGAGCCGCCTCAGTAGCGAAGACGCCGACAAGGGCCGGTGGGCCAGCCCTACGGTTGGGGTGACGTGCAGAAGGCGCACCGGCTGGCCGCGGCTGGGATCACGCTCAAGCATTCTGGGCACTTCTTGGTGTCCGGCTCCGGCGACGGCTCGCGGCGCGTCCTCGCGACCAGGGCGTTGACCGGCTGGACGATGAAGAAGAAGACGGCCAGAGCGATCAGCAGGAAGGCGACGAGCGCGTTGATGAACTCGCCGTACAGGAACTTCGAGCCGTGCACCGTGAACTGCAGCGTGCTGAAGTCCGGCTTCCCGAAGATCGCGGCGATCAGCGGCGTGACGAGGTCCTTCACCAGCGCCGTCACGACCGCTCCGAAGGCCGCGCCCATGACCACGCCGACGGCGAGGTCGATGACGTTGCCACGCAGGATGAACGTCTTGAAGTCCCTGAGCACCTACGGCACCTCCTCGGCGCCCGGGTCGTTCAGCGCGCGCGCAGCTTCAGATCGAGCCGGCGCTCGGATGCGCGGCGCTCCAGTTCGTCGCCCGGGCCCAGGTCAACGAATTTCGCATACCAGGCCAGGTTCGGGTGCACCTCCTGGACCCGCTTGAACATCTCCTGGGCGACGGCGCGGTAGTCCGGATGCCCTTGCGGCGTCGTCCGCAGCTCGCAGAGGTGGTAGAGCTCGCGCAGGTTGAGGCGCAGGTGCCAGCGGACGCGGAACGCGAGCGGCACCGCGTACTGCGCCAGCTCGGCGCCGGCGTCGCGAGCCACCTCGTCGTAAGCGGCGGCCGCGCGATCGACGGCGGCGACGAACCGCTCCCGCATCCCGAAGCGTTCGAGGTCGTCGGGCGCGTCGAAGCCGAGTGAAGTCCCGAGCAGCTGGCGATCCTGGGTCAGCATCCGGTGCCGGTGCAGGTCGCGGTAGGCGCCGAAGTTGGCCTCGACCTCGAAGAGGTACTGCGCGTGCTCCAAGGCACGTGGTGCGCGGTCGCGGCGGTTGCGGCGGTCCCCGAGGAGGGCCTCGAGCAGCGGCGCCGGGTCGCCGTCGCCCAGCTCCTCCCAGGCCTGCGACGCATGGGGATAGAGCGCGGCCGCGGCGACCTTGCGCTCGGCATCTCGGTCCCACTCGAGCAGCCTCACCTGGGGCCCACCCTCTGCCATCCGCCGGCGGATGTCGCTCCTTTCGGCCGCGAAGCCGGCCATCCGCCGGCGGATGTGGGCCATGCGCGCGGCAGCCGGCTGGCCGTACCTCTCGTCGAGCGCCCTCCGCACGAAGGCGGGGATCACCTTCGAGAGCTCCTCGTGCATTTCACCCGCCAGGCGGCGGCATTCGTGCAGCTCGTGCGCGGAGAGCTTGGTGACCAGGTACTCGAAGGCGCGGCCGTTGCCGTACAGCCCGAGGTTGGTCAGGGTCGAGGCCGGCAGCAACCCGCGGAGAAGGTCCAGCGCCTTGGCTCGGGTCGCCGACTTCCATCCCCGCTCGGTCTCGCCCTCCTCCATCGGGTACGCCTCGCGCACCGACTCGGTCAGCGGCATCACCAGCTCGGAGTAGGTGGAGAACAGTGCCTCCATGGCCGGCTCGTAGGCGGCGCTGGCGAGCTCGGGGCCGCGGTAGTACAGGTAGCGGCCGTCCACGCCCGGCCGGTCGAAGCGGACGTAGCGCGTGGACTTCTCCAGCGGCGAGATGCCGATGCGCGAGTCCTCAAGCGCCTTCGCCGCGAGCGTCGACACGTGCTCCACGGCCAGGTGCGCGCCGGCGAGCTCGGCGACCGAATCGTCGCCGTAGCCGACGAGTACGCGCTCGTAGAACTCCTCCGCGCGACGAGCGGCGACGAGGTCATCGGCCGCCGGCGGCCCCACCAGGTCGCCGAAGCCGGACTCCGGCTCTTCGATGAACTCGGTCAACAGCACCTCGCGCAGCGATTTCTCGGTTCGCGAGTAACGGCTGAAAAGAGCCCCCTTGACGACCTCGGGCAGATTTCGGAGTGCGAAGACCGGCCGGTCGAGGTTGGTGAAGTAGCGCTCCAGCGCGGCTGCCTGCTGAGGCGTGAAGGGCATCAGTGGACTGTACCGGCCGTTGGCCCAGAATCCGTCGAGTCCACTTGGCCCGAGAATTATCGGTCCATGCCCCTGGATCCGTTGACCGATATCGACTGGGCCGGCCACTGGCGCCACCTGGTCGAAGAACGTGAGCGCGAGGCCCCGGTCGACCCCGACCAGGACTTCTGGGCGTCGGTGGCGCCGCGGCTCCGCTACGACCCCGAGGAGGCCGCCAAGGATCCGCTGCTGCGCGTGATGGAGCCCTACCTCGACAGCCGCAAGACCGCCATCGACGTGGGCGCCGGTGGCGGCCGGCACGCGGTGCCCCTGGCCGACCGGCTGGACTGGGTGACAGCGGTCGAGCCGTCCGAGGGCATGCGCGCCGCCATCCCGCACCGCGACAACCTGACCGTGGTCGCGGCCTCCTGGCAGGACGCGGACGTCGCCGCAGCCGACCTCGTCGTCTGCGCCCATGTCCTGTACTTCGTCGCTGACCCCGTGCCGTTCATCGAGAAGATGGCGCGGGTCGGGCGCGAGCGCGTCTTCGTGTACATGCGCGACCGCGACATGATCGCGCCGAGTGAGCAGCTGTTCGAGACGCTGGCCGGCAAGCCGCGGACGCGGATGCCGCATCTCACGGATCTTTGGAACCTGCTCCGATCGCGAGGCGTGGACGCCGACCTGGCGATCGTCGGCTATCGGATCGACCAGGTCTACGCGGACTTCGACGAAGCCCTCGCCGAGTGCCGGCAGCGGCTGGCGGCGGTCTGGGACGAGGGCAAGGCGCGCGCATGGCTCGAAGCGCACCTGGAGCGGAATCCGGATGGGTCTTACATCTATGGCGGGGACATGGTCGGAGGCGTAGCGCATTGGCGGCCGTCGGCATAGAGCTCCGGCCTCTCCGACCGACCGACCGCCAGCGCGTCGAGGAGATGGTGGCCGACGTGTGGGAGGGCAACGACTACCTGCCACTGGTCTTCGACGAGTGGATCAGCGACCCGGCGGCGGCTTTCTCCGGCGCCGAGCTGGATGGCGTCCTCGTCGGCGTCCAGCGCCTGCGGCCGCTCGGCGGCGGCGTGCTCTGGTACGAGGGGCTCCGCGTCGCGTCCACCCATCGCCGGCTGGGGGTCGCCCGGGAGATGCTGCGGGCGGCCATCGACGAGGCGCGGCACAACGGCGCGAGCGAGATCCGTCTCGCCACCGCCAACCCGCACGCCATCGCGCTCTTCACGTCCGAGGGCTTCCAGCTGCGAGTCAGGGCGGTGCGCTGGGAGGCGTTCCGCCTCGAGGGTGACGACCCTCCGCGCATTCCATCGCCTCCCGAGGCCGAAGCCATGGCCGAGTGGGTGCGGCAAGACCCTGCCTTCGCGGCTGTCGGCGGAGTGGCGGCCGACTTCGACGGCGCCTGGACCCCCACCGCCGCGACCCTGGCCGCCCACGCCGAGGCGGGTTTGCTGCGGGTCGGGCCCGGCGGGCGCGCCCTGGCTGCCGTCCGTGGCGGCCGTTTCCGCTGGCACCACCTCCCGGTCACCTTCCTGGCGGGATCGGGGGGCAGCCTCGACGATCTCCTGCTGCGGCTGCGGTTCGAAGCGGACGCGGAGGACCTCGACGGCGTGATCGTCTGGGTTCCCGAAGACCACCCGGCCGCCGGTCAGCTGGCCGCCGGTGGTTACGATTTCGGCCGTGAGCCCGGCCAGATATCGATCTACGCCCTCGACCTCTAACGCCTGCGGCGTGAGCCCCTCCCCAACCCTCCCCGCAGGCGGGGAGGGTGAGTCATGACCCGCCGCTACGTAATCCTCGGCAACGGCATCGCCGGCCAGACGTGCGCGGAAGAGCTGCGCCGGATGGACGCGGACGCCGAGATCACGATGGTGGCGTCCGAGCCGCACCCGCTGTACAACCGGGTGGCGCTGCCCCGCTACCTGCGCGGCCAATTGCGGCGCGAGAAGGTGTTCATGCGAACGCCGGAGGACTACGAGGCCAAGGGCATCAAGATCCACTTCGAGACCCGAGCCATGACGGTCGATCCGCTGGCGAAGGTCGTCACCACCGACAAGGCCGGCGACCTGCCCTACCACGCGCTCCTGGTGGCGACCGGCGGACGGCCCAAGCCGGCGCCGTGGCCCGGCGTCGACGTCGTCGGCGACCAGACCTACGGGTTCCAGACCATCGACGACACCGACGTGATCATCGAGCGCAGCGACGCGGTGAAGACGGTGCTGGTCATGGGCGGCAGCTTCATCTCGTACGAGCTCGCCGAGGGCGTGAGCTACCGCGAGCACGCGAAGGTCGTCTGGCTGATGCGCGGCCCCTGGTTCCTCCGCTACGTGCTGGACGCCGAGGGCGGCCGGCTCTGCCACCAGTTGGGCGAGGAGCAGGGCGTCGAGTTCATCGTCAACGACGAGGCGACCAAGTTCTCCAGGCTGAACGGCCACTACTGCGTCGAGACGGAAGGCGGGCGCCGCGCGGAGTTCGACATGCTCACCTACGGCGTCGGTCTCGACTACTACGTCGAGCCGGTTGCCGACTCAGGCATCGAGCTGAATCGCGGCATCGTGACCGACGCAAAGCTGCGCACCAACCTGCCGGACGTGTACGCGGCGGGCGACATCGCGGTCTTCTTCGACCTGATGATCGGCAAGCACAACCAGATGGGCACGTGGGACAACGCCGAGGCGCATGGCAAGACGGCCGCTCACAACATGGCCGGCGAGGACGAGGACTTCTTCGACGTCCCGACCTACACGACCACGATGTTCGGTTCGACGCTGGCCGTGATGGGCATCACGCCGGACGTCCAACCCGGGCTCGACTCGGTGCGCACGTACTCGTTCGAGGAGAAGTTCTTCCGGAAGCTCTTCTTCTACGAGGACCGGCTGGTCGGCGCGATCATGATCGGCCCGCCGAAGGGGCGCAAGAAGCTGATCGAGATCATGCGGGCGCGGGAGCCGATCACGCAGGCCAAGGAGGATCTCCTGGACCCGGCGAACCTCACGGGGTAGGCGAGGGGCTAGGCGAAGGCTTCGCCTTCGGGGCGGGGCTCGGCAGCTCGTTCTTGATCCCGGGCGGCGTCGGCAGCGCGCCGACCAGCACCGCCGGGAAGCCGAGGTTGTGACCGCGCAGGGCGTCTCCCGACGTCACGTAGTCGATGTCGCCCTTGCCCGCCGGGTCCTGCACCTGTCCGACCAGGTGCACGGAATCGACCCAGCCTTCGGCCGTCAGCCCGTTGGCGATCCTCTCCGCCCAGCCGTCCGCCGCCACGATGACGCTGTCGGTGGACACGTGGCCCGCGTCCGGGGCGAGCGCGCGCCCCTGCGGTGAGAAACCTCCCGAGGGCACGGTCCAGAGGACGTTGCCGATCGGGTCGCGCACCGTGGGCGGGGAGCCGGTGCAGAGCACAGACCCATCCGGCGCCGATGCCCAGGGCTTGCAGTCGGCGCCTCCGACGGGCTGCCCCGGCTGGCCCTGGGCGTCGAGATGCACGAGCGAGCCACCGTGGTACTGCCAGCCACCGCCGTCTGTCGTGGTCGGCACGAGGTCCGTGCTCAGGGTCGCGAGCGGGCCGCCGAGATCCCAGCCCGCGACGAGAGTCGGCTTGGGCAGGGCAGCTCCGAGATCGACCGTGCTGAGCGTCTTGGGCTGCCCGCCGGGAGTCGCCATCTCCAGTGACACCGACCACGACGCCCCGGGCCCGGGCACGGTCAGGACCGACGCCATGAGGTTCTTGCCGTCTGGGCTCACCGCGAACCAGAGCTCCTGCTGCGGCGTCAGGTTGAACGATGTGACATCGCTCACCGCGCCGTCGGGCTTCAGCTGCCTGACGGCGCCGTCGCCGTCCGCGTAGAAGACCGAGCCCGCCGCTACGATAGCGGGCGGCGGCAGCAGCGGCTTCGTGCCGGCGGCCGCGCCCGGGATTGTCGGAACGGCGCGCGGCTTGAACGTGGCGCGCGCCCGCGCGAAGCCGTCGAACCCGGCGATGGCCACGGTGTCGTAGCTGTCACCCAGGCCGGGCAGGACGCCCCAGTGCGACCCTGGGCCGCGAGCTTCGACCACCGCGAGCAGCGGGAGGCTCTGCGGGGCGGGCGACGCTGCGGGCGATGGCGTGTGTCCGGACTGGGCGGCCCCTGGGCGCAATCGCCCGTGTGGGGCCGTCGCCGTCGTGCTGCACGCGGCCAACAGGAGCGCTGCGGCGAGACCTGATAGCCGACCTGTCACTGCTGGGCTGACAGCATAGGCGCTGTGATCGAGAGCCCAAGCTATGGCGCCCTGCTGCGCGTGGGAGGCTTCCCCGCCTTGGTGGGCGGCATCCTCTTCGCGCGCATCGCTCTCTACATGCTCCAGCTCGAGCTGGTGCTCTTCGTGCTGCGGGACTACCGCTCGCCGACGCTGGCGGGTCTCGCGAGCTTCCTCTGGATCTTCCCGGGGCTGCTGATCTCGCCCCTGGCGGGCGCCCTCCTCGACCGCTACGGCCGGGTGCGCCTCATCGTCCTCGACTTCATCGTGCAGGCGGCCGCCTTCTGCCTCCTCGGTGCGCTCTCACTCGCCGGCCTGCTGCCGGCCTGGGCACTGCTCGTCATCGTCGGCCTGGCCTCGGTGACCAGCATCCTCAGCCTCAGCGGCGGCCGCACCCTCTTCGCCCTGATGGTGCCCCCACATCTGTGGGAGCGCGCGAACGCGATCGACAGCCAGGGCTACGTGGTCGCAACCCTGCTCGGTCCGCCGCTCGCCGGAGTGCTGGTCGGCACCATCGGCGGGGCGCGGGCGCTGCTGGTCACGACGGTGCTGATGGCGTCTGCGGCCGCGGCGGTTGCTCGCGTGCGGGATGTGCCGGCCGTAGCCGTCACCGGGTCCCTGGTCTCCAACGCCCGGGCCGGGCTGGGCTACGTCGCCCGCAGCGCCAGCCTGCGCGGGCTGGCGATCAGCCTGACCGTGCTCAACCTCGGGGTGGGGGCCCTGGCGATCGCCCAACCGGTATTGATCCTGGACCGGCTTCACCAACCGCCCGTGATGGTGGGCGCGTGCTACGCGTTCAGCGCCGGCGGCGGCCTCATCACCGGGCTGCTCGCCGGCCGGCTCGATACGCGAGGCCGCGAAAGACAACTGCTGACCCTGTGCTTCGCCGTCGAGGCAGCCGCCGTGCTGCTGCTGCCTTGGGCCGGGACCATCTGGCTGGTCTTCGCTTCCTCCGCCCTCTTCGGCGCGGCGGTGGGGCCGGCCGACATCGCGTTCTTCACGCTGCGGCAGCGGCGGACCGATCCCGCCTGGTTCGGCCGCGTGTTCGCGATCTCGATGTCACTCAACTACGCCGGCACCCCGCTCGGGTCGGCGATCGCGGGGCCGCTGATCGCGTGGTCGCTCACAGGGACGCTGATCCTGGTCGCCTGCGCATGCACGCTGGCCGCCGCCCTGCCGCTCGCGCTGATTCCGGCGGAGGAGCCATTGGCCGTGCGCGGCTAAGCTTGCCGCGCAGTGCGACGTAATCCCTTCGAGCCGCCCGGCCGGCCGCCCTTCGACTTCGAGAGCTACGACTTTCGCATTCCGCCCATTCCAAGGAGGGTTTGGATCGGGCTAGCGCTGATCGCCGCCGCGATCGTGATCGTCATCATCGCCAGCCCGTTGGTGGGCTTCTACACCGATCTCGCCTGGTATCGCGCCCTCGGCCTCGACGCCGTTTTTCTGACCCGCCTGCGCCTGCAGTGGCTGCTCTTCGTCGGGTCCCTGGTGGTGTCTTTCGCCTACCTGTACGCCAACGCTCGGCTCGCGATCGGATCCTCCGCTCCGCGGGCGCTGAGAGCCGTCGGTGTCGGCGGGCCCGGAGCGCGCGCGCAGCGAATCGCGGCCGCCATTACGGCGGGGCTGCTGGCGCTGTTCTTCTCACTCGGAGCCGGCTCGTCCTGGCAGACGCTGGCCCTTTTCACCGGTGCCTCGGACAGCGGCGTGACGGACCCCGTCTTCCACCTCGACATCTCCTTCTACCTGCTGCGCCTGCCGTTCTACGAAGCCGTGCTCGCGTGGGCGCTGGCGCTGGCGTTCGTCGCCCTCGTGGTTGCCGGGGTGTTCCACGCCTGGCGGCTGGGCGGCTTCGAGCCCCTACTCGGCGGTCGAGCCCTGGCGCATCTGTCAGTGCTGCTGGGAATCGCCGCCCTGCTCCTGGGGATCCGCCGCTGGTTCGACCGCTACGACCTGCTCTCCAGCCACAACGGGTTTGTGTGGGGGGCCGGCTTCGCCGACATCAACGCCCGCATACCGCTGGCGACCGTCGGCGCGGTGGTGGCGATCCTGCTGTTTTTGCTGCTCGCGGTGAATGCGCGCGCGCGGCGGCCGGGCCTCGTCGCCGGAGCGGTCGGAGCCTGGGTGGTGATGTCGATCATCAGCGGCGCCTATCCGGGCCTGGTTCAGCGCCTGCAGGTGCAGCCGGCGGAGCAGCAGGTGGAGACGCCGTTCATCCAGCGGGAGATCGCGGGCACGCGGGCCGCCTATGGCCTCACCAGCGTGGGAACCCAGCAGTTCAGCGGCACGTCGCCGCTCACCCCTGACGAGGTCGCCGCTGACCAGTCGACCATCCAGAACCTCCGGCTCTGGGACGACCGCCAGCTGGCCGCCACCTACGACAACCTCCAGACCATCCGCACCTACTACAACTTCCCGTCGATCAATCTCGACCGCTACTCGATCAACGGCGTCTATCAGCAGGTCGAGATCGGACCGCGCGAGGTGAGCTTCTCGCAGCTGCCGAGCTCGGCTCAGAACTGGGTGAACCAGCGGCTCAAGTACACGCATGGATACGGCGTCGCGGCGAGCCAGGTCAGCGCCGTGCAGGGGGAGGGTCTACCGGCTTATGTCGTCGGCGACGTCCCGCCGACGGGACCTCTGCAGATATCGCAGCCGGCGATCTACTTCGGCCAGAACACCACCGATTACGTCATCGCGCCCTCGCTGAGTCCCGAGTTCGACTATCCGCGCGGCGCCGCTGACGTCTACAACCACTACCAGGGCACTCGGGGCGTCTCCTTGTCAGGCGCTCTTGACCGCGCGCTGTGGTCGATGCGCCTCGGCGACCTGAACGTCCTCATCTCCGACCAGGTCACTTCGCAAAGCCAGGTCCTGTTCCGGCGCGACATCAACACCCGCCTCAACGAGATAGCTCCGTTCCTGACGTTCGACAGCCACCCCTACATCGTCGACGCCGACGGGCAGCTCTACTGGATCGCCGACGCGTACACGAGCTCCGACGCCTACCCGTACTCACAGACCGAGGACACCGGCTTCGGCAACCTGTCCGCCGGCATCAACTACGTGCGCAACTCTGTCAAGGCCGTGGTCAACGCGTACGACGGCAGCGTCCAGTTCTACGTGTCGGCGCCCAACGACCCGATCATCAAGGCTTACGAGCGCACCTTCCCAAGCCTGTTCAAGCCGCTCTCCGACATGCCCGGCGCGCTGCGCGCGCACATCCGCGTGCCGCAGGACATGTTCACGATGCAGGCGGACATCTACAGCACCTATCACGTCACCGATCCGGCGGTCTTCTTCCAGCGCGAGGACGTGTGGGCGTTCGCACAGGAGACCCCGGCGCCGGACGCTCCACCGATCACGCTCACGCCCTACTACGTGTTGATGCGCCTGCCGGGCGAGTCGACGCCCGAGTACCTGCAGATCCTCCCGTTCACGCCGAACGGCAAGGCCAACATGATCAGCTGGCTGGCGGTGCGCAACGACGCGCCCAACTACGGCCAGATGGTGTCGTTCATCCTGCCCAAGGACCAGGTCATCTTCGGGCCGCAGCAGGTCAGCCAGCGCATCAACGAACAGGCAACGATCGCGCGCGACTTCACACTCTTCAACCAGGCCGGGTCTCATGTCGTGCAGGGCAACCTACTGGTGGTGCCGGTCGGCAACACCTTCCTCTATGTCGAGCCCGTCTATCTGCAGGCGACCAGCGGTTCCAGCCTCGTCGAGCTGCGCAAGGTCATCCTCGTCGACAGCCAGACGGTCGCCTATCAGGACGACCTGAGCACAGCGCTGGCACAGCTCCTCGGCCAGGCGCCGCCGCCGGCGGCCACGACCACCACCGCACCGCCCCCGCCGAATGTGACATCGACGAAGCTGCAGCAGCTCGCCGCGGACTTCATCAAGCACTACAACAACGCGCAGGCGGACCTACGCAACGGCGACCTGGCGGGGTATGCGTCAGAGATGCAGGCCGCGAGCAGCGACGCCGCGCAGATCGCGGGCCAGTCGTCGCCGTCGCCGGCTCCGAAACCTTCCGCTAGTCCGTGACCAGCGGCACGAAGCGCACCGGGAACAGCACCTCCCAGCGCGTGTCCCCACGCAGCTTGCGGTAGAGCCGCAGCTCCTGGTTCTCCGCCCCGGCCGGCTCCTCGACCGGGATCGCCATCCGCCCGCCCTCGGCCAGCTGCTCGATCAGCGCCGGCGGCACGCCACGCGCGGCGGCGGCGACCAGGATCGCCGGGTAGGGCGCCAGCGCCGGGTAGCCGGACGCGCCGTCGGCAGCCACCACCTGGACGTTGTCGTAGCCAAGACGCCGCAGCGTCGCCGCGGCGTGCTCGGCGAGAGCCGGTTCGCGCTCCACCGTCACGACCTGCCGGCAGAGCTGGGCCAGCACCGCGGCCTGGTAGCCCGAGCCGGCGCCGACCTCCAACGCATGGTCGCTGGGCTTGAGGTCGAGTGCCTGCGTCATCGCGGCGACCACCAACGGCTGCGAGATCGTCTGGCCCGCCTCGATGGAGAGAGCGCGGTCGACATAGGCGTACTCGCGGAGCGCGGCGGGCACGAACTCCTCCCTGGGCACGCTGCTCATGGCGTCGAGCACGCGCTGATCGGTGATGCCGTTGCGCCGCAGCTGCTGGTCCACCATGTGGCGCCGTCTTTCCTCCATCTCAGGGGGCGGAGGCTACGCCCCACTCGACGGTAGAATTCGCGCAACCCCAGGTGGCGTCCTCCAGCACTGCTCACGTCCTCGAGAGGTGGCGCCGGCCCGTTCGCCAGCGGTCGCGGCTCGTCCGCCGCTCCGGCCCGCCGCATACCCGCGTGGAGTTCGCGCATCCGTCCGAGCAGGAGTTCGGACGCTTTCTCGACTACTACCGGATCCGTTGGGCTTACGAGCCGGTCTCGTTCCCGATCGCCGGCGAAGGCGAGCTGGCGACCGAGCTTTTCACTCCCGACTTCTACCTGCCGGAGCACGACCTCTACATCGAGCTCACGACGATGAAGCAGAGCCTGGTCACGCCGAAGAACCGCAAGGTGCGGCTGCTGAAGGAGCTCTACCCGGACATCAACATCCGGCTGCTCTACCGGCATGACTACCAGCAGCTATTGGTGGCGGCGGGGTACGGCGTCCTCGAGAACCCGCACCACATCCGCAAGGACGAGATCCAGCAGATCCTGATCTCGCCGGTCGAGCTGGAGACTCGCGTGCGCGCGCTCGCGCGCAGGATCTCGCGCGACTACCGAGGCGAGGCCGTGCTGCTCGTCGGCGTGCTCAAGGGGGTGACGTTCTTCCTGGCCGACCTCGCCCGCCAGATCAAGGTGCCGGTCGGCATCGACTACCTGGCCATCGCGCGGTACTCGGGAGCGCTCCCGCACGAGCGGGTGCGGATCGTGCGCGACCTCGACGTCCCGATCGAGGGGAAGCACGTGATCCTGATCGAGGACATGGTCAACACCGGTCTGACGATGGACTACATCCTCGGCATGCTCGGCCAGCGCGGCCCGGCGTCACTGGCGGTCGCGGCGCTGCTCGACCGGCCCGGCCGCCGCCTGGTCGACGTGCCGCTGCGCTACGTCGGGTTCCAGATCCCCAACGACTACGTCGTGGGCTACGGCCTGGACTACCGCGAGCAGTACCGGAACCTCCCCTTCATCTGCTCGCTGAAGCGGTCGGTGCTCGGCGAGCTGCCGCCGATCGCGGTCATGCCGGCGCCCGCCGCGGACTCATAGCCGCGCCCACCCCGGCTGAGCGACGGGTGCGCCTTCTGCGCTGGATGCGCAAGCAGCACTTCAGCGTCCTGGTGCAGGACCGTGGGCTGCCACATGGCAGCCTGCTCAAGACGGTCGAGCACATCGTGGTCGAGAACCACCGCTTCCTCCACCAGGATTTCATGCGCCAACCGTGGTCGGCGCCGGCGGCCTACCGCTGGATGCGATACGAGAACCCCGATCCGGTCAGCCAGCTGGAGGAGGCGACGAGCTCGCTGGAGCGGCTTTGGAAGGGCGCGCTGGTCTCGCAGCCGCCGTTCGCCAGCGGAATCTTGAAGGTGGCGGCGCAGCACGAGGACGAGCACCTGGAGGAGATCGCGCCGCTGGTGCGGCGCCTGGGTCTGAAGCGCTTCTAGCCGATCACGACGTGGATGCGGACGCTGGTCCCGCCGGAGGTCAGCAACACCGAGTGCACAGCCGACCAGTCCGAGCGTTCCTTCTGGAGGTCCATGCGGCCGAAAGTTTCGGCCAGTCGGAACGCTCCATCGACGTCGACGAAGACCAGGGACGCGGGCTCGGGGACCGAGAAGTCCGCCGCCTGCTTGTAGGCGGAGCCGGAAGTCAGTGATGCGCCCGACTGCGCCGCCTGCATGCGGGCCAGCTCCGAAGACGAGCTCGCGACCAGCAGGTTCTGGCCGTTGACGGCATACGCGAGCGATGTCCCGGTCATCGAACCGGCCAACGAGTCGAGCATCGACTTCAAGCCGGCGGGGTCACTGGTACCGATCACGCCTCCGATGCCGAGGCCCTGACCGTCCGGCTCGATCTCGACCGCGGCGTCTCCCGTCAGCTTCTGCGCCAGGCCGTTCAGCGGCCCCATCCCGATAGCCGAGCCGGTGGTGTTGGGGATGCCCTTCAAGATTGTGTCGAGGTCGGAGATTCCGACCACCGCGATCGCGCCCGCCGGCACCGCCTTGAGAGCGCCGTTCGGGCGTCCAGCGCGCTGGTAGAGCGCCCGCTGGTCCGCGGTCAGCTTGGAGCTGTCGACGTCGACCTCGAGATCTGCCGCAAGACCGTCCGGCCGCGCACTGATCGCGAAGCCGGCGCCCTTGAAGGCGGCCAGGCCTTGGGTCACCGAGCTTTTGTCGATCGGCGGCGACGTGATGGTCACGCCCTGGCCCAGCGGCAGGCCCTTGGTGATCTGGTCGAAGATCCCGCTCGTCCAGCCGGTGACCGCGTGACCGTCCACGAACACCGTCAGCAGGCGCGAAGCGGGCAGCTTGCTCGTAATCGCCTTGTACTGGGCGGTGCTGTCGAGCCGCGCGTGCTTCCCCTGGTCGGTGTCGATCACCTCGTCGGCAAGCGACTCCGAGCTCGCGACCAGCAGCGTGTGGTCGAAGAAAGCCATGACCGTGGTCTGGCTCGACACCAACCCCACCTCGAGGGTCACGCCGCCGTGCTTCGACTCGTGCCAGGCGACCTGACCTCCGAGCTTGCCGGTCTTCAGCTTGGCCAGGGTCTGTTGAGCCGCCCCGTCATTCTTGGAATCGAAGAGCAGGGCCACGTCCGGCTTGCTCGAGCCGCCCGCGAGCGCCACCACCTGAGCGCCCAGCCAGGGCTTGACGTCGCTGCGATAGCTCAGTCCCGACGGCTGCAGCAGCTGGTCCAGGTTCTTCTCGATCTGCTGCTCGGAGTTCAGCTCCGGAAACTTGTGGCTCAGGTTCAGCAGGTCGAGCTTCTGGTCCGCGGGCGGATCCAGGTTGACCGAGGCATACGCGCCCGCGCCCGCAGGCACCATCCGGTCCAGCACGGTGCCGTGCCCGGCCACGAGCATGAAGACCGTGACTCCGGCCGCTGCCGCCGCGGCGAGGACGACGACCCCGCTGGCGACGCCGAGGACGAATCGCGGCACGCGGCGGCGCGCGGGCTTGGACTCGAATTCGAAGTCGGCTGGCGGCTGGTCCACGGGCCTGCGCATGGTCGGGTGCGGCGGGCCCGGTGTCAAGGCTTTAAGCCTCGTCGGGCAAAGCAATGCCCCAAGCGACCTTCCTGTTTACCCTGAAGTCCCCTATGCGTTTTTCGGCTTCCAGCGGGGCTCCTTGCGGAGCCGGCCTTTCACCTACTCGACGTTCGGTATCCCCAGGTTCACCGTACTCAGCCGCTTGGGGCGACGCGTAGGGTAAGCGACCGCAGGCTACCCAGGTCAAGCCCAAAAAATCGTTCGCAGCCAGGCTACCCATGACTGCCTGGAGGGCGAATAAAGCGCGCGCGCGAGGACTTACAATCGGGTGCAGATTTCAGTACGCGCGCGTACGAACCTAGGAGATTGGGGATGCGTGAGGTTGTGATCGTTGAAGCCGTGCGGACGCCGATCGGGCGCCGCAACGGCAAGCTGAAGGACATGCACCCCGTGGTGCTGGGCTCGCAGGTCATTCGCGAGCTGGTCAAGCGCGCCGGCATCGAGCCCGGCCTCGTCGAGGATGTTGTGTTCGGCTGCGTCAGCCAGCACGGCGAGCAGGGCCTCAACATCGCCCGCGACGCCTGGCTGACCGCTGGCTTCCCCGTCACCACACCGGGCACGACCGTCGACCGGCAGTGCGGCTCGAGCCAGCAGGCGATCCACTTCGCCGCCAACTTGGTCCAGGCCGGGGTCAACGACATCACGATCGCCGGCGGCGTGGAGTCGATGACGCGCGTCCCCATGGGTTCCACCGCGGCCGACTGCGGCTTCGCCTTCCCCCCTGAGCTCCAGGAGCTTTACGACCTGGTGCCGCAGGGCATCTCGGCCGAGCTCGTCGCGCGCAAGTACGGCGTCGAGCGCAAGGCGATGGACGAGTTCGGCGTGCGCAGCCACCAGCTGGCCCACGAGGCGACCGAGAAGGGCTACCTGAGCTCGCAGATCATGACCGTCGAGGTCCCGGTCAACGGGCATCACGAGGACTTCAGCCAGGACGAGGGCATCCGCGCCAACGCGAGCTATGAGGCCGCTGCCGCGCTCCAGCCCGCGTTCGATCCCCAGCACTCGATCACAGCCGCCAACTCCAGCCAGATCTCCGACGGGGCCGCCGCGGTCCTGCTGATGACGAAGGAGAAGGCGGCCGAGCTGGGCCTCAAGCCCCGCGCCAAGATCCTCGCCCAAACCGTGGTCGGAACCGACCCGGTGCTGATGTTGGAAGGTCCGATCCCGGCCACCGCGAAGGTGCTGAAGAAGGCAGGGCTCGAGCTCAAGGACATCGACCTGTTCGAGGTCAACGAGGCGTTCGCCTCCGTCGTGCTGGCGTGGCAGAAGGAGACCGGCGCCGACATGGACAAGGTCAACGTCAACGGTGGGGCGATCGCGATCGGCCACCCGCTCGGCGCGTCGGGCGCGCGGCTGATGAACCACCTCCTGCACGAGCTGGAGCGCCGCGACCTTCGCTACGGCCTCGAGACGATGTGCTGCGGCGGCGGCCTCGGCACCGCCACGATCATCGATCGCAAGGTTGACTGAGCCCGCTTCAGCGTTCGCACGCATCGCGGAGCTGCGCCCGCACGCCGTCTGGGACGGCGTCGTGGCGCGGACGCTGATCGGGGAGAAGCTGATGTTCGCGGTCGTCGATCTCGCCCCTGACTCGGTGGTCGGGGAGCACTCGCACCCACACGAGCAGGCGGGCGTCTGTCTGCGCGGCTCGCTCGTCTTCACCATCGGCGGCGAGACACGCGAGCTCCACGCAGGCGACGCCTACATGATCCCGGGCGGCGTGCCGCACACAGCCCAGACCGGACCGCAGGGGGCCACCGTGGTGGACGCGTTCAGCCCGCCGCGCGAAGACTGGGAGAAGCTCGAGAGGCTCGAACCCTCGGCGCCGGCCTGGCCTTAGAGGCGGCTTCAGCCAGCAGAACCATCAGGTCGACCTTGGCGGGGTCGTCGAGTCCCAGGTTCTCGAGCGAGTCCCAGGCGGCGAAATCGACGGCGTGGCCGATGGCGGCGGATGCGCTCTGGGGCCAGCCCTCGCACAGCGCAGCCCGGCAATCTGCCAACCAGCCGGCCCTGAACTTGCTGAACGCCCAGCGCACGACCGGCATCGTGTCGGCGTCACGCCGGACGTTGGCCAGCAGCTGGCGATTAGCTCCGAAATATCCGTAGAGCTCGGTCAGGCCGCGCCGCAGCCGCTGTTCGCCTGTGGCCGTCAGGCGCCAAACCGCCGGGTCGGGGCCGGGGTTCTGCTCCCAGCTCAACGAGGTGCACGCCCCGAACAGCGCGTATTCGTCGGGAAAGTGCTTGTAGACGGTCTGGCGCTGAACGCCGGCTCTCTCGGCGATGGCTGCAATCGTCGTCCGCGCCGGGCCGACGCTGGAGTGGAGCTCGGTCGCTGCCTCGGTGATCCGCCGCCGCGTCTCCTCCTGCCGCTCGGCGCGCTTCTTCAACTCGTACTTTCGCGCCATCCTACGTTTCAGTGTACAGCCGCGCTCACCGATATTTGACAGCGAGGAGCGACCCTGTCAGGATCTTCGATCACTGAGCAAGACCGTTCACTGATTTGGAGGACAGAAGGGCATGGCGGAACTTGGCGCGTACCACCCTGAGGGCGATGCGGCACAGCTGATGGGCGAGCTGCCGGGCGCCCGGTTCACCCCCGGCGTCACGTTCGCGGTCGAAGCACCGGCCGCGCTCGGGCCAGAGGCCGCGCAAGCGGTGCTGGTCCTCCAGGGCACGCTTGCGTCACCCGACGATGCGCAGACCTTCTGGGGCCGCGCCGCGGTCACCCTGCGGGAGGCGATCGCCAGTCCTGGCTTCATCCGCTTCATCGGATTCGGCGACGGCCTCAGCAACTACGCACTCGGCTTCTGGCGCACCGTCGAGGACGCCCAGGCGTTCGCCCGCGGGTCCGCACACCGGGACGCAGAGCGCGAGCTGCGTGAGACGGGGAACCAGTACTCGCATTTCGCCGGACTTTTTCAGCTCACCAGCGGAAGCGGCCGCCACTTTTACTGCGAGCAGTGCCGCCACGTGACGGCGGCGCCCGCGACGGAGTGCTCCAACTGCGGCAACCCGCTGACCGACGTCTTCGGCCAGCAGGTCACGGCGGCCGAGGGCGCCGGGGCCGGAAGGTGATCTCCGGCGGCGTGCCGCATACTGCCCAGACCGAACCGGTGGGGGCGATCGTGGTGGACGCGTTCAGCCCGTCCTCGGAAGGCTGGGAGAAGCTCGAGCGGAGGGAAGCAAGCCACCCCGACTGGCAGTAGTCGGGCGCCTGCTGGCGCAGGCGGCCGTCGACACCGGACCGCTGCGGCGCCACCGCGACTTCCGCTTGCTCTGGTGCAGCCAGACCGCGTCATTCTTCGGCCGCATGGTCAGCGCCGTGGCGGTCCCTTTTCAGATCTACGCACTGACACGCTCGACGCTGGCGGTAGGGCTCCTGGAGCTGTTCACCTTCTTCCCGCTGCTCCTCCTCGGCCTTGTGGGCGGGGCCTTCGCGGACGCACACGACCGTCGCCGGATCGCCCTGCTGTCGGAGATCGGATTCGGCCTCGGGGCCGTGCTGCTGCTGGCCAACTCCCTGCTGCCTCACCCGCAGCTCGTGGCGATCTACGTCCTGGAGCTCGTCGATGCGTCTTTCTACGCGCTCCAGCGGCCCGCGCTCGACTCGCTCCTGCCGCGGCTTGTCGACCGCGACGAGCTCACAGCCGCCGCGGCCCTGAACAGCCTGCGCAGCAACTTCACCCAGATGGCGGGCCCAGCCCTGGGCGGAGTCGTCATCGCCCTGGCGAGCCTGCCGGCCGCCTACGCCCTCTACGTGGCGACCTTCGCCTTCTCGCTCGCGACGCTCATACCCATGCGCGCGGTCCCACCGCCGACGGGAGCGGAGCCACCGAGCCTGCGGAGGATCAAAGCCGGCCTGGACTACGCGCTCAGCCGGCCTGAGCTGCTCGGCACCTACCTGGTCGACATGGCCGCGATGTTCTTCGGGATGCCGGTGGCGCTTTTTCCGGCCGTCGCCGCGCGCCTGGGGGGGCCGGCCGTGCTTGGCATCTTGACCGCCGCGCCCGCCGCGGGGTCGATCGTGGTCAGCGGGGCCAGTGGCTGGACGCGCCAGGTGCACCGCCACGGTCGCGCCATCATCCTCGCCGCCGCGGCCTGGGGGCTGGCCGTGATCGGTTTCGGCTTTGCTCCGACACTGGCCGTCGCTGTGCTCTTCCTGGCGCTCGCGGGCGGCGCCGACATGGTCAGCGGCATCTTCCGCACGACCATCTGGAACCAGACGATCCCCGACCACCTGCGAGGGCGGCTGGCGGGGATCGAGATGATCAGCTACACGTCAGGGCCGACCCTCGGCAACTTCGAGGCCGGCGCCGTCGCCGCCGCGTGGGGTGTGCGCGTGTCCGTGGTGTCCGGAGGAGTCCTCTGCGTGCTGTGCACGATCGCCTGCGCCTTCCTGCCGGGCTTTTGGGGGTACGACGCGAACCTCCAGGGCAGGGCCGCCCACTCGCCGGCATAGCCGACGCCGATCCGCGGAGAGGTGAAGATCTCCGGCGGCCGGTAGCCGTCATCCGCCACGTACAGGTCAGGTGGACGAAGCGGAACTCCGTTCAGCCGGCGGTCGATGTCCAACGCCCGGCAGATCAGGCCCGGGCCGCTCGTCCGGCCCACCCGCGGACCCGGCTCCAGGCCGCGGATGAGCACCGCCTGCGGCTCGCCGGCCGGCCGCGTCACGAAGTTGAGGCAGTGGTACATGCCGTAGATCAGGTACACGTAAGCGTGGCCGGGCGGTCCGAACATCACCTCGGTGCGCGGCGTCCGCCCGCGCGAGGAGTGGGCTGCCAGGTCTTCTGGGCCGCAATAGGCTTCGACCTCGATCAGGCGTCCCCACCGCACTTCGCCGTCGACCTCGCGGACGAGGATCTTGCCGAGCAGATCGCGCGCCACGTCGAGCGTGGGTCGCGCAAAGAAGTCCGGGCTGAGGGCCGCAGCCCTCAGCCGGTCCGGCTGTCCCTCACCCTCCGGGCTCGCTTGTCCTGGTAGAGGAGCTCGTCCGCGCTCCGCATCAACTGCTTCCAATCGTTGCCTGGCTGCCAGGTCGCGAAGCCTATGCTCACGCCGGCCGGCTCCGGCAGCTGGGCGTCGGCGCTGGCCTCGTCCAGGGCCTGGCGCACGCGGTCGGCGATCACCCTGGCCTCGTCCGGACCCGCCTCAGGCATCGCCACGCCGAACTCGTCACCGCCGAGCCGGGCGCAGATGTCGCTGGCCCGGACCACGCTGCGCAGCGAGGAGGCCACGGCCCGGATGGCGGCGTCGCCGAGGTAGTGGCCGAACTGGTCGTTGAGATGCTTGAGGTTGTCCAGGTCGAGCAGCATCAGCGTGAACGGCCGCCCGTGGCGCCGGGCCGCCGCGATCTCGCGCTGGACCGCGTGCTCGAACTCCGGCCGGTTGGCGAGGCCGGTCAGGTGGTCGGTCCGCGCCTCGCGGACGTGCTGCTCGGCGTTGGCGAGGGCGACCCCGACATGCTCGCTGACCAGCGCCGCGAAGGCGATGTCGTGAGCGTTGAACTCCTTCCGGCCCTGGCAGCCGACCGTCATCAACCCGACCGTGTCGGCTCGCCCGCGCAGGGCGACCGTGAGGACGGAGCGAACGCCGGCGAAGGCCGGCAGCGTGGGCTCGATCTGGGTCTGCACGGGCAGGTCCGAGAGCAGCGCCTCCTCGAGCTGGACGGGAATCGGCATCTCCGACCCGAGCGCGGCTTCCTCCCTCTGGTCCAGGCCGTAGCTCTGCAGGAGCACCAAGGAGTCGGGACGGTCACGCGGCGTCAGCCAGATGACTCCCTGTTCCAAACCCATGGCGCGACAGGTCTCGCGGATGGCGGCCTCGGCGATGTCGCGCGCTTCGAGCGACCGGCTGACCGCTCGCATGATCGACATCAGGGCGGCGAGCTCGCGGTGCTCGCGTTCGTAGCCCTCGGCCTGGCCCGAAAGATAGCCACGCGTCAGGGCCAAGATGGCCGCGTCGCGGTGCGAGTCCAGGCGCCTCTCGGCGAGCTGCAGTGCCTCGTCATCCCCCTTGAGCACATGCTCGAGGTGCCGGACGGTGACCTCGCGGTGGATGCCGTCGGCCTCCAGCAGGTGCTCGAGGGTCACGCCCTGCAGCGCGCGCCGCCGGCCGAGCTCCACGGCCGTCCGGATCACATTGCGGGGCAGGGGCGTCCCGGTGGTGGCCAGCACCGCGGCGATCGCATCGATGTCCGCGCGCGACACGGCGCGCGGATCATCGCCCTCGAAGGAGAGCTGGCGGAGGTAGTCGGGGACCCGCGCTTCGAGCGCATCAATCACCTCCGTCGCGAGCTCCTCAGCTCGAGCGCGGAGGTTGTCGGCCAGAGCACGAACGTCCTCTGTCGCCTGAATCCCCTTCGCGGAATCAGTGTATTTACGCATGCCTTTACGTCAACAGGTTGGGTGCGGTTGGGGGCGGCAATAGAGACGACGCTGGGAGGCGATGTAACCTGCGTGCTAGACGACCAAAGCGAGATTGGAGGGCTTCATGGCCACGGCGACCAAGACCAACCTCGAGGAGATTCTCGGGGCCGACGCGCAAGACCTGCTGACCCACCGGTGCGACACGTTCCCGGCGGAGAAGCTCCACCGGCCAGGGCCCGACTCCGTCGACCGGATCTGGATTGGCAGCGACCGGCCGACCCGCGTGCTGCGCAGCCTGCAGTCGATCCTCGACCACGGGCGGCTGGCCGGCACGGGCTACGTGTCGATCCTGCCCGTGGACCAGGGCATCGAGCACTCGGCCGGCGCGTCCTTCGCTCCGAACCCTGAGTACTTCGACGGCGAGAACATCGTGCGGCTGGCCATCGAGGGAGGCTGCAACGCGGTCGCCTCGACCTTTGGCGTGCTCGGTTCCGTCGCCCGCAAGTACGCCCATCACATTCCTTTCATCTGCAAGATCAATCACAACGAGCTGCTGACGTATCCCAACAAGGCCGACCAGATCCGCTTCGGCACCGTCAAGGAGGCCTGGAATCTGGGAGCCGTTGCCGTTGGCGCGACCATCTATTTCGGGTCTCAGGAGTCCGACCGTCAACTCATCGAGATAGCGGACGCCTTCCACGAGGCGCACTCACTGGGCATGACCACGGTTCTGTGGTGCTACGTGCGCAACGCCGAGTTCAAGAAAGACGGCGTCAATTACGAGGTCAGCGCCGACCTCACCGCGCAGGCCAACCACCTCGGCGTGACGATCGAAGCGGACATCATCAAGCAGAAGCTGCCCGAGACGAACCGCGGCTTCGAGGTGCTGAAGTTCGGCCGGACATCGCCGCTCGTCTATGACCAGCTGTCCAGCGACCACCCGATCGACCTCTGCCGGTACCAGGTGATCAACTGCTATCTCGGCCGCTCCGGCCTGATCAACTCAGGCGGTGAGTCGAAGGGCGCGGGCGACCTGGCCGAGGCTGTGCGGACGGCTGTTATAAACAAACGGGCCGGCGGCATGGGCCTGATCTCTGGGCGGAAGGCTTTCCAGCGCCCGTTCGCGGAAGGCATCGGCCTGCTGAACGCGATCCAGGACGTTTATCTCAACCCCGACGTGACGCTCGCGTAAGGCGGCCCGCGTGGAGCTCGCCTTCTTAGGGACTGGGGCCGCCTTCTCGCTCGAGCGCTACAACGGCGCGGTCGTAGTCGACCGGCGCTTCCTGCTCGACGCCGGTGCGCCGCTGCTGCCCCACATGCACAAGCTCGGCATCGATCCGGGCGACATCGACGCGGTCTTGGTGACGCACTATCACGGCGACCACCTGCTCGGCCTGCCGCCCTTCATGCTGCATCGCGCCTTCATCGCGCCGCGGCCTCTCGTCATCCTCGGCCCGCCAGGCGTCGAAGCTGCGCTCGAGGCGCTGATGAGGCTCGCCTGGGGCGATGACTGGACGCGAGATTTCCGCAGCCGCTTCAACCTCATTTATGACGAAGCAGGCGCTCGCGGAACGCTCCTCGGCGTGCCCTACGAAACGGTGCCGCTGAAGCACGGCGAACGCACGGTCACCGGTTACCGCCTGCAACTGGGCGAGCTGCTGCTGGCCTACTCGGGCGACACGGAGGCGACCCCCGCACTCGACGCCTTGGTGGACGGCGCTGACGCCGCGATCGTCGAAGCGACGGGGCCAGGCGAGCCCTTCTCGCACACCAGCTGGGAACAGGCGCAAGAGCTCGCTCAAAGACACCCGAAGACGCGATTCTTTTTCAATCACGTTTACGCAGGCAGCCTCGACGGCGCAGTCGCGGATTTTGAGGTGGTCACGCTTTGAAACCTTCATTGACAGAGCCGGTACATGACCCGAAAATCCGTGTCAGTGCCTGCCTCGTCTTCGCGCCCCAAGCAGCCGGCAGCGCCGGACACATCCGAGCGTCCGGGGGTGGAAGACTTCACGCGCAGCGTGCACGCCAGCTATCTCAGCCGCTGGCTGAGCCACGATCCTTCGGCGCTCGAAGAGGCCGCCCGGCGAGAGGCGACCGGCCGCAAGCGGAAGAAGCGCACCTCCGCGGCCTGAGCTGAGGCGCCCGCACCTTGGAGGGGCGCCACGTCGCCGCGATCAGCGCCGCCATCGCCACCGGGATCGTCGTCCTCGCGGCGGCCGAGCTCGCAGCTTTGGTCCTCTATCGCCGGCTCCTTAACGGCTCGCCGATCGCGATCGCCGTACTGGTGGTCGTCTTCACCGTGATCGGCGGCTATGCGGCGTGGCTGGTGGCGGTGGTGGTGTTCTCCGCTGTCCGCAGCGCGGGCGAGGAGGCGGCATCGACCCCCGACTGACTGTCAGGCCCGCCGGGCCCGACGACGTGGACCTTCTCTTTCGACTGATCCGCGGATTGGCGGAGTACGAGCGCCTCGAGCACACCTTCGCCGTCACGCCCGAGAGACTCGCCGAGCACCTTTTCGGAGCCCGCCCGTACGTCGAGGCGCTGATCGCCGAAGCGGCTGGGCGGCCCGCCGGCTACGCGCTCTTCTTTCCCACCTACTCCACCTTTCTGGGCCAGCCCGGGCTTTACCTGGAAGACCTGTTCGTGCTCCCCGAGCAGCGCGGCGCTGGCCTCGGCAAGCGTCTCCTGGCCGAGGTGGCGGCCATCGCGGCTCGGCGCGGCTGTGCGCGGCTCGAATGGGCGGTGCTCGACTGGAACCGCCCGGCGATCGACTTCTACGAACGCCTGGGCGCGCGGCGCAACGAATCCTGGCTCACCTGCCGCCTAGACGGCGAAGCCCTGCAGCGGCTGGCCGATAGCATTTGAACCGGTGACTCTGCCGCAAGTCGACGTTCGCTCCCCCAAAGGGCCGCTTCGCCGCCAGGGCGAGGAACTGCTGTCCTGGGCGCGGCTGCAGCTGCGCATCGCTTCGGACATCGTCGACAACCCCGGCGGAGGCCTGCTCTTCGCGACCCAGACCATGGGCCAGGTGCGTGTCTCGCTCGAACGCGAGGACGCCGAGAGATATGCGCCGGCTGCGGAGCTGTTGCGCCGGGCTGAGGACAGCGCCATCCACCGCGACTTCGCAGCCGCGCGCAGCGCCATCGCCGAAGCGGCGGCTCTGCTCTAGGAGGTCGCCCTAAGTCGCGATCGCGGCTTCGAAGCCGGCGTCAACGCCTGCCGACCCGGGCGCGTTGAACGGCCCGATCATCGGCAGGTTGGCGCCCGCATCGCGATAGCGCTTTATGGCCGCTCGCACCGCGGCCTCGTCTCCGATACCGGCCAGGTCGAGCAGCATCCGATCGGTCGGTTCGCCGCCGGCCAGGTCTTCGGCGTAGCCGGCGCCTTCCAGCGCCCGCCGGTAGAACGGCAGGTTCGAGTACACGGTGGCCGTCGAGCGAAACGCGTCCAGCGCCGCCGGCACGTCGTCGGTCAGGCAGATCGCCAGCGAGGCGAGGATCACGAAGTCATCCATGCTCTTGCCCACCTTCTCGCGGCCCTTGCGGACGCGCGGGACGACCTCGTTCTCGATGTAGCTGGGCGCGCACATCCAAAGCGCGACGCCGTCGGCGATCTCGCCCGCCTGTTCGAGCATGCGGGGGCCGAGCGCGGCGATCAGGATCTGCTGGTCCGGGCTGCGGGGGCCCGAGTACTGCCACCGGGCGGTGAAGAGCTCGCCTGAGAAATCCGAGCCGCCCTCGCGCAGCGTGGTGCGGACGATCTCGGTGTACTCGCGCATCGCGAGCACCGGCTTTTCGAGCTTGAGGCCCCAAAAGCCCTCGACTGTGATCTGGTGCGAGAGCCCGATGCCCAGCCTGAAGCGGCCGGACGAGATCTCGTCCAAGGACGCGGCGAGCTGCGCCATGGCGGTCGGGTGGCGCGTGTAGATCGGAAGCACCGAGGTTCCGAGCCCGATGCGGGAAGTGTTCTGCGCATAGACGGACAGGATCACGCCGGCGTCACGCGTGTTCGGCAGCTGGTTGACCCAGACTGACTCGTAGCCGAGCTCCTCCGCCCGCTTCACCCGCTGGACCGCGCCGTCGAAGTCCTTGCCTGGCGAGATGGCCGCGGCGAGAGCTCCGTCGGAAAGGGGCGGCACGCTCACCATTGTGACCCGTGAGGCTGACCGGATACCTGCGGGCGGGGGCTCGCTCCGCGGTCCTGCCCTACCTCGTGTCGCGCGTCATCCTCGACGCCACGGCTCTGATCGCGAACCGCTTCATCGCCTACGGGCCGACCGCGAACCAAGGCCGAGGGACCTGGCTGCAGGGGTTCCTCGGTTGGGACGCGTTCCACTATCTCGGGATCGCGCGGGACGGCTACCCGACCGCCGCCATCGCCGCCAGCGGGAACAACGGCTACTTTCCCCTGCTCCCGCTGCTGCTCAGAGCGGTCGGGGCCTCGGACCTCGCCTCGCTGGCGCTGGCGTTGGTGCTGGGGTTTGTCGCGGTGGCGGCGATCGCCGCGCTGACCACGGCGGTCTTCGACGAGGGCGCCGGGCACACGGCGGCGTGGGCCGCCTCGTTCTGGCCGGCCGCCTTCTTCTGGTCCGCGATCTACACCGAGTCGCTGTTTGTCGCCCTGGCGATCGCATCGCTGTGGGCGGCGTGGCGCGGCCGGCCCGCGGTCGCGGCCAGCGCAGGGCTGCTGGCCGCGCTCGCCCGCCCGACCGGGTTCGCCCTGGCGCTGCCGCTCTTCGTGCTGCTAGCTCGCCGGGGCGGCGTCGGACGCCTCGCCGCAGCGGCTCCGCTGTTGGGGCCGATCCTGGTCGGAGCCTATCTCGGCGTTCACACGGGCACGCCACTGGCACTGCCGATGGCGTTCTTCGGCCATGGCAACCTCAGCCCCGGGCGGCCCTGGGGTCTCGTCCAAACCGCGCTGACGTGGGCTCGCTATGGCGACTGGCAGCAGCTCGCCGAGATCCCGGTGTTCATCGCGGCGGTCGTGCTGGCGATCGCGGCCGGACGCGAGGAGCGGTGGCGCGGTCCGGCGATAGCGACCTCGGTGGCGCTGCTGGTCCCGCCGGTGCTCGCGGGCACGATCAGCTCGTTCGCGCGCTACGCCATGGTCGCCTTCCCGCTCTACTGGCCGCTCCGCGTCCAGCTGCTGCCGCTGCTGCTGGTCGAGGCGCCGGTGGCGATCGCGTGGACCGTCTTCGCCACGACCGGGCACCTCACGCCCTAGCGCGACCGGAGGGCTAGGTCGGCCCCTGCCGGCGGACCTCCTCGACCTTGGTCAGCGCGTCACGCAGCGTGTCGATCCAGTCGGACTGGTGCCGGCCGACCAGCCGCACGCACCACGCCAGCGCATCCGACCGGCTCCGCGCTACCCCCGCCGCCACCAGCGTGTCCAGCACGTGCCGTTCCGGCATCCGCAAACGCGTCATGACCGGCACGCTGGCGTTGCTGAAGAGGCCCTGGCGTCCGCCGCACTCGACTCCCCACGACACCTTGCGGCGAAACCGGTGCTCCCCCTCGCGAGCGATCACCATGCGCCGGTCGCGCGACTCCTCGCGGAAGCGCGCGATCCGGGCGTCCCGCGCATCGTCCCGCGCGTCCTCGGACCCTTCGAGCTCCACGTCCGGCAGGTCGCCGATGACGAGGATCTCCTCGCTGTCATCCAGCACCCGTGGCGGCCGGGTGAACCAGTCCTTCGGAATGCGTTCGGCAAACCAGGCGATCACCGGGTCGGCGTTGCTCACGATTACATCATTACACGCACCTCCGCGCCTCGCCGCGCCCGGCTGACGCGGGCGCAGCTCAGGCGGCGGCCGCCTCGCCTTCGCTGCGCGGGCTGAGCAGCTGGAACGAGTCGACCACGACCTCGGTCGAGTACCGCTTGCGGCCCTCCGAGTCCTCCCAGCTGTGGGTCTGCAGCCGGCCGTCCGCGTACAGCAGCTTTCCCTTCTTGAGGTATTCGCCGGCGACCTCCGCCTGGCGGCCGAACACGACCAGCGAATGGAACTCGGTGTGCTCCTTGCGCACGCCATCGCTGTCCTTGCCCGTGAAGGAGTTGGTGGCGATGCGAATGTTGGCGACGGCCGTCCCGGAGCCGGTCGTCCGCACCTCGGGATCGGCGGTCACGCGTCCGATCAAGATCACCTTGTTCACCATCTGGGTTCCCTCCTTTGATTGAGACCGCCGGCGTAAGCCGGCAGCCAGGGCATGGGGTCAACGGCCTCGCCGCCGCGGCGCACCTCGAAGTGCAGGTGCGGCCCCGTCGACAGACCTGTCGAGCCGACCCAGCCGAGCAGCGTGCCGGCGGCGACCAGGGTCGGGCCGGTGAGAGCGGCCGCGGCGAGGTGGCCGTACAGCATCTCGACGCCCTGGCCGCAGTCGACCACGACGTGGATGCCGTAGCCGCCCACGGAGACAATCACCTGGGCGGTGCCGCCGGCCACCGCGTAGACCGGCGTGCCGGTGGCCACGGCAAGGTCGACGCCGCTGTGGAAGTGACCGCTCGGACAGGCGGGATCGGGCGGCTCGAACACGACGTCGGTGCAGCCAAAGCCCTGGGTGATCGCTGCGCCCGCAACCGGCACCGCTCCGTGCGCCTCCCCTGTCGGCGTCGCGGGCAAGGCGGCGGCGCCGAGCGACAGCAGCACGATCACGCCGCCAGCCGCCCAGAGCACGGGCCTGGACAGAGCCAGCCCGGCTCGGCCACCGATGAGTGTCAGCACCTCACGCCGCCTTGAGCACGTGCTTCCAGGCGTGCTTCGCGGCGGAGTGACCTGTGCTCAAGCCCTTGCGCCCGACGAGGGCGCTGCTGTGCAGCACGCCGGGGACGCGGAAGCAGAGCACCAGGCACGCTAGGGCGAACGCGTGCCGTAGTGGACCGAGCCCAAAGTCGTGCGTGTCCAGGCTCCAGCCGATGCCGATGATCAGCAGCTGCAGCGGCTGCATGAAGAGGCTGGTCACGAAGAGCGCCGACCACTGGCGTGCGTGCTCGCTCGTCTCGTGGAGCACGAACAGCAGCGCCGCCAGAGGCGCCGTGATCGCGAGCACCACGATCAGCGCGAATCGGAGCACGTACACGACGAGCAGCAGCACGAAGGCGAGCACCATCGCGATGGCCACGGCCAGCGCCAAGGGCACGGGCGTGAGGCCGTTGGTTAGGTCGGCGTTGACGTCTTGAAAGAAGCGACCGAGGTCGAAGGCGCCGGCCTGCAGCACCGTCATAGAGAGGGCCCGGTTGACGTCGATCGCACCCTGGATCAGGGGGCTGGAGAAGTTGATCAGCACCGACGCCAGCAAGAGCCGCGGCAGCAGGAGCCGGAGCCGGTAGTGCCCGTACGCGGACTGGTTCCACATCTGGCCGATGAACGCCCAGACCAGGACCCCGGCCAGCGCGCCGTCCGCGATCAGGCGCGTCACAGTCACGTAATGGACGACGGTGTCGTTCCGGGTCAGGCCCTCGAGGCTCAGCGGCCCGTTGGTCGAGGTGAGGAAGCCCGTGAGCTGACTGAGCAGGTCGTGCCCACTGCCGCTCCAGGCGGACCGCAGCCAGCCGATGGGGTTGAACACGTTCTGGAGCAGCGCGAGGATCTGCTGCAGTACGTGGACCACGTCGAGCGGGTTCAAGAGCTCGCCTCTACTTAGGCGCGGTGTCGGTGAGCACCTTCGCCAGCAGCGTCGCCATCTCGACGCCGAGCGTCCCGATGACGATCCGCTGGATCCACTGCTTGGCCATCGTCACCGAGCGCGGCTCGGTCGCGATGACCTTCCAGAGGAAGGCGAGGACGAAAGCGAGGGCTCCGATCGAGCCCACCAGGGCTTGGGCGACTACGACCCAGCTCTCGATCAAGTGCTGGATGGGGGTGACGTCCGGCGCGCTCATTCACTGACCTCCTACAAAAATCTGTTTGGTTCGGGAGGCCAGGCTAGGCGGCGCCGGTCGAGAAGGGAACCGAGCTTGTTAAGAAGGGGCGAACCGTACCTAAACTCCAAGGCTGTGGGGAAGCTCAAGGAGTACCGCGCCAAACGCGACCTGGAGAAGACTCCGGAACCGGCCGGCGCCAAGCGCCGGCGGCCGTCACCGAAGAAGCCGCGCTTTGTCGTCCAGGAGCATCACGCCCGCCGCCTCCACTGGGACTTCCGGCTGGAGAAGGACGGCGTCCTCGTCTCCTGGGCCGTGCCGCGGGGCGTGCCAGAGGACCCCAAGCGCAACCACCTCGCCGTGCACGTCGAGGACCACCCGCTCGACTACATCGACTTCGCGGGCCGCATCCCGGCCGGCAGCTACGGCGCCGGCGAGGTCTCGGTCTGGGACAGCGGGACCTACGACACGGAGAAATGGAAGCCCGACGAGGTGATGGTCACCCTGCACGGCGAGCGGCTGGAAGGCCGCTACGTGCTGTTCCAGACGGACGGTCAGAACTGGATGATGCACCGCATGGATCCGCCTCAGGATCCTGAGCGCGAACCGATGCCCGAGCGGGTGCGGCCGATGCTCGCCAAGCTCGCCGCGCGGGTGCCGAAAGGCAAGGATTGGGCGTACGAGTTCAAATGGGACGGCATCCGCGCGCTGGTCTTCGTCGAGAGCGGGCGCGTGCGCGTGCAGAGCCGCAACTTCGAAGACATCACGCGGCGTTATCCCGAGCTGCGGGCGCTGGGTGAGAAGCTGGGCTCACACAGCCTGGTGCTTGACGGCGAGCTCGTCGCGCTCGATGACAAAGGCGTGCCGCGCTTCGAACGTCTGCAGCAGCGGATGGGCCTCAACTCGGATACAGAGATACGGCGCCGGATGCAGGACGTCCCGGTGTTCTTCATGATCTTCGACCTGCTCTACGACGCCGGCCACAGCTTGATGTCCAAGCCGTATCGCGAGCGGCGCACAGCCCTGGACAAGCTCAAGCTGGCCGGCCCGCACTGGCAGACGCCGCCGGTGGAGTGGGACGACGGTGGCGCGATGTTCGAAGCCAGCAAGCAGACCGGGCTGGAGGGTGTGGTCGCCAAGCGGGTCGACACCCCTTACCGCGAGGGCTCGCGAGGCGGCGAGTGGCTGAAGGTGAAGAACCACCTGTCGCAGGAGCTCGTGATCGGCGGCTGGCTGCAGGGCCAAGGGCGCCGCAACGGGCACGTCGGCGCCCTCCTGGTGGGGTACTACTCCGACGGCGAGCTCGTCTATGCCGGCAGGGTCGGCACCGGCTTCACCGACCGCACGCTCGACGATCTGGACGCCCGGCTCCAGCCGCTGCGCCGCGACACCTCACCTTTCGAACGCGGCCGCGGGGTTCCGCGTGGCGCAGTCTTCGTGGAGCCCAAGCTGGTCGGTGAGTTCGAGTTCAGCGAGTGGACGCGTGAGGGGCAGCTCCGGCAGCCCTCCTTCAAGGGTCTGCGTTCTGACAAGGATCCGGCGGAAGTGATAAGGGAGCAGGCGGTCTGATGGCGGCATCAACGACGGTCGAGGTCGCGGTCGGAAACCGCAAGCTCAAGCTCTCGAACCTGGACAAGGTTCTCTATCCCGAGACCGGGTTTCGCAAGGCGCAAGTCATCGACTACTACACCCGCATCGCGCCGGCGCTGCTGCCGCATTTGAAGGATCGGCCGATCACGCTGAAGCGCTATCCGAACGGAGTCGACCAGATGTTCTTCTACGAGAAGAACTGTCCGAAGCACCGGCCGGACTGGTTTAAGACGACGCAGGTCTGGAGCGGCGGCAACAACCGGTTCATGGACTTCTGCACGGCCAACGACCTGCCTTCCCTCGTCTTTCTTGCCAATCTCGCGACGATCGAGCTGCACACCTCGATGTCGCAGGGCGGGAAAGCGATGGACAACCCCACGACGATGGTCTTCGACTTCGATCCCGGCCCGCCCGCCACGATCGTCGAGTGCTGCCAGGTCGCCCTCTGGGTGCGCGAGCTGCTGCGCTCGCACGGGCTCGAATGCTTCGCCAAGACGTCAGGCTCCAAGGGCCTGCAGCTTTACGTTCCGCTGAACACCTCCGGGGTCGGTTACGAGGACACCAAGCGCCTCTCCCGCCAGGTGGCGGACATCATGACCCGCGACCACCCGGACAACGTCGTGGCGCGCATGGAGAAAGCGGTGCGTCCCAACAAGGTGTTCATCGACTGGTCGCAAAACGACCGCATGAAGACGACGATCAACGTCTACTCGCTGCGCGCGCGAGCCCACCCGACGGTTTCGACGCCCGTGACCTGGGACGAGGTGGAGAGCTGCCTCAATTCGGGCGATCCGGCCGACCTCGTCTTCGAGGCTGAGGCCGTGCTCGATCGCGTCGACAAGCAAGGCGACCTCTTCGCCTCGGTTACCAAGCTCAAGCAGAAGCTGCCAAAAGACCTCGACTGATTCCAGTTGCGTGCGGGGAGCGCGTCCCGTGGCTGCACGGGATGGTGCCGCCTCGGTAAGGTGGGAATTGATAGCGCTGCTATCACATTCCAAGCCGGATGATTCACGGCGCCCACGCGTCGAGGAGGTGAACGTGAGCACCGCTAACGACAAACTGCTGCAGTATCTGAACGAGGCGCAGGCGACCGAGCAGGCCTTGGTCTCAACTTTGCGGGCCCACATCGCGATGACCCCGCGCGGGTCGTATCGAGACGACCTCGAAGAGCATCTGCGGACGACCCGGCGCCACGCCCAGCTGGTGCGAGAGCGCATCGGCCGTTTGGGCACGAGCTTCAACCCGCTCGCCCTCGGCATCGGGCTGGCAGAGACCATCGCGGGACAGGTGATGGCGCTCGGCAAGATGCCGGTGGACATTCTTCGCGGGATGAGCGTCGAGGAGAAGCTCTTGAAGAACGCCAAGGACGAATGCGCCACCGAGGCGCTGGAGATCGCGACCTACATGGCGCTCGAATCGCTGGCCATCGATGCCGGCGACCTTGAGACCGCGGAGGTGGCCGCCAGGATTCGCCAGGACGAGGAGGCGTTCCTGCAGCGCCTCCTGGAGCACATTCCACAGCTGTCGACGATGGTCGCCGCGGCCGAGATTCGCGGCCGCCATACCGTGAACGTCAGGACCGTCGGGGCGGCCGACAAGGCACGCTCCACCGTGAGGCGAGCGCGACGCACGACGCGCCGCGCGACGACGCGGGCGACGACGACGGCGACGCGGACCACCAAGAGCACGGCTCGGACGGCCCGCAAGGCCACACGCCGCGCGGTTGCCGCGACCAGCGCCCCGGCCAGGCGCGAGCCCTGGAGCGGCTACGACGAGCAACCGGCGGCTGAGATCGCCGACAAGGTCCAGCAGCTGCCTGCGAGCCGTAAGGAACGCGTTCGCGAATACGAAGAGCAGCACAAGGACCGCAGCACCGTCGTGGAGGCTGCGCAGACCTCGTAACCATCGATGGGGCCGCGGCCGGGCCGCGGCCCCTCATAAGATCGCGGGGTGAGGCATTTCAAGGTGGGAGTCTCCCTACAGCCGATGCACGCCTCGCTCGACGACCTGCGCCGCGCGTGGCGCGAAGCGGACTCAATGGGGCTGGACAGCATCTGGACCTGGGACCACTTCTTCCCGCTGCAGGGCAACCCGAACGGCAACCACTTCGAAGGCGTCTCCCTGCTGTCGGCGATGGCCGTGGAGACGCAGCAGGCGACCGTCGGGCTGATGGTCGCGTGCGCGACTTACCGCAACCCGGACCTCTACGCGCACGCTGTCGTCACCGCCGACCACCTGAGCGGCGGCCGCGCCGTGCTCGGCATCGGCGCCGGCTGGTTCGAGCGGGACTTCGTCGAGTACGGCTACGAATTCGGCACGCCGGGCGATCGGCTGCGGAGATTGGAGCACGACCTCGGCCGGATCAAGGCCCGCCTGGAGAAGCTGCATCCGAGGCCCATCGGCCGCCTGCCGATCTGCATCGGAGGCGGCGGTGAGAAATTCACGCTGAGGCTCGTGGCCCAGTACGCCGACATGTGGAACGCCTTCGGGCCGGCGTCCAACTACCGCCGGAAGCTGAAGGTTCTCGACAGCTGGTGCGAGAAGGTCGGGCGAGAGCCAGGCGAGATCGAGCGTTCGGCCAACATGCGGCTGCCCGACCTCGACGCGGTGCGCTCGATGGTCGACGCGGGCTGCCAGCACTTGATCGTCTCCACGCCGCCGCCCTACGACCTCTCTGTGGCGCAGCGCGTCCTGGAGCTCGCCGAATCGGGAGCCGGGCTGCAGGCTTGAGCGGCGCCTGGTGGCGCGAAGGCGTCCTCTACCAGGTCTATCCGCGGTCGTACATGGACTCGGACGGCGACGGCGTCGGGGATCTCAACGGCATCAGGGCACGGCTCGACCACCTCGCCTGGCTCGGCGTGGACGGCATCTGGCTCTCGCCGACCTTTCCCTCGCCGAACAAGGATTGGGGCTACGACGTTGCCGACTACCGCGGCGTCCACCCCGACCTGGGGAGCCTCGCCGATCTCGACGCGCTCATCCAGGAGGCCGCGGCGCGCGGTATCCGCGTGCTGCTGGACCTCGTGCCCAACCACACCAGCGACCAGCACCCCTGGTTCACCCAGCACCGAGATTGGTACGTCTGGCGGCCGCCCGGGCCGGGCGGGGAGCCGCCGAACAACTGGCGGTCGGCATTCGGTGGACCCGCTTGGACGCTCGACGAGCGCACCGGGCAGATGTACCTCCACCAGTTCCTGTCTGAGCAGCCGGATCTCGATTGGTGGAACGAAGAGGTGCGCGCGGAGTTCGACGACATCCTCCGCTACTGGTTCGCGCGGGGCGTCGCCGGGGTTCGGATCGACACCGCCCATCTGATCGTCAAGGACCGCGAGCTGCGCGACAACCCGCCCGCGGACGAGACGGACCATCCGTACATCCGGCGGCGCGGATGGAAGCCGGTGCACACCGCCAACCAACCCGAGGTGCACGACGTTCTCAAGCGCTGGCGGCGCATCTGCGGCGAGTTCGACCCGGAGCCGGTCCTGGTCGGCGAGACGTACGTGTTGGACGTGGGCCAGCTGGCGCCGTACTACGGCTCCGGCGACGAGCTGCACCTCGCCTTCAACTTCCGGTTCCTCCATGCCGGCCTGGATGCCGCGGAGCTGTCGGCGATCGTGGAGCAGACCGAAGCGGTGCTGCCTTCGTTCGCGTGGCCCGTCTGGACGGCCTCCAACCACGATGTCAGCCGCTTCCCGACCCGCTGGGCGCACGGCTCCGGAGCGTTGACGCGCTGCGCGCTGATGCTGCTGCTGACGCTGCGGGGCACGCCGTTCCTCTATCAGGGCGACGAGATCGGGATGCAGGATGGCGTGATTCCGCCCGAGCGGGTCCTCGACCCGGCGCGGGTGCCTCGCGATATCGCGCGGACGCCGATGCAGTGGACGGGCGCGGCTGGGGCGGGGTTCACTTCCGCGAACGCGGGACCGTGGCTGCCATTCGGCGATTTCGAGGCGTGCAACGTCGCCGACCAGCTCGGGGATCGGGGCTCGACGCTGTGGTTCGTCCGCGATCTCATCGAGCTCCGCCGTCGATTCGCGGACAAGGCGTACGCAGTGCTCCCCGCGCCGCCCGGATGCTGGGCCTGGCGACGAGGTGAATACGTGATCGCCCTCAATCTCGGCTCGGAAGACGGGCAGCTGAGGCTCGGCGGGCGGGTGCTGGTCGGAACCGATCGTCGCCGTGACGGCACGGAGTTCGACGGCCACTTGGGCCCGGCGGAAGGGGTCTTGCTAGCCGGGAACGGTTAGCCCGGCCGGCGCGGACGCGGACGTGAGCGCCGCGTCTTCGACGTCGAAGACGCGAAAGGCGCGGCGGATCAGAGGCATGGCGACGTTGTAGACGTCGATCCCGCCGGCGGTCTGACCGTACTCGCTGCCGTTGTGGGCGTGACCGTGGATCACGAGGTCGCAGCCGATTCGGTCCAGGGCCTCGGCCAGCAGGTAGGAACCCATGAAAGGGTGGATCTCGAGGCGCTCGCCCATCAGGGTCTCCTGGACCGGCGAGTAGTGCAGCAGCGCGACCTTCCTCTCGGAGCCGAGCCCGGCCAGCGCCGCTTCGAGTCGCGCAGCCTCCCGCCGGGTTCGCCCCACGAACATCTTCATCTCGGGCTCGCCGAACTCCGTCGCGCAGGCGCCCGCGAAACCGCCGCCGAAACCCTTGCAGCCGGCGACGCCCAACCGGCCCGAGGGCAGGTCGAGAACGACGTTCTCGCCGTCGAGCACGATCACGTCGGACTGCTCCAGCACTGTCCGGATGGCCTTCTCCTGGCCGCGGTGCCAGTCGTGGTTTCCGAGAACGACGACAACCGGGTAAGGCAGCTGTCGGAGCTCCGCACCGAGGACGGCGGCCTCGGCCGCCTCGCCCGTCTTGGTCAGGTCGCCGGCGATCAGGAGCGCTTCAGCCTCTTCGGGCAGCCGCTCGAGGAGCGGGCGCAGCCGGCCGGCGGAGTCCTGGGCGAAGTGAACGTCGCCGACGGCGGCGATCCTCATCGCCTAGGGATTATCCAGACCGCGGACCGGGACGCGCCCCGGCCTGCTCGAAGTCGATCACCTGGATCAAGTTCTCGACCTCGTGGTCGGGCAAGGCCTCTTTGGCGACCTGGCCGACGGCGTCGCGGCGCTCGGGCGTGATCACCGTGCCGGTCAGGAAGATCTTGCGGCCGGCGACCGTGACGTGGATGTCGAGCTCTGACGCGCGCGGATCGCTGGCGACGGCCTCGCGCACTCGCGCGACCAGGTCATGACGCGGTCGCGGCCGCTCACTACCCGGCTCGTACACCGCGGTGAACAGCGAGCGAATCGGGTCGTCCGGGATCTCGACTCCGTTGGCCTGCGCGTAGATCAGCAGCGCGAGAACGCGGCGACGGCCGTAACGCGACCGCTGCACGACGTAGTTCCAATCGAAGTCCTCGCCGGCCAGGAGCGCGAGTGCGTCATGCCAATGACGCGGCGTGTGCTCCTCGTGCGCGATCGCCTTCATGACGACCAGGTCTTCGGGCGCCACGACCTTCAAACGCCGCCCGCGGAACTCGGTGGAGCGGACGTGCGACTCCACCTCCTCGTCGAATCGGATGCCGCCCTTCGCCGAGAAGATGATGTCGACCAGGATGTCCTCCTTGAAGCCCTTGTAGAGCCAGGCCTGGTCGGTCTCCTCGGTGGCGAACCCGTGTCTCTCCAACGCGTTCAGGGCAGGTCGCGCGTCCTCCGGCCGGACGAAGAAATCGATGTCGTGCGTCCAGCGGTGGCGGCCGAGAGCGGCCGAGGCGATGCCGCCCATCAGGGCGGCGGGAATCTTGGCCTCCTCCAGCGCGCCGATCGCGTCGTCGAGAACACCAAAAAAGATGCCGTCGTCGACTTCCTCCCCGTGGGGAGGCTTTCCATGCGTACTCATGACGTCTGCAGGGATTTTAACTGATATTGTTGCTATAAGGAAGGCCGGGCTTCCGCGACGGTGAAGGCGTGGTGGTAGCGCCACGCGTCATCGCCCAGCTGGGCCATCTCCAGGTCCAGCTCGCCTTCGAACTCAGCTCGAAGACGCGGGCCCAGCACCGAGATGAGCGTGTGCGGCAAGGGCCCCGACCCGGCCATCAGGCTGGTCCACTCGCGCGGCGACCGCGCGCGCCCTCCAGTGACGAGCTGGGTGGTGCTGGCCAGCTCGAGCCCGGCGGCGCCCAGGATCTCGGGCAAGATGCTCGGCTCGCCCCAGGCCGCCCGCTCGGCAGGCAGGCGCGGCACGTTCAGGAAATGTCGGCGGGCGAACCGGTCGAGGACCACGAAGAAGGCATCCTGGGCCTCGGTGCCGAGGCTGCGGCGGTGCAGCGACAGCACGAGGCGTCCGGCCGGGCGAAGGACGCGGCGGATCTCGCTCAAAGCGTGCGGCGGATCCAGCAGGAAGGTGAGGACCTCGGACAGCGTGACCAGGTCGAAGCTGCCGTCCTTGAATACCAGCACCTCCGCCGGCTGGAGCAGGAAGGTGAGGTTGGTGACGCCCGCCGACAGCTCGTGAGCCAGGCTGAGCATGCCCGGCGACACGTCGATGCCGATGACCGAGCCCTTGTTGCCCACCTTGGCCGCGACCCCGCGCGCGACCAGTCCGGTGCCCGTGCCCACATCGAGGGCGGCCTCGCCCCGCTTGGGGGCCGCCACCTCCACGACACGGGCCGCAACCTTCCGGTGCAGGCCGCTCGCCCACTCTTCGTAAGCGGGCGCGAACTCGTCGAAAAAGTCGATCGTGTGCTCGACCGAGACCTCGATCGGATCGCTCTGGGGACGCGCGTCCACGGTCGTGTCAGCTTATGTCTGACAGCCCGCCGCGCGACCCAATACGCGAGCGGCGACGCAGCCATAGGGCGCTAACATGAGGCCTCTGCCCGCCACCGGCTGGAGACCTGGGGAGAGCTCGCTTGGAGACCGATTTCGAGATTCTTGAGGAGGCCACCATGGCCCGTGGAGACCGCGGAAGACAAGACGACAACGGCTTCGACGGAGGCGCCAACCACGTGCGCCTCGGACCCAAGGACAGCCTCGTCGGCAAGCTGACCATCGCCGGCGACCTGCACGTCCAGGGCTCGGTCGAAGGTGAGCTTTCCGCCAGCGGCGACATCCAGGTGGACGCCCCCGCCAACATCAAGGCCACCCTCGAGGGCAGGAACGTGACGATCGAGGGCCAGGTTCAGGGGAACGTGAACGCCAGGCGGCGTTTGACCCTCTCAGGCTCTGGCGCACTGAACGGCGACGTCCGGGTGTCGCGGCTTTCGGTGGAGGATGGAGCCACTCTGAACGGCAACGTCTCCATGCAGGCGGCGCCGCCCGAGGAGTCGGAGAACAACGAGGGGCCGTCTGAGGCGGAGGCCGTGGTCGTCGCCGAAGGCGAGCACCAGGGCTAGCCGGACCAGCTGAGGCCGGCGCCTGGCCGCTTCCTACGATCTGCTGATCATCGGCGGCGGGGCCGCCGGCTCGGAGGCCGCGTTCAGCGTGGCGGACGGCGGCCGCACCCGCATCCTGCTGGCCGAGGCCATGCACTTCGGCGGCACCTGCACCAACCATGGCTGCGTCCCGACCAAGGCGCTGGTGCGGACGGCCAAGCTGGTCCACGAGAGCCGGCAGGCGATGCGCTTCGGCGTGATGGGCGCGCCCGGCGAGGTCGAGTGGAGGCGTGCGATCGGCCGCGCCTTTCAGGTGCGCGACCACATGCTGCGCTACGGCGCGACACCGTTCCGCGAGGGCGGGGTCGAAGTTCGCTTCCCCTGCCGCGCCGTCATCACGGGCGAGCACCGAGTGCGCCTCGGCGAGGGTGAAGACGCCGAGGAGGTCGAGGCCGGCGCCGTCCTGATCGCCGCCGGGCTCGACCCTTCGGTGCCGCCGATACCGGGGTTGCGCGAGAGCGGCTACTGCGACAACGAGAAGGTCCTCGAGCTGCAAGACCTGCCCAATCGGATGGCCGTGATCGGCTCCGGCCCGATCGGCAGTGAGTTCGCGCAGATCTTCGCTCGCTTCGGCGTCCAGGTCACGCTGCTCGAGGCCGCCGAGCGCTTGCTCCCGCCTGAAGAGCCGGAGGCGGCGGAGGCGCTGCTGGCCGCGTTCGAAGACGAGGGTGTCGAAGTGCGAACCGGCGTCAAGATGACCAGCGTCGAGCCGGCGCCCAATGGAGCGCACCGGATCTACTTCGAGTCCGACGCCAGCATCGAAGCCGACAAGATCCTGGTCGCCACCGGACGCGTGCTGGATGGTGAATCGCTCGGCTTGAACGCGGGGGGCGTCGAGTGGACGCCGCGCGGAGTGAAGGTCGACTCCCACCTGCGCACGACCGCCCCCTGGGTCTGGGCCGCCGGCGACGTGGTCGGCCGGCAGCTGTTCACGCACGTGGCCAGTGAGATGGGCCAGGTGGCCGCCCGCAACGCTCTCCGCGGTGGCGACGGTGAGGTTGACCTGACCGTGGTGCCGCGCGTGACCTTCACCGACCCCGAGGTGGCGTCGGTGGGCATCACGGAGGAGCAGGCGCGCGAGGCCGGTCACGACGTGCGCGTCGGCTTCGCCCGCGTCGCCGATGCCGAGAAGGCGGAGATCGACGGCCAGCGCTTCGGGCACGTCAAGGTGGTCGCCGACGCTACCGGCAAGCTGCTCGGCTGCCAGGTGGTGGCGGAGACCGCCGGCGACATGATCCACGAGGCGGCCGTGATGATGGCGGGCGGCGTGCCGGTCGGCGTGGCGGCCCGGATGATGCACGCCTACCCGACCCTGTCGGAGCTCATGCGCTCTGCGTTTTCGGAGGCGGCCGGGGCTTAACAGCCTGGGTTCCCCTGGCGCCGGTCGCGCCTTACCGTCCGGCGTGATGCAGATCTTCGATCAGCCACCGCGTCGCTCCGGACCTCGCTGGAAGCTACACCTGCGGCCGCGGCTTCGCGTCCCTGGCCTCGTGCGGCGCCCGCTGACCTGGCTGGTGGTTGCCGAGGTCCTGGTGTGCCTCGCGTTCCTCGGCGCGGCGGCGCGCATGGTGGCCGGCGCCGTGCCCGCCGCATCGACCGTCCCCGTGCTGGCCGGCTTGGCGCCGGCACGGCCGACCGCCACGCCGGTGCCCGACCTGTCCAAACTGCTCCCCAATCCTGGTTCGGCCGCCCAGCCTCCGCGGCCCGGGCTCGGCCAGGGCGACGGCTTCCTCGGCGGGATGCTGTCCGGGCTCAACCAGGACCAAGCGAGCTTTGAACGCGTCGAGTGGTCGGCTCTGCAGGCGCTGTCCGGGGCGATCCGCGTCTACATCGAGCGGGTGATCGTGCCTGCTGTCGAGAAGGCCGCCCACTCGAGGGCGCGGTGAGCTAAGTGCCGGGGGAGCTGGGTGCCGGGCGAGCTAGGTGCCGGGGGAAGACCGGTCCAGCCGAAAGGTGACGCCGCCGCAATGCGGACACTTGTCGGGCTGGGTGAGACCGTGCTCGAAGGCGCCGCAGGTCTCGCAGGTCCAGTGGCTCTGAGCGAAGAAGTCGAGCACGTCGGAGCGGCTCACGAGGCCCACGAGCTTCCCCGCCGCGAGCACAGGCAGCCGGCGAATGCGCTCGCTGGCCATGATCTGGGCGACCTCGACCAGGCTAGTCTCCTCGCCCACGGTGATCACGTTGGGGCTCATCACGTCGCGCGCGGTCGCGCCCCGCCGGGCGAACACGTCGACCTCGGAGACGATGCCGATGACGAAGCCTTCGTCGTCCAGGACCGGGGCGCCGGTGATGTGGCGCTGGCTCAGGATCTCGGCGATTTCGTTGAGGGAAGCTCCCTGCGGGAACGTGATGACGTCACGCGTCATCACGTCCTTGACGGCGGGCATCAGCCAGCAGTCTAGCGACGAGCCCGAGATCGGCGTTGCCGCCTGTGAGCACCAGCGCCGTCGGGCCCGGGCCCGCCGGGAGACGGCCGCTGAGCCACCCCGCCAGAGGCAGTGCCCCAGTCGGCTCGAGCGCGAGCTTGAGGCGCGTCCAGGCGGTGACGGTCGCCTCGGCGATCTCGGCTTCAGTGACGGTCACGATCGCGTCGACCAGCCGGTTCTCGACCATGACCTCCAGCGTCCTGCGGCCGATTGCCACCGCTCTGACGCCGTCGGCCAGGGTCGTCGGAGACTCCGGGAGGGTGTGCAGCTGCCCGCTGGCGAAGGTCTGGGCGGCATCGGCAGCCTGCTCGGGCTCGACCGCGACGACGCGAACCTCCGGCCGGATGGATTTGGCGACCAGCGCGGTGCCCGAGAGCATTCCGCCGCCGCCGACGGGCATGACGATCGCCCCGACATCCGGCCGGTCGGCGAGCAGCTCGAGCGCCGCGGTACCCGCGCCGTGGATGACGTCCCAGTCGTCGAAGGGGTGCACGACGTGGTAGCCGCGTTCAGCCGCGGCCTCGCGGAGCTTTTGCTCCCGGTTGGCGAATGTGATGCCCTCGGTGATCACCTCGGCGCCGAGAGCCCGGGTGCTCGCGATCTTGGCCGGGTTGGCGTCTTCTGGGATGAGGATGAGGGCCGGCAGGCCGGCGGTTCTCGCCGCGAGGGCGAGAGCCTGGGCGTGGTTGCCGGAGCTGACGGCGATCACACCAGCCGGCGGGGCGGAAGCCTCGCCGAGCCGCAGCACGGCGTTGTACGCCCCCCGCACCTTGAATGAGCCCGTGGGCTGGAAGCACTCCGGCTTCAGCAAGAGGTTCGGGTCCAGGTCCGTCCCGAGCAGGGGCGTGCGGCGCACATAGGCCTCGATCCGGCGCTGCGCGTCACGGCTCTCCGCCAGGTGGCGGTCGAGGTAGTCAGACACGGGTGTCCCAGGAGTCGCTGCTGACGGCGAACGTCACCGGTCCATCGTTCACGATCTCGAGCGTCATGTGCGCGCCGAACCGACCGGTCTCGGTGGGCACCCCGAGGGCGCTGAGGGCTGCGGCGAACGCATCCACGATCGGCTCGGCGGCCCCGGGTTCGCCAGCGGCGATGAAGGACGGCCGGCGGCCGCCCTTGAGGTCGCCATAGAGCGTGAACTGAGACACGACCAGCGCCGAACCACCCACATCAAGCAGCGAGAGGTTCGAGCGCCCTGACTCGTCACGGAAGATCCGCAGCTTGGCGACCTTGTCGGCCAACCGCTGGGCGTCGGCTGTGGTGTCGCCCTCGCCGGCGCCGGCGAGGATGGCGAGGCCTTGAGCGATCGCTCGGCGCTCGGCCCGGCCCTCGGATTCCCAGCTCACCGCAGCGGAGGTGACCCGCTGCAGGATCAGCCGCACCGCGCCGCCGAGCTAGGCGCCCAGGTGTCGAAGGCCGCGCAGGATCTTGAGTGCTTCGCGCTCGGCTTCCAGCAAGGAGGGCGCGTACGCGCGCAGCCCGCACAGCGCATAGCCCCACTCACCACTGCCAGGCGGCGCCTGCGAATGGAGCCGGTAGGTGGGCGGATAGAACAGGATCGACTCGCCGCGCACCTTCTTGATGACCGGCCGCCGAGCTAGCGTCTCTTCCAGCGACAGGCCGGACTGAAGGCGGCCCGCGCGGAAGTCCAGCCTGCGCAGCTTGGCGAGCGGGTTGTCCTCGTCGCGCAGGGTCACGTCGACGCCGTACTCCGCGCTCAGGTCGCGGAGGAAGAAGGTGAGGGTGAGCGCGTCGGTCTCGTCGCCGGCCATCTTGAGGAAGCCCGCCGCCGTGATGTCGGCGCCCTCGGCCAGTTGGAGATGCCGCAGATACTCGGACTCGAAGAGGCCGCGGCTGTTTTCAGTTGCCACCCACGGTGGCGAAGACCGCCAGTCGCGTGCTTCGCCGAACGATGCGAACTGCTCCTCCAGCCGCTCCGAGCGTGCCTCCGGGAGCTCCCGGAAGCGGTAATGCAGGACCCTCCTCACCCGCTTAGCCTACCCCCGGCTGCGGGCCCCTAAGCCCGGAGCAGGCGGACGTCTCCCGGCTCAACCTCCACCTCGATGACGCCGCCTGAGGAACTGATCACGGAGCCGTCCCAGAGGTCGACGGCTGCGTCACCCGAGGCGGTTCGAACGGCCCGCCAGACCGGCGCCGCGCCCCAGTTGTAGAGGGCCGTCACTCCGTCCCTCCGGCGCCAGACCGACGGCGCGGCGTCATGTGAGCCGGGCTCCCAAGCGGCGGCTGCCGGAGCGCCGTCCAGCAATGCTGTCAGCTCGGGATTCGCGAGCGAGGCGAGCCGTTCGCGGGCGAGCTGAGTCAGATCGTCGCTCACGAAATACAGACCGCCGCTGAGGGCCACCAGCGTCAGCAGCTGGCGAGCCTGGCCGGCGGTCAGGTTGCCGCCGGCGAGGGCCACGTCCGCGTCGATGTCGAACCAGCCGCGGAGCTGACGAGCCGCCGCGAGGTTGCGCGCGACGTTCTGGATCTCGTCGCCGAAGACGGTCGGCTCGGGGCCGCCGGCCTCCGGGTTGAAGAGAGGAGTGCACGTGTCGGGCCCGATCCGGCACCCGTCCGCGATGCCCACTACGGGGAGCAGAGGCGCCCCGCACGCCAGCAGGTAGGCATCCCGGCCGCAGCCGCGGCGGATCGCGCGCAGCCCCGAGCGGAAGGCGTCGAGCCCGACATAGGCGCCGGCGTAGAGGAAATCGATCTTGAAGTAGCCGAACCCGAGCTCACGCAGCTCTCTGAAGACCCGCTCGAGATGAGCGCGCACCGCCGGCACCCGGGCATCGAGCACGTGCATCGGCCCGAAGACGACGTGGCGGTCGTCGACGAGCCGCGCGCCGGTCTTCTCATCGCGTACGAACCACGTTTCCGGAGCTTTCGCGTCAAGGTCGGAGCTGGCGCTGACGAGGAACGGCGCCGTCCAGACGCCCGGCGTCTGCCCGCGGTCGCGAATCGTCGCGCACATGCCGGCGAGGTCGCGGAACTTGGCGTTCGGCGCCCAGTCGCCATAGGCCGTCTGCCAGCCGTCGTCGAGCTGGATGACCGCCGCCTCCAGGCCTGGGATCACACCCTCCGCGACCAGCGCTGAGTTCGCGAGCATTGCCTCGGTGTCGACCCAGGGCCCGAGGTGGTACCAGCTGAGCCAGCCACGCGGCGGCCGCCCGCGCCGGCGTCCGCGGGTGGTCAGACGGCCGAGCTCCGCCTGTACATCCGAAGCGGCGCTGACCAGGACCGGCTCGCTCGCGAAGCGGCTGCCCGTTTGCGCCATCCACGCCTCCCCCGGCCCGCCCTCCGGGGCCACCTGCAGCCAGGCGATCGTTCCATCGGCCGCGTCGAAGCGCGTCGCATGGCGGGTCGCGCCGCCGGCGGCGAGCGCTATCCCGGCTCCTGCCGCATTCGCCAAGCCGCACGTCCACCACGACCTGGCGTTCGCCTGAAACGTGGCCACGCCGGCCGCGTCCCAAGACTGGTAGCCCAGGTGCAGCAGCCACTCAGGCGGACCGCCGCCCAGCTCTGGCGTCGCCCTGAGGCCGAGCTCGCGCGCCCGGACCAGGTCGACCGCCGTGGCTTCGAAGCGCAGCTCGAGCGCGCCGCGACCGCCCCCCACGATGAGGGTGATCTCCAGCGGACCGCAGCGAGCCCGAAACCCCTCGGCCGCGCGCCTCCAGGGACCGCCCACATGCTGGGTGGGCCCCTCGCGACCGAGCACTCGGCACACCGCGCGGACATCCCGCAGCGCGGTGCCCCCGTCCGGCCAGCGCACGTCGAGCCGGCCGCCGCTGAGCCTCAGCTCCGGCGCCGGCCCCCGCATCGGGCGGCGATTATACGGCGGGCCCGGGCGGCGCTCGAACCTGACCGATCAGCTCCGCCTGCCAGGGTGGAGCGACGACCTCGATCGGCACGCGATCGGATCCGCTGGCCAGCAGAAACTCGCCGCGGCGCGCCGTTTCCAGGCCTGCGCGCTGCGCGTCGCTCAGCTGGAAGGCCCTCTGGACGCGCGCGGCTTCCCCCGGGCGGAGCGAACCGAAGAAGTGGATCGCCGGGTTGGTCGCGACGACCGAGCCCGGCTCGCTGCTCAGGAGGTCGCCCGGGTTCTGCGTGGCGAAGACCAGGCCGCCGTCGTATTTGCGGATCCGGCGCGCCAGGTTGACCACGAACTTGCGGATCGTCGGATCCTCGAAGAGGAGGCCGAGCTCGTCGACGAAGAGCAGGCGACGGCGCCGCCTCGCCTTGATGCGCGTCCACAGCGCCTCGGCGAGCAGGAAGTGGACCAGCGCGATCATCTCCTCGCGGAGCTCGCGCATGCCGAACACGACCACGGGCGCCTCGAGGTCGACATTGGTCGGACGGCTGAAGAGCAATCCCAGGCTGCCCTCCACCCACCGGCTCAGCACCCGGCCCGGCTGTGAATCCGCCGCCAGCTGGGCGGCGACGTCGCGCAGCAGCGGCTGCTCGACCTCGGCGTAGGCCCTCCGCACGGCAGCTTCGACGCCGGCACGCTGAGCCTCGTCGAGTCCGCCGCAGAGGACCGAGATCAGGTCCACGGCGTCGGCCGCCGCGGGTCCCAGCCAGCTCTCGTCGGCCGACTGCTCACCCCGGAGCTGGAGCACGTTCAGGGCCACGCCGGACCCAAGCGCGAGAGGCAGGTCGACGCCGCCCAGGGCGCGGGCGAGCCCGCCGTACTCGTGCTCCGGATCGATGATCAGGACCTGGATCCCGAGACTGGCCGCGCTCATGGCGAGGGTCGACATCAGATAGGTCTTGCCGGCGCCAGAGTGCCCGAACACTCCGATGTTCGCGTTGGGATGGCGCCGCTGGTCGAACGGATCGAGCTGCACCGGCGTACCGGTGGCCCGGCTGCGGCCGACGAGCAGGCCATCCGGCTCCCGCAGCTCTGAGTCGAACCAGGGAAACAGGGTCGCGGCGGCCGAGGTGTGCAGGATCTTCCCGCGGTTGAGCGGGTCGCCACCGCGAGGCGCCGTGGCCAGGCTGCCGTCGTACATGCGAAACGTCAGCGGCTCCAGCCGGCAGAGCAACGATCGTGCGGCGCTCTCGATCGCCTCGGACGCTGCTGCCAAGGCGGCATCGTCGGCTGCGCTAGCCGTCACGTAGACGGCAACCAGGAAAGCCCGCTCCTGGCTGGCGACAAGCTGACGCTGCAGCTCCTGAGCCGTCGGGAGGGCTCCGGCCAGGTGTGGATCCGAGTCGCCGCTGGCGCTCTCCTCAAGCCGCGCGGCTCGCATCGCGGTCAGTCGCCGCTGCAGGTGGTCCACGATCCAGGCGGTGGGCAGCGGCAGCAGGTGGCAGGCGATGAGCACGTCGACCGCGGGAACCGCGAAGCGCTGCAGCCAGCCCGGCTCCAGCTCGATGCCGGGAAACCGCTGCAGGTACCAGCTGCGCCGCAAGCCGCCGGCGGTCTCGAGGCGCTGGCCGAGCTCGACTCGATAGTCAGGCGGCGGTGTGGCGACGGCAGGCTCGACCGTGACCTCGACAGCCGACAGTGCGGTGATCAGCCCTTCGGCGGCGGCCGGCGGGGCCACGAAGCTCACGGTCCGGTGCATGGCGGCGGCCGCCTCGTCGAGCGCCAGCGTGAACGCGAGGTCGAGGGTGCGGCGATCGCCGTGCGCGAACTGACTCGAGGTCCGGGCCCGCTCGATTCCCGGCCGCGAACGGACGATGATCTGCAGCGGATGGTCCAGGCCGTCGAGGAGACGGCGGAAGGCGTCACACCAGCGCTGCTGGTCCTCCTCGGCCGCGCCGGAGTAGCCGAGCGGCCCCGTGGCCAGGATCGCCAAAGCCGGCGGCGCCTCGGCCAAGCCTCCCGCCGGACGGCGGCGGACCACCAACGGCCCGACTGCGAGGGGCAGCTTCAGCCGGCCGGCGGTACGCCCGAAGAGTCCTGCCACGGCCCGGGATGCGAGGGATCGACCGCGTCGGCGAGGCGCCTGAAGGCCAGGGCGGCGCGGGAGCGCGGGAATTGGACGATGACAGGCTCGCCGGCGGCCTGGGCGGCGGGCACGCTGAGGTCCTCAGGCACCCGCAGCAGGCCGGAGTCGTCTGCCGGCGAAAGGGCGCGGTCGCGATTGACGATCAGGTGCATGTGCTGGGCGCCAAGCTGCGCGGGGGCGGCGGTGGCGCGTCCAGCCGGCGACACCAGCAGAGCCAGGTCAGCACGAGTGATAGAGCGTCGCGAGCCCAGGTCGAGGACCACGCAGTCGGAGTCCGCATGCCTGTCGCCCGCCGCGACGCGGAGGCCTGTCCGTGCGTGACTGCCGTCCGCTTCAAGCGCGAGCCGAACGGTTTGCGCGGTCGCGCCGCCGACCTGGGTCAGAGCGACGCGGCGGCCTTTGAGTGACAGGGCGGCACTGAGCTCGACCGCGACCGTAGTGGCGCCCGCCCCTGGCTCGGTCCCGGCCACCGCGATGGTCGGCACGTGCGGCCGGCTCGCCAGGAGGCGCGGGCGCTGCGGCCGGCGCAGCGGCGCACGGATCCTGCGGAGCACGACCGGATCGATCTCGACCTCGAAGTTGCGGCGTGTGTAGATAGCAAGGTCGAGCGCCCATGCGTCGAGCGGACGCCCTCGCCAACGAACCCAGGCCAGGGCGGCGGAAGCACTAGCGACGATGACTGCCAGCGGGAGCCGCAGGGCGACGCTGCCCGGTCCATGCGCCCCAGCGTGTAGGCGATGAGGCAGCCGACGGCGAGGTAGCCGAAGCGGATCGGCGTGAGGCCGAAGATCAGCTGATCCTCCAGGTCCAGGTCGAGTGGCGCTCTCGCGCGCAGGGGTGCCATGACGTGCTCGCAGCGGGACGTTAGGCGGATGCGGGCGCGAGCAAAACCCAGGCTGTTAAGGCCGGCGGGTAGAATCGCTGCCGGCCCTCGTCTGCGGGCCGAGCTCCTCGCCCGCCTAGCTCAATTTGGCAGAGCAGCGGACTCTTAATCCGTTGGTTCGGGGTTCGAGTCCCCGGGCGGGCACCATTACGGCACCACTCGAGCGCCCCGCCGCGCAGGCCGCGCAGGAATTCACCACCCCGACCGTTGTATTGGCTGCGGGAGGGTAAGGCTGCTCGGCGCAACCGGGCAGCCGACTCCCGCTCACAAAGACACCCAAGCCCCTCGCTAGGAGCCCGTCGGCACTCCCGCCGAGGGGCTCTTGCTTTGCAACCGCCACCATGTCGAGATACATACCTCGCAATTGCTATGCTGCTGCGAGGTTTGAGCGCACAAGCACACCAACAGCTCGCGGTCGGCGAGGCAGCAGCCATGCTCGGCGTCAGCGCAGACACCGTCAGGCGTCTGGCAGACAGTGGCCGCCTGAAGTCGTCACGCGCGACGGGCGGCAGGCGACGCATCGACGGCGAGGACCTCGCACGCCTCATGACGGAGTCCTCGCCGCAGCGCCAGGAGCGGCGCCGCCGCTCGGCCCGCAACTCCTTTCCAGGGATCGTGACGCACGTCACCAAGGACAAGGTGGCCGCCCAGGTCGAGGTGCAGGCCGGGCCGTTCCGCGTCGTCTCCCTGCTGACGCGCGAGGCGGTCGACGAGCTCGGGCTCGAGCCCGGCGTCCGGGTGGTGGCTCAGGTCAAAGCCACCAACGTGGTGATCGAGCTGCCATGAGACGCGCCTTGCTCCTCGCAACCGCGGCTGCGATCAGCGTCGCCTGCGGCTCGCAGCCCGCGACCAACGCAGCGCCTCCGAAGACTGTGACGGTCTTCGCCGCGGCGAGCCTCAATCAGGTCTTCCCGACGCTGCAAACAGGGTTCCAAAAGGACAACCCGGGATATCGCCTCACGTTCAACTTCGCCGGCACGCAGACCCTGATAACGCAGCTGCAGCAGGGCGCGAGCGCGGACCTCTTCGCCTCGGCGGACGAAGCGCACATCACGCAGGCCGAGACCCTCGGTCTGCTCAGCGGCCAGGCCAAGGACTTCGCTCGCAACCAATTGGAGATCGCCGTCGCTCCCGGCAACCCCAAGCACATCGAAACCCTCGCAGACCTGGCCCGCGCTGATGTGACCCTGGTGCTCGCGGGCGCGGCGGTGCCCGCCGGCAAGTACGCGCTCCAGGCTCTGCAGAAGGCGGCCGTGGTGGCCAAGCCCAAGAGCCTCGAGGTGGACGTCGAATCAGTGCTGGCGAAGGTCGAGCTCGGGGAGGCGGACGCGGGCATCGTCTACACGACCGACGTCAAGGCGGCCGGGAGCAAGGTCCAGGGCGTCGTCATCCCCGCCGCCCAGAACGTGGTCGCCACCTATCCGGCCGCGGTGCTGCACGGCGCGCCGCAGGCCGCGGGGGCTCGCGCGTTCCTCGCCTACCTCTTAACACCGGCAGCCCAGGCGGTGCTGCGACGCTACGGTTTCGCCGCCCCGTAGCCAGTAGGCCCGACCGGCCGACGCGAACTCCCGCGGTAGTGCTCCCGCTTGCCGTTCTCGGCGGGCTGTTCCTGGGGCTGCCGCTGCTCGCGCTCTTGATCCGCGCGCCCTGGCCCCGAGCCATCGCGCTGCTGGCGGAGCCCGGCACGCTCGACGCGCTCCGGCTGTCGGCCGCGACCACCGCTGCAGCCACTGCTGTCGCCCTGGTTTTCGGCGTCCCGCTCGCCTACGTGTTCGCGCGCGTCTCCTTCCCAGGCCGCGACGTGGTGCGGGCGCTGGCCGTCCTGCCGATGGTCCTGCCGCCCGTCGTCGGGGGCATCGCCCTGCTCGAGGCCTACGGCAGGCGCGGGCTGCTCGGCGAGCCCCTCCAAGCCTTCGGCGTGACCATCCCCTTCACCACGCTGGCCGTCGTGTTCGCCGAGGCCTTCGTCGCCATGCCGTTCCTGGTGGTGACGGTGGAGGCGGCGATCCGCTCGCTGGACTCGCGGTTCGAGGAGGCCGCACGCACTCTGGGAGCGCGTCCGTGGACGGTGTTCCGCCGAGTCACCCTGCCACTGGTTGCCCCAGCGGTGGTGGCCGGCGGCACCCTCGCCGCCGCGCGCGCTCTCGGCGAGTTCGGAGCCACGATCACCTTCGCCGGCAACTTCCCGGCCGTCACGCAGACCAGCCCGCTCGCCGCCTACCTGTTCCTGCAGACCGATCCCGACGCCGCGCTGCTGCTCAGCGTGATCATGCTGGTCTTCTCGCTCGCGGTACTGGTGGCGCTGCGCGGCAGGTGGCTCGGTGCTCGAAGCTGACGTCCGTCTGACCCTGGGCGAGCTCGACCTCGCCGCGGCCTTCAGCGTGGCGCCGGGCGAGACGCTCGCGGTCCTGGGCCCCAATGCGGCCGGCAAAAGCACCCTCCTGCGGGCCCTCGGCGGCCTGCAGCGCCACGAGGGCCGCGTCACCCTCGCGGGACGGGTGCTCGACGACGGCCCGGGCCGCCGCCACGTGCATCCGGAGCGCAGGAACGCGGGCTTCGTCTTCCAGGACCACGTCCTCTTTCCGCACCTGAGCGCGCTCGACAACGTCGGCTTCGGGCTGCGCGCCAAGGGTTTGACCAAACGTGCGGCAGCACACGAGGCGGCCGGTTGGCTGAGCAAGGTCGGCCTCGACGGCTTCGCCAAACACCGCCCGGCGCAGCTCTCGGGAGGGCAGCGACAGCGTGTCGCGCTGGCCCGCGCGCTGGCTATCAGGCCGCAGCTCCTGCTGCTGGACGAGCCGACCGCGTCACTCGACGCCCCGAGTCGCGTCGGCATGCGCCGCGACCTGGCGGCCCAGCTGGCTGCGTTCGACGGCATCCGCATCCTCGTCACGCATGACGCGCTCGAGGCAGCCGCGCTGGCGCAGCAGCTCCTGATCCTCGAGGCGGGCAAGGTCGTGCAGCAGGGCAGCTTGCCGGAGGTGACGGCAAGGCCGCGCAGCGCCTACGTCGCGGACCTCGCCGGCCTCAACCTGTTGCTCGGCGAGGCGGACGGGGGCACCGTGCTGCTCGACTCCGGCGCCGCGGTCGCCGCGCCCAGTCCCCTGCGGGGGGCGGTGTTCGTGACGGTCCACCCACGCGCCGTGGCGCTCCACCGGCACCGCCCCGAGGGCACGCCCCGCAACGTATGGGCGGGCACTCCGGTGGGCGTGGAGCTGCTGGGCGACCGAGCCCGAGTGCAGGTCCTGGGCGACGCCCCGGCGCCGGCGCTGGTCGCCGAGGTGACTCCCGCCGCGGTTTCGGCGCTGGAGCTCGATCGCGGCGGCCGGGTCTGGGTATCCGTCAAGGCGACCGAGCTAAACGTCTATCCGCGCTGACGTTCGCGGGGTAGAGTTCCACCCGCTATGTCGGGCGGGGCCGCTGCCGAGCAGCGCGAGCTGCGGGTGATCGCGTTCGGCGACCTCCACCTCGACCGGGCTTTTCCGTGGACCACGAGCGAACGCGGGGCCGCCGCGCGGGTCGCCCAGGCGATCGCCTTCGAGGCGATCTGCGCCGTCGCCGGCGCCGAGGGCGACGTTCTCATCTCGGCTGGCGACCTCTTCGACCAGGACCGCCATCACCCCGACACCGGCGAGATGCTGAGGGCCGGCTTCGAGCGCCTGGCGCCCATGCCCGTCCTCCTGATGCCGGGCGGATCGGACCCCCTGGACCAGGCCGGTCTGTACGAGCAGGTGAAGTGGACCTCCAACGTTCACGTCTGCCGAACGGCCGGACTGGTCGAGCCGATCCCGGGCCTGACCGTATGGGTGGCGCCGCCCGGTTCGGAGGCGGCGATGCCGCAGCCCAACCCGGGAGAGATCAGGATCGTCGTCCTTCGCGACGGCTCGCCGGAGCTGGTCGCCGAGCTGGAGAGCCGAGACGACGTCCACCACGTCATCTCCGCCGGCAGTCACTTTCCGATGGAGGAGGGCAAGACGTCAGCGCCGGGCGCCGCCCACCCGGCTGAGCCGGAAGACCCGGTCGGCAGCGTCGAGGTGCTGTCGATCGCCGACGACGGCACGGTCGAGGTCGGCCGGCGGCAGCTGGGCGGCGAGGCGCCGCCGGTGCCTGAGCTACGGTTCGGGACCGAGGAGCTCAACGCGATCGACCTGGCGGTGATCGGCGAGGAGCAGACGGTGCGCGGCGAGTTCGTGCGCAACCTGCTGGCGCCGGATGAGACGCCGACGCACGTTCGCCGGCTCGCGCTGCTCAGCGGCATGCGGGCACTCGCGGGACGGCCGCCGTCGGACGTGCAGCCGTGAGGATCAAGCAGCTCGAGCTCCGCTCGTTCGGGCCGTTCCGCGGCCGTCATCTCGACTTCGCTCCCGGGCTGAACGTCATCTGGGGACCGAACGAATCAGGCAAGTCGACAGCGCACTCGGCGCTGGTCGCGTTGATCTGCGGCCTCCCGCCTCCAGGAGAGCGGCGACCCGAGGACATCGCGTTCGCGGATCGCCATCGGCCCTGGGCCGGCGATGCGCCGCCCTGGTCCTTGGGGGGCCGGCTCGAGGTGTCGAGCAAGCTCGACGTGACCATCGACCGGCGTTTCGACGGAGCACCCAACGGCGATCTGCCTCCGCCTGAGGTGACTGGTGCCAACGGACAGGACGTCGGCGCCGGCCTCATCTGGGAAGGCTCCGCAGACTGCTCCCGCTGGATCGGCTTCAACCGCCGGACGTTTGCGCTCACGGCCGCGGTCGCTCAAGCCGATGTCCTGCGGGTGGTGCTGTCGCCGGCCGTCCTGTACGACGACCTGCGGCGTGCCGCCGAAGGGGGCGAGCTGGACATGTCCGTCGAGCGAGCCCTCGAGCTGCTCGACATCGACCTCGAGGAACAGCTGCACGACGCGGTCGAGCGGCTGACGGCGGCCAACTCCGAGCTGCAGCGCGTCGTCGCGGCGCGCGATCGCCAGGTCCGGCTGCAGATGGAGGCCGAAGCGGCGCAGGAGCGCGCCGAGCGCCAGGCCCTCACGCTGCGCCTCGTCGAAGGCGCGGCGGTGGCACGGCGTGCCGCGGATATGCGCAAGCGCGCGGATCGGGCGGCCGAGCTGCTCCAGCTGTATCCACAGGCTCCGCCGGCAGAAGCGCCGCCGAGCTCGGTCGAGCAGCAGGTGGCCGCGGCCCTGACCGCCTGGAGCGCGAGACCGGAGGTGCCCGAGCTGGACGGCCCGACGATCGTCCAGATCAAGGCTCGGCTGGACTCGATCAAGGATCAGCCGGTCGAGGGCGACCTGGTGCCCGACCCGGGTGTCCTCGCGGCGCGCGAGGTCTATGAGTACGCGAACCAGGAGCTCGACCGGCACTGGCATGCGCGCCCCGCGGAGGTCCCGGCCGTCGTCTCACCCCTGAGCTCCGGTGTGTTGCGGGATCTCGCCCACGCCATCGAGACCCAGGGACCCGAGCCGCCGGCCAAGCTGCTGCGCCGCCGCGATGCCGACGATCGTCCCCACCCCGTCACCTACGCGCGGATGCAGGGCCTCGAGCCCGAGCCGGCGGCGCTGCGCTCGCTGGCCGACCGCGTCTCGGTTTACGAAGCGGCCCAGGTCGAGCAGAAGAAATGGAGCGCGCGCCAGAAGCGGCTGCGCCAGGAGTCGATCAACGCCGACGCCCGTCTCCGCTCGGCGCTCTCGACCCGCGGCTACGAGGCTCCGCAGGGCCAGGTGATGCAGACGGTCTTCCTCTACGTGCGCGACTGCGAAGAGCGGGCGCGCATAGCCGCCCGCGCGGACGAGAAGGAGAAGCTGGCCGAGCAGCTGCGGGCCCGCGAGCTGCTGGAGAAGCGACGGGCCGAGGCGCTGGCCGCCAACGAGCGAGCGTCGGAAGGAATCCGCGCCGCAGCCAAGCTGGCGAAGCTGAAGGGCCGCGTCGTCGACCAGCTTGCCACGGAGCTGCGGGCCGGCATGGACGAGATCGAGCAGGAGAGGCGCGAGCGCGCGCAGGCACGCGAGGCGTGGCGGGAGCTGACGCAGCTCCTGGAGGGCCGCCAGCTGGCCGAGATCGAGAAGGAGGCGACCCGACGCGAGCGGCGGCTGGCCGCCTTCGTCAAGGAGCTCGGGCCGGAAGCCTTGGCGAGCGTCGAGGCGGCCGACGACGGCGGCGAGCAGCTCGCCCAGGCGCGGAAGGACACGGAGTCCGCCGCGCGGGCGGCCGCGCAGGCCCTCTCCGCTCTCGAGGCGGCCAGCTTCATCGATCACCCGGCCGAGGCTGAAGAGGCCTGGGGCGAGGTGGCGCGCGAGGCTTGGGAGCTGGGCGCCTACCGTTCGGCGCTGGAGCTGGCGCGGGAGCGCCTGACCGAGGCGGCCCTGACGATGAATGCAGATATCGCGCCGGCGATCGCCGCCATGCTGGGGCGCTGGCTGCCGCGGATCTCGCTCGGCCGCTACACCGAGGCATGGGTGGACCCGATCTCACTCCAGGTCGACGTGCGCGGGCCGGGCGGCGATTGGCAGCCCGCGGGGATGCTGTCGCATGCCACGGCCGAGCAGGTCTACCTGCTGCTCCGGCTCGCCCTCGCCGAGCACCTGACGGTCGAAGATCGCAGCTGCCCACTGCTCCTCGACGACGTCACCGTGCACTCCGACGCCGAGCGGACGGAGGCGCTGCTGGAGATACTTCACGAGGTGAGCGCGGATCACCAGGTCATCTTCTTCACCCGCGAGGAGCGCATCCTCGAGTGGGCTGAGCGCCACCTCGACCGCCAGCGCGACAGCGTTCAGCGTCTCGAGGAGATCGCCGCCCCGGTTCTCGCCTGACCGCGAAAGTGCCTGACCAGCGGCTGCCGAGCCGCACCCTGTACGAGGGCCGAGACCGTGCGGCCGCCCGTGCCTTTCTGCACGCGATCGGTCTGACGCGCGAGGACATCGCCAGGCCGTTCATCGGCGTCGCCAACACCTGGATCGAGACGGGGCCGTGCAACTTCGGGCTGCGCGAGCTGGCCCCGCCGCTCAAGGCCGGCATCCGCGAGGCCGGCGGGATGCCGATGGAGTTCAACACCGTCTCGATCTCCGACGGCATCACGATGGGCACCGAGGGCATGAAGGCCTCGCTCGTGAGCCGCGAGGTGATCGCCGACTCGATCGAGCTCGTCGGCCGCGGCCACATGTTCGACGCCTTCTGCTGTCTCGTCGGCTGCGACAAGACGATTCCCGCCGCGGCGATGGCGCTGGCGCGGCTGGACCGCCCAGGCTTGATCCTCTACGGCGGCTCGATCATGCCGGGCCGGTTCAAGGGCCAAGATGTGGCCGTCGGCGACGTCTACGAGGCTATCGGCGCCGCCGCGGCGGGACGCATCAGCGAGGCGGAGCTGACCGAGCTGGAGCTCGTCGCCTGCCCCGGCGCCGGCGCCTGCGGCGGCCAGTACACGGCCAACACGATGTCGATGCTGATGGAGGTAATCGGCCTCTCGCCGGTGGGCTTCAACTCCATTCCCGCGGTGGACGGCGACAAGCCGCTGGCGGCGCAGGAGGCCGGCGCGCTGGTCATGAACGCTCTCGAGAACGACCTGCGGCCTTCGCGAATCCTGACCAGACGGGCTTTCGACAACGCGATCGCCGCCGTGGCGGCCAGCGGCGGCTCCACGAATGCGGTGCTACACCTGCTCGCGCTGGCGCGCGAGGTCGGGGTCGAGCTGAGCCTGGATGACATCGATCGCGTCAGCCGGCGGACGCCGCTGCTGTGCGACCTCAAGCCGGGCGGCCGCTTCGCCGCGGTCGAGCTCCACCGGGCGGGCGGAATCGGTCTCCTCACCCGACGGCTGATCGAGGGCGGCTACGTCGACGGCGACGCGCTGACGGTCACCGGCAAGACGCTGACCGAGGAGGTTGCGAGCATCGTCGAGACCGCCGGCCAGCAGGTCGTCATGCCGCTCGGCTCTCCGCTCCGCTCGGAGGGTGGGCTGGTCGTACTCCGCGGCAACCTCGCTCCGGAGGGCTCGGTGGTCAAGGTGACCGCCCACACCCCGACCGAGCACCGCGGCCCGGCGCGGGTCTTCAACCGCGAGCAGGACGCGCTGACCGCCGTCCTTGCGGGCCGCATCGATGCCGGCGACACGGTCGTGATCCGCTACGAGGGACCCCGGGGCGGGCCCGGCATGCGCGAGATGCTCCAGGTGACCGCCGCGATCGTCGGCGAGGGCCTCGGTGAGAGCGTCGCGCTCGTCACCGACGGGCGGTTCAGCGGCGCGACGCGCGGGCTGATGATCGGCCATGTGGCGCCGGAGGCGGCGGTGGGCGGACCGCTCGCCGCTCTGCGAGACGGCGACGAAATCGTCATCGACGTCGACTCGCGGTCGTTGGAGGCGCCGGGCCTGGACGTGGCCGAGCGGATGCGGGATTGGTCGCCACCCGAGTCGCTCTACCCGAGCGGAGTGTTCGCCAAGTACGCGGCGCTGGTCGGCTCGGCGTCGGAGGGCGCTGTCACCCAACCTCCGCCGGCCTAGCCACGCGCGGCGGGCGATTAGCATCCCCGGTCATGAGTGCGAATGGCGACGGAACCAAGGACAACCCCTGGCAGCTGACCACGCCCAGCGGCTCATCGCAGTACACGATGTGGCGAGACGACAGCGCCGACCCGGCCGTGATCGTGTGCCAGGTCGGCGGTACCAAGCTCGGCTACCAGGCGCGGGCGATCGAGGACCTGCACGCTTGGCTCAAAGCGCAGGGCGATTGGGTCCCCCTCGGCGCGGCCGACGAGCAGAAGACGGCGACGGAAGGCACCGTCGAAGCCTGGGGTCGCTCGCCGGACAACCCCGTCGGCGGCTGGTACGGCACCAAGAAGGGGCTGCGCGGCAGGTTCGGCATGTACATGCCCCCGCTCCTTGAGGCCCTGGGACTGGCCGAGGTGGAGCACCAGCCGCGCAACAATCGGATGCGGGCCAAGTAGCGCTCTAGCCCAGGCCGGCCTCCGCTCCCCACGGGTTGTCGACGGCGATCAGCCACGACCCGTCCGGTTGCCGACGGTCGAGCTCCGACCCGCGGAACTCCAGCTCCACTTCGCGCCCGTCGGGCGTGGTGACGATGCAACGCCACCACGAGCTGAGCTGGGCGACATCGCCGTTGACGATCGCGGTGGAAGCGATGATCTCCATGCGTGGGTTCATCGCCACGAGCTGCTCCAGGTGCTGGCGGATGGCGGCGATGCCCCGCGTCAGCTCGCCGGTGCGCTCCACGACGATGGCGTCGGGTGAATAAAGGGCGAGCAGTCCACCGACGTCACCGGCGTTGCAGGCGTCGGCAAAGGCTTGGTGCTTGACGGCTGGATCGAGAGTTGAAGTGCTCATGGGGTCGCAGCGTGGACGAAGAGGTGGGCTGCGTGAATACCAGATTGGTGGTATTCGCCGGCGGGGTCACGCACGCTAGGATTCCGCAGCGATGATCAGCCGAGCCCGTCTCGAGGTGATCGCCGATCGCATCATCCGACTCTGCGGATCGGGGCTCGACCGTCGCTCGCTGGTACGCGAAGTCATGGCGGAGATACGCCGAGTTGTGCCCTGTGAGGGCTGGTGCATCGCCACCATCGATCCTGCCACGTTGATGCTGACCAGCAGCATCGGCGAAGGCTTCGCCCCCCAGACATCCGGGCGATTCCTGCAGTTGGAGTACTCCGAACCGGACTTCAACAAGTTCGCGGACCTCGCCCGCCGCACTCCATCAGTGGGCCTGCTGGGCGAGGCGACCGGTGGAGACATGCACCGGAGCGCTCGCTGGCGAGAGATCAACCAGCCCGCCGGGCTCAACGACGAGCTGAGGGCAGCCCTGGTCGTGGATGGAGCCTGTTGGGGGGCGCTCGATCTGCTGCGCCGAACCGAGTCGGGTAGTTTCAGCCAGGCCGAGGCCAAGTGGATCGCCGGGCTGACCGAAACGATTGCAGCCGGCCTGCGCGCCGCGCTGGTGCTAGACGCTCCGGTCGTCGAGGACACCGTCGCGGGGCCGGGTCTCGTGATCCTGTCCGACGACTTGGAGCCGATCGCGATGTCCACGACGGCGCGCGCCTGGCTCCACGAGCTGAAGCTCCTGGAGTCGGAGTGGATGGGACCGATGCCCAATGTGGTCTACGCGGTCGTCGCGCGGCTTCGCGAGCTGGAAGGATCTGAGGTCGCGCTGCCGCAGCTCATGCCTCGCGGTCGCGTCCAGCTGCCAAACGGTCGCTGGATAGCCGTCCAGGCTTCGCGACTCACCACGGCAGGCGGCCGGCGCCAGGTGGCCGTGATCATCGAACCTCCCGACGGCGCCGAGCTGGCACCGCTGATCGTGAGCGCGTATTCCCTGACGGATCGTGAGGCGCAGATCGCCCAGCTCACGCTGCGTGGTCTGTCCACGAAGGAGATCGCACAGGACCTGGGGATCTCGCCGCTGACGGTGCAGCAGCATCTGAAGGTCGTCTTCACCAAGGTCGGGGTGCACAGCCGAGGTGAGCTGATCGGCAAGGTCTTCGAGCAGCAGTACTGGCCGCGGCTCAAAGCTGGCCAGGGAATCGGACCGGACGGCTGGTTCGCCGCTCCGAACTAACGCACGACCCCGCTCCTGATCGCGGCTTCGGCCACGGCCGCCGCCACGACACTCGGCACGCGCCGATCGAGGGCGTGCGGCACGATCTGACCGCTCTCGAGCTCCTCTGGGCTGACGCAGCCGGCGATCGCCCGCGCCGCGGCGATCTTCATCGCGCGGTTGACAGTGGTGGCGCCGGCGTCGAGCGCGCCGCGGAAGACGCCCGGGAAGGCCAGCACGTTGTTGACCTGGTTGGGCAGATCGCTGCGGCCGGTCGCGAAAACGCGGACGGGGGTTCCGATCGCCTCCTCGGGGCGGACCTCCGGCTCGGGGTTGGCGAGCGCCATCACGATCGCGTCAGGCGCCATCACGTTGAGGTCCTCGCGGTGGAGCAGACCGCCGCGCGAGAGGCCGAGAAACAGGTCGGCGCCCTCCAGCGCATGGCGCAGCGTGCCGGCGAAGCGCGGAGGATTCGTCGCTGTCGAGTACCAGCGCTTCACGCCGCTCAGCCCGTGGCGCCCTCTGTGGACAGGACCCGCCGAGTCGAAGCCGATGATCTCGGTGACGCCGGCCTCGAGCATCATCTTGGTGCACGCGATACCGGCCGCGCCGATCCCCGAGACGACTACCCGCAGGTCTTCGAAGCTCCGGCCCGTCAGCTCGAGCGCGTTGATGAGGGCTGCCATGACAACGATCGCGGTGCCGTGCTGATCGTCGTGGAAGACGGGGATGTCGAGCTCGGCGTCGAGGCGTTCTTCGATCTCGAAGCAGCGCGGCGCCGAGATGTCCTCCAGGTTGATGCCGCCGAAGACCGGCGCGATCAGCTTCACCGTCTGCACGATCTCGTCGGGGTCGCGGGTGTCCAGGCAGATCGGGAAGGCCTGCACGCCGGCCATCTCGGCGAAGAGCATCGCCTTGCCGGACATCACCGGCTCAGCCGCCAGCGGGCCGATGTCTCCCAGGCCCAGGACGGCGGTGCCGTCGGTGACGACCGCGACCGTGTTGGCCTTGATCGAGTGGGTGTGCGCAAGCAGCGGCTCGCGCGCGATCGCCCGGCACACGCTCGCCACGCCAGGCGTGTAGGCCTGTGCCAGCACGGCCGCGGAATCGACCGCCACGCTGGATTCGATCCGCAGCTTGCCACCGCGGTGCAGCGCGAATATCGCGTCCTCCGCCTCGGTCTCCTGTCTTGCTTCCACGACTCCCCTCCGAAAAAAGAAAGAGCCCCCGCCCGGTGGGCGGGGGCCTTGCGAATGCTCTTTCGAGTGCGCTAGGCGTCCGCCCACATGGGGACGGCGAGAAGAAGGGCTACGGCTACCAATGCCTGGCGCATTGGAAGGGACCCTACAGGCAGATGGCTTCCCTCCGTAAGTGGTTCAGTCACAAGATTCTCAGCGCGGGCTTGGCGCCAGGAGCTCAAGCGCTCCCTCGAGGGCGACGAACTTGTGACGGTCGGTCGTGATCGGTAGGAGCTCTCGCAGGAGGGCGATCGCGGCCTCGCGCCGGCTGGCCGCCGCTGCCATCACGAGGTAGCGGTAGACGTCGATGCGGTCTGTGGTCTGCAGCCACACCCGCAGCACCGGCGCCAGCTGTGGCAGCGACTCGTGAGCCAGCGCCAGGTCGACCAGCCCGATCATCAGCGGCTCGTCGTCGCCGCGGAGGATCTCCTCGGCCAGCTTGGCGAGGAGAGGCGCCGGCAGGGACGTGAGCTGCCGCACGCACTCGGCTCGGACCTCGGGATGGCCGCCCCCGCGCAGCGCCTCCAGGTAGAGCGGCTCAGGGCGTCCGATCGACACCAGCAGCTGTGCGGCGGTCAGGGCCGGCTGCCCGGTGACGTCCGACACGTTCTCGCGGTCTCGCAGGAGGTGCGTCGCGTACCAGGCCGCGCGGGGCTCGTCCAGGCTGGCGATGCCGACCAGCGCCGCCGCGCGCAGATTCTGGACCACGTCCTTCCCGTAGCCGATCTCGATCAGGAGGACGGCGCTCTCGAAGACCTCGACATCACCCGCGTGGGCGATGGGCCGCAGCGCGGTCAGCAGCGCCATGCGCAGGCCGCCGCCGCCGTCCCCTTTCGGCCCCTGCTCCATCAGTCGCCTGAAGCGATCGAGGATCGCGTCCCGAAGACCAGGGTCCTGGAGCTCCTGCAGCCGGGACAGGGCGACCTCCAGCACCTCCGGCAGCGCCGCCGTCCTGACCAGGTCGCGCGCCTTCGCTGCGCTCAGCGGCTGTGTCACTCACCAATCTTCGCTAGGGTCGGTACGCCATGTCGACGCCGTACCTGGGCGAGCTGTTCTCGGGGCTCGAGGTGCACCTCGACCCGGCGCCGGCCGACTGGGTCATCCAAACCCTCGAAACCTGGGGCGGGGCCGGCGGCTTCACCGTCGCCTCGTTGGCGCCGCCTCACTACGAGAGCTACGTGCGGATCTTCCACCCGGCCGGCGAGCACCGCTGGGCCGACGACGTCCGACGAGGAGCTAGAGCGCCTGCGGCAGCAGCTCTGACCGGCGCCGCTCGTAAGCGGCGATCGCGTCGGCCTGCCGCAGCACAAGCCCGACGTCGTCCCACCCGTTGAGCAGGCACTCGCGAGTGAAGGGGTCGATATCGAACTCGATCTCGCGGCCGGGCCACGTCACCACCTGGGCCTCGAGGTCGACGGTGACCTCGGCCTCGGGCTGGACGGCGAGCAGCTCGGCGAGCGCCTTCACCTCGGCCTCCGGCAGGGTCACCGCCAGCAGCCCCGACTGACGGCAGTTGCTGCGAAAGATGTCCGCGAAGAAGGGCGCGATCACGGCGTCGAAGCCGGCCTGCTGGATCGCCCACACCGCGTGCTCTCGCGACGATCCACAGCCGAAGTTCGGGCCCGCGACCAGGATCTTGGCGCCGCGGTGCTCCGGGCGGTCGAGGACGAAGCCCGGGTCGGCACGCCGCCAGTCGTAGAAGAGGAACTCGCCATAGCCCGTGCGCTCGATGCGCTTCAGGAACTGCTTGGGGATGATCTGGTCGGTGTCGACGTCGGCACGCCACAGGGGTGCCGCTCGACCGACGACCGGCTCGGAATGTTTCACGTTAAACATCGAGCTCCCGGACGTCGACGAGATGGCCCGCGATAGCCGCGGCTGCCGCCATCGGCGGCGACAGAAGGTGCGTGCGCCCGCCCGCGCCCTGGCGGCCCTCGAAGTTGCGGTTGGACGTCGACGCGCATCGCTCTCCCGGCGCCAGGATGTCGGGATTCATGCCCAGGCACATGGAGCAGCCGGCTTCCCGCCACTCGAAGCCCGCGCTGCGGAAGACCTCGTCCAGCCCCTCGGCCTCGGCCTCGCGCTTCACCGTGGCCGAGCCCGGGACGACCATCGCCCGGACGTTCGCATGCACGCGCCGGCCGCGCAGGATCCCCGCTGCGGCGCGGAGGTCCTCCAGCCGCGCATTGGTGCAGGAGCCGATGAAGACGCGGTCGATGCTGATGTCCTGCAGCGCCGTGCCCGGCGTCAGGTCCATGTAGCGCAGCGCGCGCTCCATCGTCTCGTCCGACGGGTCCGGGATGCGGCCGGTGATCGGCGCGACCTGACCGGGATTGGTTCCCCAGCTGACGTGTGGAACCAAGCGCGTGGCGTCGAGCTTGATCTCATGCTCGAACTCCGCGTCGGGATCGCTGCGAAAGCTCGACCAGCGCTCGAGAGCCTGGTCCCAGGCGGCGCCACGCGGAGCGTGCCGGCGGCCCTCCAACCAGCCGAACGTCGTCTCGTCGGGCGCCACCATGCCGGCCCGCGCGCCCCACTCGATCGACATGTTGCAGACGGTCATCCTGCCTTCCATCGACAGATTGCGGATCGTCGATCCCCGGTACTCCACGAGGTGCCCACGGCCGCCGCGCACGCCGACCTGGCCGATCAAACCGAGCACGACGTCCTTCGCCACGACGCCCACGGGCAAGTCGCCCTCGACGGTGACGGCGAGGTCGGCCGGGCGCGCCTGCGGCAGGCACTGAGTGGCCAGCACCACCTCGACCTCCGAGGTGCCGATGCCGAACGCCAGCGCACCGAAGGCGCCGTGGGTGGAGGTGTGGGAGTCGCCACAGACGATGAGCATCCCGGGCTGGGTGAGGCCGAGCTCAGGGCCGATCACATGGACGATGCCCTGGTGTCGTGAGCCCATGCCGTAAAGGCGGATGCCGGCCCAGTCGCAGTTCTCCCGCAGCGCCTGGAGCTGCCGGCGCCCGACCTCGTCCGCGGCCGCCTCGCCGCCCTGGGTGGGGACGTTGTGATCCATCGTGGCCACAGTCAGATCGGGCCGGCGCACGGTGCGCCCCGCCAGCCGCATGGCCTCGAAGGCCTGCGGCGACGTCACCTCGTGGACGAGGTGAAGATCCACGTAGAGCAGGTCGGGCTCACCGTCCGCCGAGCTCACGACGTGGGCGTCCCAAAGCTTCTGGGCGAGAGTTCGGGGCATCGAGAGCGAACACTATTCCACAAGCCGCGGCCGCCGGATTTGTCACCCAACCACTAGACGAGTCGCCGCCGGCCGCCTAGGATTCAGTGCTCCAATGCCCCGCCACAACCTAGTAGGCATCCTTTTTCTTATCGGCCTCCTTGGCCTTACGGCCGAGGAACGGGCGGGGCTGCCCAGCGCCTAGCGCACAAGAAGCAAGCAAGCGAGGCCCCCGCCCAAGGCGGGGGCCTCTTCTTTTTCAGGGGAGGACCTACCAGAGATGACCGGAGCAGACATGGTGCTCGAAGCGCTCGAGCGCGAGGGCGTGACGCACGTCTTCGGATACCCGGGCGGCGCGAACCTGCCGATCTATCAGCGCCTGCCCAAGCACCCCCGCATCCAGCACGTGCTGGTCCGCCACGAGCAGGGCGCCGCCCACATGGCCGACGGCTACGCCCGCGCGTCCGGGCGGCCAGGAGTCGTCTTCGCGACCAGCGGCCCTGGCGCCTTGAACCTGGTCACCGGCCTGGCGACCGCCGCCATGGACTCGGTGCCGATGGTCGCCATCACCGGACAGGTTGGCTCCAAGGTCGTCGGCCGCGACGCCTTCCAGGAGTCGGACGTCATCGGCTGCACCAGCTCCGTCACCAAGCACAACTACCTGGTCACCCGGGTGGAGGACATCCCGAAGACGATCCGCGCGGCCTTCCACATCGCCACCACGGGCCGCCCCGGACCAGTGCTGATCGACATCTGCAAGGACGCTCAGATGGCGGAAGGCGAGTTCGAGTACCCGGACGCGGTCAACTTGCCCGGCTACAGGTCGCGCACCGAGCCCGACCTCAGCAAGATCCAGGCGGCGGCGGAGGCGATCAACTCGGCGCGCCACCCTGTCATGCTCGCCGGCCACGGCGTCATCCTCTCCGCCGCGCAGGAGGAGCTCGTCGAAGCCGCGGAGCTGGCCGGCGTCCCGGTCGGCACGACGCTCCTGGGCATCGGCGCGTTCCCGGTGAACCATCCGCTGTCGCTGCACATGACGGGCTTCATGGGCACCGGCTGGTGCCTGAAGGCAGTTCAGAACGCGGACGTCCTGGTGATGGTCGGCATGCGCGTCGACGATCGCGTGACCGCCGAGCTGAGCACCTTCGCGCCGAACGCCAAGACCTTCATCCACATCGACATCGACGCCTCCGAGATGGGCAAGAACGTGCGCCCGCACCTTGAGGTGGTGGCCGACGCGAAGGCAGCGCTGCAGGCCCTGATCCCGCACTTGGCGCCGCCCCCGGCCGACCGCGGGCAGTGGGTTACCCAGATCGACCGCTGGCGCGAAGAGCACCCGCTGCGCTACACGAAGTCGAACGGCCACCTGCAGCCGCAGGACGTGCTGATCGACATGTACCGCCGCTGCGACGACGAGGCGATCGTGGTCGCGGACGTCGGGCAGAACCAGATCTGGGCCGCGCTCTGGTGGAACTACGCGCGACCCGGGCTCTTCATCAACTCGGGCGGCGCCGGCACCATGGGGTTTGCGCTCCCGGCGGCCATCGGGGCGAAGTTCGCGCGGCCGGAGCTGCCGGTGTGGTGCGTGGCCGGCGAAGGCGGCTTCGTGATGACGATGCAGGAGCTGGCGGTCGCCGTCGAGCACCAGCTCGACGTGAAGATCGTCCTGCTCAACAACTTCTCGCTGGGCATGGTCCGCCAGTTCCAGGACGACTTCTACGGTGGCGTGCGCTCGCAGGTCGACCTCAGCGTGATGCCGGACTTCGTGAAGCTGTGCGACGCGTACGGGATACCGGCCGTCGAGGTGCGCAGCGCGCCGGAGATCGGGGCGGCCTTTGATCGCGCCGAGCGGACGAAGGGACCGTTCCTGATCGATTTCCGCATCGACCCCGAGGCCAATGTCTACCCGATCGTGCCGCTGGGCAAAGGCCTCAGCGACTTCGTCGAGGCACCGCTGGAGCCGGCATATGAGATCTGACACGAAACAGCGCGTCATCTCACTGCTGGTCGAAGACCACCCGGGCGTGCTGAACCGCGTCAGCGGCCTGGTGCGCCGCCGTGGCTTCAACATCTCGGCGCTGTCGGTGGCTCCGAGCGAGCAGGCCGGCTTCAGCCGGATGACGCTCACCGTCCATGCCGGCCACAGCGAGGTCGACCAGGTCGAGAAGCAGCTCGACCGCTTGATCGAGGTCGTCGAGGTGACCGATCTGACGGAATTCGAGCGCATCCACCGCGAGCTGGTGGTCGGACGGGCCGACGACAGCGCCGAGCCCCTGCTGACGGAGGCCGGCGCAACCCTGCTGCACCGCAACGGGCACGGCCTGGTGTTCGAGTACACGGGCGACGCCGCCGAGGCGGAGCAGCTGATCCAGGACTTGAAAGCCCACGGCCTCCGCGAGCTGACCCGCTCGGGGCCGGTGGCGGTGAGGAGGTAACGGGAGAGTGAAGATCCACTACGAGGCGGATTGCCCGCCACGCTTGGGAGAGCCGGTGGCCGTGCTCGGTTACGGCAGCCAGGGGCGCGCCCACGCGCTCAACCTGCGCGACTCCGGCGAGGACGTCCGCGTGGGGCTGTACGCCGGGAGCGCGTCGTTCGATCGCTGCGCCGAGGACGGCGTGCGCGCGCTCGAGGTCGCTGACGCGGTCAAAGAGGCCGCAGTCGTCATGGTCCTCACCCCCGACACGGGGCACGCCAAGCTCTACCGCGAGTCGATCGAGCCGAACCTCAAGCCGGGCGCGATGCTGATGTTCGCGCACGGCTTCTCGATCCACTTCGGCACGGTCGAGCCGAAGCCCGACATCGACGTGGCGATGATCGCGCCCAAGGGCCCAGGCCACCTGGTGCGTTCCACATACGTGCAGCGGCAGGGCATTCCGGCCCTCATCGCCGTGCACCAAGACGCCACCGGCCGCGCTTGGGATCGCGCCAAGGCCTACGGCCGGGCACTGGGCGCCGCCCGCGCCGGCATCCTGGAGACGACCTTCAAGGAGGAGACGGAGACCGACCTCTTCGGTGAGCAGGCGGTGCTCTGCGGCGGCGTGTCGCAGCTCGTCAAGACCGGGTTCGAGACGCTGGTCGAGGCGGGCTACCAGCCCGAGCTGGCGTACTTCGAGGTGCTGCACGAGCTGAAGCTGATCGTCGATCTGATGTATCGGGGCGGCCTCGCCTTCATGCGTCATTCGATCTCCGACACCGCGGAGTTCGGCGACTATGTGAGCGGGCCGCGCGTCATCGACGAGCACGTGCGCGAGTCGATGCGACAGGTGCTGCGCGAGATCCAGGACGGCAGCTTCGCCGAGCGCTGGATCGACGAGTCGACGAACGGCCGCGCGCAGTTCAACGCGCTGCGTGAGAAGGAGTCGACGCATCAGCTGGAACAGGTCGGCAGCGGGCTTCGTTCGATGATGTCGTGGCTCGAGCCGGTGGAGAAATAGCGATGGATCCTGACGTACGCCACGGCCCCTCCGGCGCTGCGCGCCACCTCCCCGTCGAGCGGGGAGGAGATCGGGTCTTCATCTTCGATACCACCCTGCGCGACGGCGAGCAGTCGCCGGGCTTCCATCTCACCGCGGACCAGAAGGTGACGCTGGCCAAGCAGCTGGAGCGCTTGGGCGTCGATGTCATCGAGGCCGGCTTCCCCATCTCGTCCCCGGGCGACTTCGACGCTTGCCGGCGGATCGCGCGCGAGGTTCGACAAGCTTCGGTCACAGCCCTGGCGCGCGCCGTCAAAGACGACATCGATGCCGTCTGGGGCGCGATCCAGGACGCCGAGGAGCCCCAGATCCACATCGTGCTCTCCGTCTCCGACATCCACATCCAGCGCAAACTCGGCATCTCGCGCGAGCAGGTGCTGGAGCGCGGCGAGAAGGCGGTCGCGTACGCACGCACACTCTGCGACCGCGTCGAGTACTCGCCCGAAGACGCGGGCCGCGCCGACCCTGACTATCTGATCGAGACGGTGGAGCGGATGATTGACGCGGGCGCGACGGTCATCAACATCCCGGACACGACCGGCTACTGCCTGCCCTGGGAGTTCGGCGCGCTGATCGGCCGCGTCATCAGCGAGGTGCGCGGCTCTGACCGCGCGATGTTCAGCGTCCACTGCCACAACGACCTCGGGCTGGCGACGGCCAACTCGCTGGCAGCGGTGGAAGCGGGCGCGCGGCGCGTCGAGTGCACCGTCAACGGCATCGGCGAGCGCGCCGGCAACACCTCTTTGGAAGAGGTGGTGATGCTGCTCAAGGTGCGCCAGGCTGCGCTCGGCCTGGAGACAGCCGTGGAGCCGCAGCAGATCGCGGCCACCTCGCGCATGGTCGTCGAGCTGACGGGCGTCGACGTGCAGCCGAACAAGGCGATCGTCGGCGCCAACGCCTTCGCGCACGCGTCGGGCATCCACCAGGACGGCGTGCTCAAGGACCGCCTGAACTACGAGATCATGCGGCCCGAGGACGTGGGGTTCACCGACTCGCGCATCGTCCTCACGGCGCGCTCCGGGCGGCACGCGTTCAAGCACCGCCTGGCCCGCCTTGGCATCACGCTTTCCGAAGCTGCGGCGCAGCCCGCGTGGGATCGCTTCCTGGAGCTGGCCGACACCAAGAGCGAGGTGAGCGACGAGGATCTCAGGATGATCGCGGCGGCGGTCGCCTGAGATGGCGGTCGTGGCGGGAGTCGCCATCGCGTACCAGGGCGAGCCCGGCGCTTACTCCGAGGAGGCGCTGCTGCGGCTCTACCCCGACGCGCGCACGGTTCCCTGCCGCACGTTCGGGAGGGCCTTTGACGCGCTCGGTGGCGGCGAGGTGTCGCGCGCGGTGCTGCCGGTCGAGAACAGCCTCGGCGGCATCGTCCAGGAGGTCAACGACCTTCTGTGGGGGCGGCCGGGCCTGCGGGTGACCGCGGAGGTGGTGCACCCGATCAAGCACTGCTTGCTGGGCCGGGCCCGGGAGCGGCCCGAGCGCGCGATCTCACACCCGCAGGCGCTGGCTCAATGCGCCGGGTGGCTGCAGCGCCGCGGGATTCAGCCGGTGCCTTTCCATGACACCGCGGGCGCCGCCCGCCAGCTGGCGGAGTGGCCGCAGCCGGGCACCGCGGCGATCGCGAGCGCGACAGCCGCCGCGCGTTACGGACTCGACATCCTGGCCCGCGACATCCAGGACGACGACTCCAACCGGACGCGCTTCCTGGTGGTCGAGAAGGGCGAGCCGGTGCGGCCCGCGGCCGCGCAGGCCGGCTGGAAATGCTGCCTTGCCTTCGTCGGCGCCCACCGTCCGGGGGGACTGGTCGAGGCGCTGAAGGCCTTCTCTGAACGCGGCGTCAACCTCACCCGGCTGGACTCACGCCCGATCCCGGAGCAGCCGTTCAACTACAAGTTCTATCTCGACTTCGAGATCAGCGACCCGGCCGGCGCCGAGACGGCGCTGAGCGCGCTCGAGGACGTCGCCGCCGAGGTCCGGTTCTTCGGGAGCTACGCCCCGGTCGACTGATGTCCGGCCGCGGCGCGCTGAGCGCGCTCACGGTGGAACATGAACATGCGGTCGCCGATCCACTGCGTGGGCTCGATGGCCAGGAACGCCGCCATCCGCACCAGCGGTTCCGCGTACCGGGACCGCAACTGCTGGAACTCCTCCCAAGACTGCTCTTCCGGCTTCAGCTCGTAACCTGCGAACCGAAGGCGCTCGCGCGCCTCCTGGAACTCTTCTAAGGAGACTCCGGGCACGTGCTCATGCGGAATCCGGAAGAACCAGGAAACGTCCTCCACCAGGTGGTAGCCGACCTTCCACATGATCCGCGCCGAGCCGGCGGCCGGCGTCTCGACGGTCGTCATGGCCAGGACCGCCGCGTCCATCACGGCGCCGAAGGAGTTGAGCCAGGCCTCGCCGTCGTGGGAGGAGCGGAAGTAGGAGAGGATCGGATAGGCAAGGTGGCTCTCGAGCACCTCCGCCGCCCAGACGCGCCAGTCTTGGAAGGTCTTGATCAGCTCGTCGGGCATCGAATAGCGCGCGCAGGTCTCAAGGAGCTGCACGCCTGAGGGCGGCGCGCCCGCCGTCGCGTCGGTCGCCACGACCAGCGCCTCGCGCCTCTGCACGGAGCTGAAGAGCGAGAACAGCAGGCTGATCACGAGAGCGATCAGGCCCAACCCGGTCGCTGCCTCGAGCAGCGTGACGATTCGCGTCGCCGCGCTGACGGGAACCACGTCACCGAAACCGAGCGTGAACAGCGAGAGCGCGGAAAGGTAGAACGAGTCGCCGAGATTGCTCGGCTCGGGCCGGATGTTGTGGCGCCCGGCCCAGAGGATGAGGCCGAAGCCGACCACCATCGCCAGGGCCCAGATCGCCAGCAGCCCGACCGCCATCGCCGGCGCGAACAAGGACAGCGCGTTCTCACGGGCGCTGATCGACTCAAAACGGGTGCCCAAGCGCCTCCAGAGGCGCCACGTCCAGAGGATCGTGGTATTCGCGATTCGGAGCCGCCCGATGGCCGGGCGCGGCAGGAGAACGCTCTCGAAGAGGTCGTAGAAGGTCACCGCGACGAGGCCGATTCCGGCCAGCAGCGCGAGCACGTCGAGCGCACTCATCTGCGCAAGCTTAGACCGCGCTCGGCGAGCTTGCGCGGGCACTCAAACTGGCCCTTTCCGGTATCACCATGTATTAATGCCAAGGGAGGTGCTCATACGTTGATTGCGATAGGGCTGTTTGTACTGCGAGCCGTGATAGGAGTGACCGTGTCCGCTCACGGCGCTCAAAAGCTGTTCGGATGGTTCAACGGGCCGGGTCTGAATGGCTTCGGCGGAATGCTCGAATCGATGAAGGTGCGGCCGGGCGCCCTCTGGGCGTTGGTGGCCGCTGCCGGAGAGTTCGTCGGCGGAATTCTTTTGCTCCTCGGCTTTCTGAACCCCGTCGGACCCTTCATGGTGGTCGGCTCGATGCTGGTTGCGATCCTGCTCGTGCACGCTCCCAACGGGTTCTGGAACAGCAACCGAGGTATTGAGTTCCCCTTGCAGATCCTGGCGGCCGCTGTCGCCATCTCGCTGCTCGGCTACGGGCCGTTCTCGATCGACGCCGCCTTCAATTTCTCGCTGCCTGAGCCAGCGTCCTGGATCGTCCTCGCGATCCTGACCCTGGTCACCACGGGCGCGGTGGTCGCGATGCCGAGGCTGCCCGAGAGCGTGAAGGCGACCAGGCGCCAGCTGGGTTAGCGCTGCGGGGCGGAAGGCCCTACCAGGGCTTCTGCGTGCCGAGCAGGTAAGGCAGCGGATCCAGGAACTCCCCGTCCCGCCTGATCTCGAAGTGCAGGTGAGGTCCGGTGGAGTTTCCGGTTGAGCCGGCGAGCCCGATCGTCTGCCCCTGGTGCACCAGCTGACCGGCAGTGACCAGCGCCGCGGTCAGGTGCGCGTACAGGGTGAAGTAGCCGTGGGCGTGGGCTACGACGATGTAGTTTCCATAGCCGGTCAGATGGCCGTGGCCGTCGGTTGACGACGCCACCAGGGCGACGACTCCGTCGGCGGAGGCACCGACCGGCGTCATCGCGGGAGCGGCGATGTCCAGGCCGGTATGGAAGTGCGGGTAGAAACGGCCCTGGTAGATGAGCGGTGGCTCGACGCTGAAGTTCGTCGGACCAAACGGCTGAGCGACCGAACCGGTGACGGGCACGCCGAAGCCCTTGCTCGTCCCGACCGACGAGGCCTGGCCGGGCAGCTGGCCCTGCTGCTGGAGCCGCCCCAGAGATGCCGCGATCGTCTGCTCCTGCTGCAGCTGGGTCGTGATGCGCTGGAGGTCGGTGGTCACCGCCTGGGCGGCTGCCGGGTTGGCTGCCGACCCAACCCTCAAATCCTCGGCGACCTGGCCCTGCGACGCGGCGGCCAGATAGAGCTGGTACTCCTGCTCCAGGGTCGCCTGATAAGCGGCTGCCTCCGCGTCGTGCTGCTGCATGAGCTGTGCGACTGCCCGCACGCGCGGCCGGGCCGTGCCGCTCTCGATGTCGGCGGCGATCCGGTAGAGCCTGTTCTCCTGTTCGGCGAGGGTTGCATGTTGGCGGCTGAGGCGGAGCTCGATCGCCAAAAGACGAGTCCAGGCTTGCTGCTCAGCCGCCGGCGCCGTTCGCCTCGCTGAGTGCGACGGTCCACCCGTGGCCAGCACCCGGGAGGGCACGGCCGCCGGCCGCTCGGGTACCGGCTGGGCCGGCAGGGAGGCGGTGCTCGCGCCGGCCACGGCCAGTCCGAGCAACGCGAGCGCCAGCCAGCTCGGCCCGAGCCTGAGCTTGGGTCGGGCCAATCTCAGAGGGAGCACTAGTGCGGCGCAAAGCAGCAGGATCAGGGGCACCGCCACCGGGGCAGGAGCGGTGCCGGCGGCCCGCGTGGCCCCGGCCGGCACGATGAAATGAACGAGGTCGGGGCGCTCCGCGGTCAGCGGTTGCTGCTCGACCTCGGCTAGGCTCCTGGCCAGGGCGGCGTCTCCAAGTACCGACTCCAGCACCGCCGCGTCTGTCGGCTCACCATTCGCCGCCGGTGCGGGCGCCGTCTTGTGGGACGCGGTCGATCCGGTGGGCGCAGACTGCTGCGCCGGGGTACTCGCGGGGTGGTTCGACGCCTGCAGCGGGTTGGAGCTGACAACCGGCAGTGGCGAGGGCGGGCAGGTCAGCGCCAGCAGGCAAGGGGTCGGAGAGGGCACGACCGACAGTGCCGCCACCGGGCGACCTGAGATCGAACCGACCAGGAAGAAAGCTCCCACCGCCGCGACGACTACGCCAGCAGCCAGGTGGAGCATGCGCAGTCTCATGCGGCCACCTCCGTCCGTGGTTGCCTAATTAGTTATAGGTCAATAACCACCATACCGGACAGTACCTAGTGCCGCCGCGCGGGCCGGCGTTCCGCTTACTCCGGCCTTTTCGCTCGCGCTCGCGTGCGCGTGATCTCGTCCTGGTCGGCCGCATCGCCGACGGTGGGCAGCGGGATCACGTCCGCGATGTCCTCGGCGCCGGCGGCCATGGGCATCACGCTGACCTCCGGCGGCGGCGCTGGCTGAGGTCGCGCCGGGCGTTTGCGCGGAGCAGCCCCCTGCGCGCGCGGTTTCCGCGGCGCCTTCGGCTTCGGCGGCTCGGCCACGGTCTCGACGGCCGGCGAGACGGCGGCCGCCACGGGCGCCGGGCTGCGGCGGTTGAGGCGCAGCTGCAGGAGCACGGCGCCGAGCAGGAGGAGGATCGCCAGTCCGAGGGCTCCCACGAAGGGGATCAGGATGTGCGGGTCGATGGTGCCGTTCCGGAAAACGGTCGCCGGGATGCCGGCGTTGGCCGCGACGGGGCTCAGCGTGACTATCCGAATCTGGTCGGCGAACGCGCCGGACCGCGCGATCACGATCGTCTGGCCGGCCTTCTTGCTCGTGTGCAGCGTCACGTGGGCGGTGCCGGTGGCGTCCGTGGTCGTCGACGGCGAGCTGAGCGAGGTGTCGCTGCCCGGAGAGTCGGCAACCTGGAACGTGATCGTGCTGCCGGCGACCGGCTTGCCGAGCAGCTGGAGGTTGACGGTGAGCGGGACGTCAGACCCAGGCTTGACCTGGTCGGACGGCGCGGTCAGGTGGAAGGCGACGCCAGGAGGCGGCGCCGGCAGCGGCAGGAAGCCGTAGTTCGGCTTGACGTTCAGGGTGCCGCTGTTGCTGTTGCCGTAGTTGCTGAAGCCGCCGCTGGAGCCCGTGGAGCCGGAGCCGGCCGCGCCCGCCCCCAGGACCGTGAAGGTCTGGCCCCAGGCGACCGACTTGCCGTAGCTGCTGTTGACGATCAGCTTGCCGCTCTTGGCGCCGCTCGGGACGGTCGCCGCGATGCCGGTGTCGCCGGGGAGCGCGACCTGCGCAGGAACGCCGCCGATGGTCACGGTGGGGTTGGAGCCGAAGCCGGAGCCGCTGATCTCGACGTAGCTGCCTGGCGCTGCGGAGGCGGGGCTCACGCTCGTGATGACAGGGATGAGCGTGAACTGCGCCGACGCCTGCTGGCCGTCGTCACGGGTGAGCGCAACCTGAGGCGCCACGCCCGCAGGCATGACGAACTGGATCTGGTCGTTGGACCAGGTGGCGCCGCTGGCGGGCTGGCCGCCCACGGAGACCGTTCCGCTGCCGCCGAACGCCTGGCCGGACACAGTCGCCGTCTGGCCCTCACTCACCGCGCTCACACCGGTGATGTGCGGCGCGATGCCCAAGGCCGGGCTCGAGACCGAGCTCCCGTTACCGGTGGTCAGGCCCAAAGCGGCCGATTCCACGTCCGGAGCGGGGAACGAGAAGCCGCCGTCGCTGGTGTGGCCCGAAGCGGGTCCGAAGGACCAGGTTCCGCTGTTGCTGAAGCCGTTCCCCGAGATGGTCACGGTCGAGCCGGGGTAGCACGGGCTGGCGCACTGCACGCCCTGCAGGCTGGGAGTGACTTTGAAGCTGCCACCGCTGCCGGAGAGCGGGGCCCCGTTCCAGGCCTTCTCGGAAACGCTGACGGCGCCGCTGCAGTCCGCTGGTGCGGGAGCGGACACGTTGATCGAGCTCTCGTTGACCCAGCTGTAGCCGGTGGGGCAACCACCGACGCTCACAGATAGGTTGCTGTTGTAGAAGTTGCCGCTGACGGCGACCGACTTGCCCTCGTTGGCGGCGTAGCTGCCGACCACCTTGGGATCGAACGTGTAGAGGCCTGCATCGGAGACCTGGTTGTTGCCGCTGATGCAAACCCAAACGTGCCCGGAATACGCGCCGCCCGGGGCGTTCACGGTCAGAGTGTTGCCGCCGTTGCTCGTGTTGCCGCTTGAGAAGGACACCGCGGCGCTCGTGTCCGGGCTCCCGCCGGGACCGCTGAAGTACACGGTGCCGCCGTTGCTGTAGTTCGCCTGGAGGGTGCCGAAGCTGCCGTTGATGACGATGCCGCTCGTGCCGCCGTAGGGCTGCTGAAGAGACGACCCGAAGCTGCTTCCGACGATGCCGCCACAAGACGGCGTCGACGCCGCCACCGGGACCGCCGCAGGCAAAGCAAGCGCAGCGGGCAGAGCCACCATGAATCCGATCACCGCCGCCCGCAGCTTCCGCATCTCCCTACCTCTCATGACGTAACCAGGTGTCCGTATATCACGAGTCGCTGGGTGGCGAAAGCGCCGGCCCAGATCGGCCAACAAGTGCTGATGGCGAGCGTCGGCTTGCCCGTCATCGCGAGCGCGCCGTGGTCTGACGGGTTGATGACGCGGCTGCTGTCGATCTGATAGACGAAGCGCCCGTCAGGGTCTGTGAAGACCACGAGGTCGCCGCGCTTCAGGTTCGGCAGCCCGAGCATGAAGGTGTTGTGGCCGGCGACCATCAGGGTGTCGGGCTCGCCTGGATAGGCGCTCCCGACATAGTGCCCGGGCCCGTTGGCCAGGACGTTGTCGTTGGTGCCTTCGAGCAGGATGGCGACGTAGTTCTGGGACGGGATTTCCATCTTGGCGACCTGCGAGCCCAGCGCCTGCTGCGGGTGCCGGAACGCGAGCACCGAGCCCGCGGGGATGAAGCTGCCGTACGTGCGCTGGTTCCACTGCTGGGCCTCGACATCCTGGTTGTGGAGCGTCGAGACGATCCCGAACCCCGTCCAGATGAGGAGGGCGGCTGCGACGGCCGTCATAGCCCAGCTAAGCCGTCGCAGCCACCTCATGGCGAATCTCTCCCTCCCCCGTTGATTCCGAACTAACGGCTACCCGATCAGGCGCGTCCCGCCTTCACGGCGGCGAACCGCCGGTAGGTGACGCCGATGCCGAGGGCGCCCACCAGGAGCAGGAACCCTATCAGCAGGCCGGTGCCGTAAACGCTGCCGGTCTTGGCGATACCGAGCGGGGTGTGCTGTCCGGCGTCCGCGGTCGCGGTCGCCAGCTGGACGTCGGCCAGGTTCGTCACCGAGCCGGTCGGGCTGGTGAGAGCCGCGGGGGCCGTCGTACCCAGCAGCAGGTTCGGGTCGCCGATGTAGTTGATCTTGATCTCGAGGGCGCTGACCGCGGCGTGAGCCGCGTCAGCCGTACCGCCGTTCGCGGCGTCCACACACTGGCACACGCCGGTGTTGATGACCACCTGCAGCGGACCCACGTTGACGGTGCAGGTCGCGCCCTGGCCGGCGCAGCCGGCGAGGCTGGTCAGGGTCTGGAACGAGATGTCGCCGTGGTTCGGCAGGGCCGCCGCGAGCGCAGAGCCAGGCAGCAGCTGGATGTCGGTGAACTGGCCGGAGCCGGTCGCGTGCGAGGTCTGGCCGTCGGCCTTCGCCTCAGCCGTCGCGGTGGCGCCGGTGATGATCGCGAGAGCGTTGCCCTGGGCGACGCCCAGCGCGCTGGTCAGGCCGCCCGCGTTGATGGTCAGAACCTTGATGTAAGCCGCCTTGGTGGTGGCGACAGAGTCGACCACGCCGTTGGTCACGGAGGTGGTGACGTCGCTGGCCACGTCCTTGGTGGCGACGATGTTGCTGAGGTCGATGCTGGCCGGCATCGCGGACAGCGCGCCGGACAGGTTGAGCAGCGACTGGAGCAGCCCGGTGACAGCCGTCGTGGAGACGGACTGGCCGGCGATCGTGACGGTCGGAATGCTGCTGGCCGCGCCGTTCAGCTGGTTGATGGTGTTGCCGAGGGTGCCGAGGATCGTGCCCGTGACCGAGCTCCCCGACGGCAGGGTGACGCCCGCGGCCGAAGCCACCGGGGCCAGCGCCGACTCGAGGGTGCCGATCAGGCTGTTGACCTGCGCCAGCGCCTGGGTGTTCAGAGGCAGCGCGATCGACGGGACGTTGAGGACGTTCAAAGCGTCGAGGCTGCTGGTGGCTTCCACGACGTTGTTCGCGGTGCCATCACCGTTGTTGGCGCTCGCGGTGTACGGCGCCAGGGCCGAGGTCTGGACGACCAGAGCGCCGGCCGGGTTCGCCGGGACGACGAACTCCTTGTCGATCTGCGCCGCGCCCGGGTAGGCGTAGGTCGCAGATGCTGTCTTCAGCTGAAGGGAACCGTCCTGCGTCAGGCTGTTGACGTCCTGGAAGTAGGGCGCGAGCGCCTGGTTCTGCGCCGAGAGCGTGTTCTCGATCGCCTGGACCTGCGCCAAAAGCGCGGCCGGGACGTTGGGCAGGCCGAGGTTGTTCAGCTCCTGCTCCAGGATGCCGAGCGCTCCGGCGACCGCCTTGACGTTCACCACCACCGGGCTCGAGCTTGCGTTCGAGTTGTGGTAGACGTTGGCGTCCCCGAGGCTGCCGGCGACGTTCGTGACGTCCAGGCCGGCAGAGGCATCGCCCAGCGAGTTGAGCTGGGACAGGCTGCTGATGCCGGTTACGGACGCGAGCGTGTTGACGACGCTGCTCGGCACCACCGCCAGCGGCGAAACGCGCAGCTGGACGGCTGACGCCGATGCGCCGCCCTCCCGTGGCCCGGACGCGAACGCCGGCGCCGCGATAAAGACAG
>DASUWK010000057.1:0-62909 GCA_036378435.1 Candidatus Dormiibacterota bacterium | reverse complement strand
GGTCCGGGAGATCCCCGTGCACTGGACGCCGCGTCCGGAAGGAGAGTCGCAGATGACGCTCGGCACCTACTGGGGCTACATCCGCATCGCCCTCAAGACTCGTTTGCGCCCGCGGGGCGCAGCGCGGGTGACGGCGTGAGCGCGGCCATCGTCACCACGACGATCTATGTCCCCAAGCTGTTGGAAAACTACATCGAGGACGCGGTCGCCGGCGGTCACGGCGACACCCGGTTCATCGTCATCGGCGACCGCAAGACGCCGCCCGAGGCCAAGTCGTACAGTGCCGGCCTCGCGGCCGAGCACGGCGTGAGCCTCGAGTTCCAGGACCCCGATGACCAGGTCGAGTACCTCGAGCGCTATCCCGAGCTCCTCGACCATCTGCCCTGGAACTCCATCCAGCGCCGCAACATCGGCCTTCTCCGCGCCTACGAGCTCGGCTGCGACCCGATCATCACGATCGACGACGACAACTTCTTGCTCGACCGAGACTTTGTCGGGCTGCACTCGCTTGCCGGCCGGTCGGGAAGGTTTGCCGCCCTAGGCTCCGACACCGGGTGGGCCGACGTCTGCCAGGAGCTGGAGGAGATCCGGGGCGTGCCCTTCTATCACCGGGGCTTCCCGCCGGGCGAGCGCTGGAAGCCGTCGCAGAACACCTGGAGCGAACGCGAGGGCAGGGTGGTGGTGAATGCGGGCCTCTGGCTCGGGGACCCCGACGTCGACGCTTTGCAGAGGCTCGTCTACCCGATCGAGGCCGTGCGCTACAAGCGCGACCAGGAGCCCAACTTCGCGCTGGCCGAGGGCAGCTGGAGCCCGTTCAACTCGCAGAACACCGCTCTGGCCCGCGAGATCATGCCGGCCTACTTCCTCTCACCGCGGATCGGCCGCTTCGACGACATCTGGGCCTCTTATGTCATCTGCCGGATCGCCGAGCACCGCGGCGACCTGATCGCCTACGGCAAGCCGGTCGTCCGCCAGGACCGCAACCCGCACGACTACTGGAAGGACATGGACATGGAGCGCGAGCCGTGGCGGGTGACCGACCGCCTGTGCGCGCGACTGCGAGAGATCCAGGTGACTGGGGACGACTACGCGGCGGGGCTGGACGCCGTCATCGCGGGCTTGGAGGAGTGGGTGCGCGCGCCGGTCGGCTTGAACGAACAGGAGTCCGCTTTGGTGGACGGATTCGTGGCGGGTCTGCGAGTTTGGCGGGGTACCATAGCCCGGGTCGCCTAGCCAGAGCTTCTCGACACGTTCGGCGACGGCCTGACTGACTGACTTAGGAGAACTGACTTCCAACATGGCAGAAACGACACGCGTGCTTGTGACCGGGGCCGGGGGGTTTATCGGCCATCACCTGGTCACCCATCTCATCGAGCAGGGCTATTGGGTCCGCGGCGTCGACCTGAAGGCTCCTGAATTCGAGGAGACCCGGGCGCACGAGTTCGAGATCCTGGATCTCCGGCGCTGGGACAACTGCCTGCAGGCCAGCCGGGGCGTAGACCACGTGTACAACCTCGCCGCCGACATGGGGGGCATGGGCTTCATCTCAAAGTTCCACGCCGAGATCCTGCGCAACAACTCGCTCATCGACATGCACGTTTTCGAGGCCGCACGGCTGAACGGCGCCAGCCGCATCTTCTATTCGTCCTCCGCGTGCATCTATCCCGAGCACCTGCAGGAGACGGTGGATCTCCAGAAGGGGCTCCGCGAGGAGGACGCGTATCCGGCGCAGCCGCAGGACGCCTACGGCTGGCAGAAGCTGATCACCGAGCGGCTCGCCAAGCACTACGCGGACCAGTACGGGCTCGCCACGCGCGTGGCTCGCTTCCACAACGTCTACGGGCCGCGGGGCACCTGGGACGGTGGCCGCGAGAAGGCGCCCGCGGCGCTGAGCCGCAAGGTCGCCGAAGCCAAGCTCACGGGCAGCGGCGAGATCGAGATCTGGGGCGACGGCGAGCAAACCCGGAGCTTCTGCTTCATCTCCGACTGCGTCGAAGGCATCTACCGGATCATGCAGAGCGACCACGGCGACCCGCTAAACCTCGGGAGCGAGGAGATGGTGTCTATCAACGAGCTCGCCGACATCATCTCCGAAGTCGCCGAGGTCCCGGTGCGCAAGCGTCACGTCGAGGGTCCGCAGGGCGTGCGCGGTCGCAACTCAGACAACACGCGGATGCGGCAGGTGCTCCAGTGGGAGCCGTCCAAAGACCTGCGGGCCGGGATCGCGCTGACCTATCCCTGGATCGAGGAGCAGGTTCGGGCCAAGCTCGGCAAGGCGGACAACAAGGGCCGGCTAGCAGTCAGCGCCTGAGCCCAACGCGGACTTGGAGCCTGAGCTCGCTGTCCTGGTGCTCAACTTCAACGGCGCCTCTCATCTCGCGGCCTGCCTGGAGGCGCTGGAAGGCCAATCCGTGCAGGGCGGCTTCGAGGTCGTGGTCATCGACAACGCGTCGACCGACGGGTCAGTCGAGCTGGTGCGGAGCCGCTTCCCGGCCGCGCGACTCGTCGCGAACAGCTCCAACCTCGGCTTCGCGGGCGGCTGCAACGCCGGAATCCGCGCCACCAAGCACCCGTACGTCGTGCTGCTCAACAACGACACCCGCGTCCGTCCGGGGTTCCTGGCCGCCCTGCGGGCCGCGGCGCTGTCCGATGAGCGCGCCGGGGCGGTGACCTCGAAGCTCGTCTACGCGGATCGGCCGAACGTGATCCAGAACGCGGGGACGCTCCTGCACGATGACGGCGCCGGTACCGATCGGGGCGAAGGCGAGCGGGATGGCGGCCAGTACGGGCTCAGAGAGGAGGTCTTCGCCTTCTGCGGCGCTGCCGCGCTCCTGAGGCGCGAGGCGCTGGATGATTGCGGTCTCTTCGACGAGCGCTTCTACATGTACTACGAGGACACCGATCTCAGCTGGCGCATGCGCCTGCGCGGCTGGCGAATCGTCTATGAGCCCGCCGCGGTCGTCGAGCACGTCCACGCCTCGACCAGCGGCGAGTGGTCCGACTTCTTCACCTTCCACGTGGACCGCAACCGCGTCTTGATGCTCATCAAGAACGCGCCCTCTGCGATGGTGGCGCGGGCCTTGCGAGGCGCACGGCGCCGGGCGGCCTCCCGCGCCGGGCATCCCGTCCGTGCCGGCATCCACGGCCGGGTGCTGCGTTCGTTGCTGCGCAACCTGCCCTACATCACGGGCCAGCGCCTGCGGACCAGGCTTCGTCGCCGGGTCCCGGACGCCGACTGGGAGCGCCTGTTATCGCCTCGGTAGGCTTCTACTCCCCTTACTTCGGCACCGTCTACGGCGGGGGTGAGAAGTACCTCGCGTGCGCCGCGCGGGCGCTGAAGGACGCGCGCCCCGAGCTGGACGTGCAGATCGTGGCGCCGGTCCCGATCGACGCCGCCGAGGTGCGCGCCCGGCTCGACGTCGACCTCGAGGGCTTGAGCCTGCGTTCGACTCTCAGGCGCGTCACCCCTCTGCACCGGGCGGCCAACCAGGTCGCCGTGCTGCGCCCGCTGCGGAACCGCATCCTGAGCGCGCAGGGGCGTCGCACAGGCGCCGCCCACGACCTCTTCCTGCCGATGGTCTACGCCATACCGGTGGCGCCGGCGGGGCCTCGGAACGTGATGCTGTGCCAGTTCCCGTATCGAGATCCCGGGCCCGAGGTGGCAGGCTTCGACGCCGTCGTCTGCCAATCCGAGTACGTCCGGCGCTGGGTGACGGAGTACTGGCACCGCGATGCGCAGGTTGTCAATCCGCCGATCGACCTGCCCGAGCGCCGACCAGAAGCTGCTCGGAAGGAGCGGCTGATCCTGTCCGTCGGCCGCTTCTTCAGCGGCGGCCACGGCAAGCGCCAGGACGTGATGGTCGAAGAGTTCCGCCGACTGGTCGACGGCGGCCTCCGAGGCTGGGAGCTTCACCTCGCCGGCTCGGTGCACCGGGACGCGCAGCACCGGGGCTACTTCGAGCGCATCCGGAGCCTCGCCGCCGGCTACCCCGTACGCCTCCACCCGGACGCCACCTACGCGGGGCTGCAGGACCTCTATGCGCGGGCGTCGATCTACTGGCACGCGTCCGGTTTCGAGGTCGACGAGTCCGCCGAACCCGAGCGTGCCGAGCATTTCGGGATGACCACCGCAGAGGCGATGGGGCACGGCGCGGTGCCCGCCGTCTGCGCCGCTGGAGGCCAGCTGGAGATCGTGACCGACGGCCAGGACGGCAGGCTCTGGCGAACCCGGCACGCGCTGCGCGCCGCGACGGAGGAGCTGACCGCCGACCACGCGCTGCGCAACCGCCTGGCCGCGGCGGCGCGCCAGACCGCGGAGCGCCGTTTCGGCCGCGCGCGCTTCGCGGCGGCTTTCACCGAGGCGCTGCAAACACTGCTCCCGGCTTGAGACTGCTGGTCCTCGTCCACGGCTATCCGCCGGCGGTCGGCGGCGTCGAGTTCGCCGTGCGCGACCTCGCCGAGCGGCTGGTGGCTCGGCACGGATTCGACGTGACCGTGCTGACCACCAACGCCTTCACGAACGAGAACTTCCGCGACCGGCGGCTCCCCACCGTGCCCATCCGGGCGGACGAGGTGCAGAACGGCGTCCGTGTGCGGCGCTTCGCGGTCGACACACGCTGGGCGCCGCCTCTTCGCGTCGCTCAAGGCGTCGCCTGGCGCCTGCGACTGCCCGGCAACGACCGTCTGCGCACCCTGTACCAGGGGCCGATCGCGCCGGCGCTGCGCCGGGCGGCCGCCGCGACCCCGGCCGACGCGGTCTTCGCCGCCAGCTTCCCGTTGAACCATCTGAACTACGCCTTCCGCCCCGACCGGCTGCCGGTGGTCCTCCTGGGCGCGGTCCATCCCGAGGACGCGTGGGGCTACCACCGGCCGAACCTGCTGGCGCTCAGCCGGCGGGCGGCCGCCACGGTGGCCCTCACGCCTGGCGAGCGGCGCTGGCTGGTCGACCACGGCGCGCCGGAGGAGCGGACCCATTGCATCCCGGAGGGCATCGACCCGGCCACCGCGACGCTGGGCGCCTTCCGGGCGGAGCGCGGCCTCGGGCCTGGCGATTTCGTGATCGCCTATGTGGGCCAGCAGGGCTCGCACAAGGGCATCGACGTCCTCATCCGCGCGCTCCCGCGGCTTCCAGATGCGCGGCTCGTGATCGCAGGATCGGTCACGCCGTACTCGGCGGAGATCCGCCGCCTCGCCCGCGGCGATGAACGCGTCATCCTGCTGGACGGCGTGGACGAGCGGCTGAAGGCGTCGATCATGGCGGACTGCGACGTTTTCGCGTCGCCGTCGGCCTACGAATCGTTCGGGATCACCACCCTCGAGGCCTGGGCCCAGTCCAAGCCGGTCGTGCTGGGCGACGGACCCGCCCAGCGCGAGCTCACGGACGGAGGCAGGCTCGGTGTGCTGGTCCCCTACGGCCAGGTGGAGCCGCTGGCCGGGGCTCTGCAAGAGCTGGCCGCTTCACCGGCACGTCGCCGGGAGCTGGGCGAGGCCGGCCGCCGGCGCCTGCTGGAGCGCTACACGCTCGACGCGGTCGTCGACCGGTACCACGAGCTGTTCGTCCAGCTGGCCGCCTCCCGGTGAGGCGGGCCCTGTGGCTGGGCGGGGCGCTCCTCGCCTACTCGGCGCTGGCCGTCTACGTGTTCCGCTCAGCCCTCGGCACTGGTTCGAGCGCCTGGATCGGGGGCCCCGGCGACGCCGAGATCATGATGTGGTACCTCGCCTGGAACCCCTTCGCGCTGCTCCATCACCACGACCCTCTCCTCACGACCTACATCCATTACCCGGTCGTCCTCAACACGCTCTGGAACCCGTCCCTCGTCTTTCCGTCGCTGGTCGCCGCTCCGCTGACGCTGGTCGCCGGACCGATCGTGTCCTACAACCTGCTGGCTACGGCGGCCTTCCCGCTAGCCGCCTGGCTGGCGATGCTGGCGCTTCTCCGCTTCGTCGACAACCCTCTGCCGGCGTTCGCGGGTGGCCTCCTGTACGGCTTCAGCCCGTACATGTTCGCCCACCAGGGAGGCCACCTCCCCTTGATCCTGGCCGCGGCCTTTCCCCCCGTGATGCTCATAGCCTGGCACGAGATCCTGGTGCGCCAGCGCTGGGCCTGGCCCTGGCCGGGATTCCTGCTGGGCTTCAGCGCCGTGGCGCTGTTGCTCACGGCCGAGGAGGTCCTGGCGGTGGCCGCGGTGATCTCCGCCTGCGGTTTCGTCCTGCTGCTGGCGCTGAGCCGCCGGCGGCAGATCCGCGAGCGCTGGCCGCGCGCGGCCTCGGAGCTGACGGTGGCGTTGATCACGTTCGTGCTGCTGGCCGCGGTGCCGCTCTATTTCGAGCTACGGGGGCCCGGCCGGCTGACCGGCTTCGTGCAGGCTCCGAACACCTATGTCTCCGACCTGCTGGCCTTCGTCACACCGCCGTCGGGGCTCGTGTTCTCCACCTCGCGCGCGGCCGCCGTCGTCGCGCAGTTCACGGGTAACGGGGCCGAGAACAACGCCTACGTCGGCGTGCCTCTGCTTCTGCTTTTGCTGCTCGCGGTAGTGCTGCTGCGGCGCCGGCGTGAGATGTGGTGGGCGGCGCTCGCGTTCCTCGGCACCGCGCTGCTCTCCATGGGCCCCTCGCTCCACCTCGGCGGCCGCGACACCCTGTTGAGGCTGCCCTGGCGGTATATCGCGAAGCTGCCGTTGATGCAGAACGTGCTGCCTAGCCGGATGATGGTGTTCGGCTACCTGTTCCTGGCCCTCGTGCTGGGCCTGCTGGTCGACGCCGGGCTGCGCCGCCGCGAGGCCCCGCTGCGGGTCGCGACGGTCGCCGCGGCTGGCCTGGCGCTGCTGCCGCTGCTCCAGCCGGGCGGCTTCACGACCACGGCGGATCCCGTCCCGGCTTTCTTCACGACCAGCGCCGAGCGGGCGATCCCCGACGGCTCCGTCGTCGTGCTCGGGCCGGCCAGCGGTGCGCGCGGCATGCGCTGGCAGGCGGCGGGCGGCCTGCGCTTCCGGCAGCCTGGCGGCCTCGGGTTCTTCCCGCCGAACACCTTCGGCGCGCCGTCGTCGCCGCTGGTCGACGCCCTCACGCAGATCGAGCTGGGCCGGCCGGCGCCGGCGCTGACGCCCGCCGAGCGCTCGGCCCTGCTTGCTGATCTCCGGGCCCTCGGCGCCTCGGCAGTGATCGTGGGACCGACGCAGACCGCGGGCGTTCTGCCCACCGCCCCCGCCTCGGCCGAGGCGATCGAGGTGGCCTTCTTCACGGACCTGCTCGGGCGTGCACCCGAGCAAGAGGGCGGCGTCTACGTGTGGTGGCATCCTTAGGCGATGTCGACCCCCTGGCGCCGCCTGGCGCGCCGAATCGGCAGGCCCCTCGGCTGGGCCGTCGGCCGCGACGAAGGGGATCGGGTGATCGACTTCGTGACCGAGCCCATGTACGAGGGCTTCGCGCATCTGAACCGCTCGGTCCGCGACCTCGAGGCCGAGGTCGAGCGCCTGCGTCAGGAGGTCAGAGCGCTGCGCGAGCAGAAAATGCCGCCGGCCGGGGAGTGAGGCCGCCCGTCGTCGCCCTCGGAGTCCAGGGGGCGCAGTCCGCGACCTCGGCCGGCCGCGGCCTGAGCCGCTACGTCACCGAGCAGGCGGAAGCGCTGGTGAAGCTCCGCCCGGGCGCAGTGGCGCAGCTGAGCTGCAGCCCGCGCCTCGCGCTGCCGGAAACCCTGAGCCGCCTCGGCGCCCTGACCAGCGTCGCCCCGTCCGCGCAGCGCCCTGACGGCGACGGCGGCCTGGTCTACCACGTGATGTCGCCGTTCGAGTTCATGAACGTGGACGAGATCTGGCCGGTCTGGGCGCAGGCAGCAGACGTTGCGCTCGTCGTGACGCTGCACGATCTCATCCCCCTCACCTATCCCGACCGCTACCTCACCGAGGCGCACGGCCGCCGCTATTACATGACGCGGCTGGAGCTGGTGCGCGGGGCCGACGCCGTCGTCGCCATCTCAAAGAGCGCGGCGCGCGAGGCGCAGACCATCTTGGGGATCCCGGAGGAGAGGCTCTTCGTCAGCTACGAGGACTGCGGCCCCGCGTTCTCGCCCGACCCGGATCGCGCGGCGGCTTTCGAGCGCGCCCGGCGGGCCCTGCCGGCGCTGCGGCCCGACTTCGTCGTCTACGTCGGCGGGATGGACTTCCGCAAGAACGTGGTGGTCCTGCTGGAAGCAATCTCCATGCTGCCGGCGGAGCTGAGGTCGCGGCATCAGCTGGTCATCGCCGGGAGGCATCCGCCGCACGAGACCCGGCAGCTGCACGCTGAGCTCGACCGGTTCGGCATCGCCGCGGGCACGCTGGTCGGCGGGTACCTGCCGGACGGGGTCCTGGCGGACCTGTACCGCTCCTGCGCGGCGCTCGTGCAGCCGTCCCTGCACGAGGGCTTCGGGCTGACCGCGCTCGAGGCGATGCGCGCCGGCGCCCCGGTGCTGGTGAGCGACGCGACCTCCCTGCCGGAGATCGTCACCTGGCCCGAGGCGCGCTTCGACCCGGCCGATGCGGAGGCGCTGCGAGACCTGCTCGGGCGTGTGCTGACCGACGCCGCGTTCCGCGAGTCGCTCGGCCGCCAGGGGCTGCAGGGCGCCCGCGCCTTCAGCTGGGAGCGCTCCTCGGAGGTCGTCGCAGAAGCCCATCGATACGCGGCGGCCCGGCGCGCGGGGGCCGCTTGAACCCGAGCGCGGCCGTCACGACCTCCCTCAGGGCGAAGGTCGCCGCCCTGTCCAGCCCACGCGGCCTGGTCGCGCCCGCCGCCTGGGTGGCGCTGGCCCTGGCCCTGGCCCTGGCCGGCATCCCGCTGGAGCACCTGGCGCACTTCGGGGTGCGCAACTCCGACAACGCGACGCCCGTGCTGCAGGCCAGCGCGGTGCTGCACGGCAACTGGACCCTGCGTGGCTGGATCCTCCCGCAGGACACGTTCCTGACCTCCGAGGTGCCGTTCTTCATCCCGGCGGTCGCTCTGCGCGGCATTGCCGGCGGCCTGGTCTACACAGTGCCGACGGCGCTGTATCTGGGGTCGGCCCTGCTCGCGGCCTGGACCGCCGGGCGCGGTTCGACGGTGCGAGGCGGCCTGGCCGGCGCCTGGGTGGTGGCGATCCTGCTGGTCGCCGTCCCCGGCCTCTGGGGCTACGCCGTGCTGGCGCCCGGCATCGCGCACATCGGCGCTGTCTGGGCTCCGCTGCTGGTTTTCAATGCGGTCGCCGGAGAAGGCCGGCAGTTGGTGCGTGCGCTGGGCGCCGGCCTGCTCATCGCGTTCACAGCACTTGGCGACCCTCTCATCGTCGTCCTGGGCGCGGCGCCGCTCCTGCTCTGCGGCCTGGCCGAGCTGGTCGCCGGGCGTGGCGGCTGGCCGGCGCTGGCCGGCGGGCTGGGCTTGGCCGGCTTCGAGCTGGGCGAGAAGGCCCTCAGCACGCTCGGCGGGCTGCAGATCCTCGGCGTGCCAGTTCACCTCGCGCTGGTCCATCCACGCTCGCACCTGGCGCAGGCGCTGACCAACGCCAACTTCCTGCTGGCGCCGTTCGGGCCGTCCGGCGTCGCGGCGACGGTTTCAGCCGCCCTCTTCTGGGTTCTGGTCGCGCTGGCCCTGGGGGTGGCGCTCGCACGCTATGCCCGCGATCCCGCGCCGGTCGCACGGCTCGACGCCCTGCTGCCGCTGGCGGCCGTGGGCGGGTTCCTCGCCTACGCCGGCACCGACCGCTCGACCATCCCCTTGAGCGCGCGCTACCTGGTGCCGGCGGCCGTGATGGCGACGATCGTGGTCGGGCGGCTGTGCGCGGCGGCGGTGGCTCGCGGGCCGCTGCCGGCCGCGGCCGCTCTCGCCGCGGCGCTGTTGATCGCCGCCGTGAGGCTCGGCGGCATCGCGTCGACCCTTCAGCAGCCGCCGGCGCCGCCTTCGACGGTGATCCCGGTGCTGGCCTATCTGGAGGCGAACGGGTACCAGCGCGGCTACGCCCCCTATTGGGACGCCAACTACTCGACCGTCGAGAGCGACGGCCGCCTCCAGGTGCGCCCGCTGCGGGCGGACGCCGGAAGGCTGGCGCCGATGCCCTGGTCGGTCGACCGGGCCTGGTACGAGCCAGGGCCCGCCTCCGCCGGCGCGCGCTTCGTCTTCTTTCGCGAAGCCGCGACCGCAGCCGCCGCTGACGCCGCCGGCGACCTCGGCATCTACCTGGACACGGCCACGGCCACGTTCGGGCCGCCGGCCCAGACCTACCACGTCGCCGGCTACACGATCCTGGTCTGGGACCACGACATCTCCTCAGACGCCCACTGGTGAAGGCTGAAGCTCCGCGGCCGGCCAGGCCCGCCTGGCTGACCATGCTCGGGCTCGCGCTGGCGGTGTGGGTCGGGACGCGGGTCGCTTACGCCGCGTTCACCTACTTCCACGTGTCGTTCTTCCCAACCCCGGCGGTCCCGCTCTGCGGCACCGGCCCCGGGTGCTTCGCGCCCGGCCTGGTGGGGCGCTGGGTCCACTGGGACTCGGGCTGGTTCCAGACCATCGCGCTGCAGGGGTACTGGTCACCCGGGATCACCGGCTTCTACCCGCTCTATCCGCTGCTGATCAAAGCCGCGACGCTGCTCGGAGGAGGAGCGCACGTCCGCGAGGAAGCGCTCGTGATCGCGAACCTCGCCGACCTGGCTGCGCTGTGGGGCGTCGCGCTGCTGGCCCGCCGCGAGCTCGGGGAGCGGGCGCCGGTGGCCGCCGCCCTGGCCGTGGTCGCTTATCCGTTCGCGTATTTCCTGGTCGCCGGCTATTCCGAGAGCGTCTTTCTGGCGCTGGCGGTGTTCGCCATCTACTTCGCTCGCGAGAGGCTGTGGGCGGCGGCGGCGGCAGCGGCGGCGCTCGCGAGCCTCACCCGGCCCCTGGGCCTGGCGCTCTTCCTGCCGCTCGTCTGGGAGTGGGCGCGGCAGGCCCGTGGCGGGCCCTTGACCGTGCGAGCGCTGGGCTCGGGGTTTCTCGCGGCAGCCGCGGTTCCGGCCGGGACCGGCGTCTGGCTCGGGTACTGCTGGTGGCGCTGGGGTCAGCCGCTGGCGCCTCTGCATTCGGAGGCGCTATGGAACCGGCATCCGGCGGCGCCGTGGTCGGCGCTGCACCTGGCGTTCGCCGCGCTGGTCGCCGCCCCGCGGTACAGCTACACCCAGGGCATCCTGGTGGCCGACCTCGGCTGCGTGCTGCTCCTGCTGGTCGTGACGCTCGTAGCGGCGCGCCGCCTGCCGGTCGCGCTCACCCTCTTCAGCCTCGGCGTGCTCGCCATCTCGGTCAGCGGCGTGGAACCGGCGGGAGACCCGATCCCTTCCGCCGGTCGCTACGCGCTGGTCGCGTTCCCTCCGCTCATGGCCCTGGGCGCGTGGGGTGCGCGCCTGCCCTGGCTGCAGGCTTCCTGGCTGATCGGCGGGACGCTCGCGCAGGCGGCCCTGCTGACGCAGTTCATGGCCTGGAACTGGACGGGCTGACGGACCCGGCCAGCTGCTCGTGGCCGCTCACGACCCGCTCGAGCAGACGCTCGAGCTTGGCCAGCACCGAATCCCAGCGGTAGCGGTCGCGCACGTAGGCGCGGCCCGACTCCCCCAGCCGGCGCCTGAGCTCCGGACTCTCCAGCAGCCGCTCGAGACCTGCGGCAAAGGTTTCTTCGTCGCGGAACGCCAGGCCGCCGTGGCTGCGGCGGCACTGGCCGAGCAAGACCTCGCTGCGAGCCTGGACCAGGGCGGGGATGCCGGCCGCCCAGCCTTCGGCGAGGATGTACGAGAAGCTTTCGAAGTAGGACGGCACGACCAGCGCCGTGGCGCCCAGCAGGCCGGCGTCGCGGACAGCGTCGTCGACGAATCCCGTGGTGATGACGTCCGGGTGCGCGGGGATCGGCGTGACCTCCTCGCCGACCATCACCAGCGCCAGGGGCCCGGGCCGCCGCCGCTTGAAGGCGGTGAAGTACTGGTAGAGGTCGAGGGCGCCCTTGTTCGGGTCGATGCGTCCGGCGAAGAGGACATACGGGCGCTCGCCGAGGCCGAAGCGCCTGCGGAACGCGTCGCCGTCTCCCTGCACATCGAGCGGGATGCCGGTCCCGACCACCTCGCTCGGACGGTGGATGCGGAAGCGCCGGTGCACGGCCTCCGCTTCCTCCTCGGTGAGAAAGGCGAAGCCGTCGGCGGCACGGAACTCGCTCTCGAAGAGCGGCAGCCGGAAGGGCGGCTCGTCGTGGGCGGTGGGGAAGAGCACGGTCGGGACTCGCGAATAGGCGATGCCGTGCCAGGTCGGGTGATAGAGGTAGGTGACGAAGAGCGCGGCGTCGAAGTCCGGCGAGCGCCGCCTCAGCCAGGTCTCGAGCCCCTCCAGCACCGGGCCCTGCGCCCGCATCCACTCGCGCTGGACGTGGTAGGCCACCTGGGCCTGGCGTCCGATCACGCGCCCGCTCAAACGCCCGAAGAAGTCGAGGTCGCGCGTGCGTGCGGCGGGCAGCCGGTGCACGGTCACCCCGTCCACCTGACTGGTTCCGGCGGGGAAGACATTCGCCCACGTCAGGTAGCTCTGGGCGCAGGACGTGAGGACTTCCACCTCGTGACCGCGGCCCACTAGGTTGGTCGCGAAATCCCGAGCCAGCAGCTCGGCGCCGCCCAGCACGTCCTCTCCGTAGCGCTGGACGGTGACCAGAAGCTTCACGTCAGCGCCTTGATCCCCTCGATCAGGCGCGCCGCGGCACGCTCCGGCGCGAGCTCGGCGAGGCGCTTCCGTCCACGCTCGACGAGGTCCCGGCGGAGGTGGCCGTCGCTGATCACGGCGTTGACCGCCTCCGCCACCAGGCTGGGGGTCGCGCGCGACAGGAGCAATGCCGCGCCGCCGCTGGTCTCGCCCACTGCGGTGGTGTCCCAGGCGACGATGGGGACGTCGAAGCTCATCGCCTCGAGCAGGGGGACGCAGAACCCTTCGTGCTCGCTCAGACAAAGGAAGACGTCGGCGCGCCGGTAGAAGGCGGCGAGCTCCGCGGTGGAGATCTCGCCCGAGAACCGCACGTCCGGCAGCGCCAGCTCGGAGGCGAAGCGCTGCAGCCGGGAGTAGTAGGTCCGCTGCCCGGGCTTGCCCGCCAGATGGAGGCTGGCCTCGGGCTGGAGGTAAGTCTTGAGGACGTGGAACGCCGCCAGCAGCCGGTGCTGCCCCTTGTTGGGGACGATCCGGCCGACGAACAGGACGGCCGGCCCGCGCTCGGGAAGTGGCGGGTCGGGCTGCCTGGGCCGCAGCTTCTTGAGCCCGCCGACGTCCACCACGACCGGCTCCACGAGCACCCGCTCGAAACCGGCTTCCCGCAGCTCGCCGGCGTTGTAGGAAGAGTCCGCCAGCGCCGCGACGGCGCGCTCCGCGAGGTGGGGCAGCCAGTCGCGGCCTTCTCGGAGCAGGCGGGCGAAGGCGAGGTCGTAAGGCTCGAAGTACTCAGGCGGGGTCACGTTGTGGTAGCGCACCACCATCCGCTCCCGCCGGGCCTGCAGGAACTCCCACATCTCCGCCAGGCCGATCGAGTGGTGGAGGAGCAGGATGTTGTCGCCGCCGGCGGCCGACGGAAGGCCGGCGTAGTCCTCCAGCGGCTTGACGCCGGGCGCTCGCGCACGGTCCAGGTGGACCGCGAAGATCTCCGAAGGACCGAGCCTGCGCAGGTGAGGCTGCAGGGCGAGCGCCTCGTTGGTGATGGCATCGCCGAAGGCGGCGCTGGCCAGGAGCTGGTGAACTTCCAATCAGCGCGCCGCGGTCAGCAGGTAGTGGGGCGGTGCCGCGGTGACGGTCACCTCGCCGAACCCGGCCTGCTTGCAGAGGAACGTCAGAAGGCGCGGGGAGGCCGGACCTCGGGCCAGCGGATCCTCGGACGCGAGGACCGACTCGGGGTGGAGGTCGCGAACCAGAAGCACGCCCTCCGGGCCCAGCTTGCGCGCCGCGAGCGAGACCACGTCGGCCTGGGTCCGGGGCGAAAGCCGGCGGGCCTGGTCCGCCACGTAGACGGCGCCCAAGCCTTCGGGGTGGGCGGCGAGCGCGTCTGCCGGCGCGCCGACCTCGGCGCTGAGCCCGGCGGCCTGGCACAGCCCGACCAGCTCCGGAGACGGGTCCACGCCGCGCGCTTCGGCGCCCAGGCCCTGGAGCAGCTCCAGCATCTCGCCCCGCCCGCATCCGAGGACCAGCACCGGCGGATGCTCGGCCAGCAGCCTCGCCGGGGAGGCGAGTGCCTCGAGCTCCGCCTCGCGCGGGCCGTACAGGAACTCGGCGAGGGCCGGCTCAGGGACCCAGGGCGCGTCTTCTGCCGCCCGCCCGTCCTGCGGCCGCCGGGCGACCAGGTCCAGCACCGCGTCGAGGCGAGCGTTCAGCTGGGCGCTGCTCTCGCGCACCGCCCGCTCGTCGGCCAGCTGCTCGACCAACGCCGCCAGCAGCTCGCGCACCGCCAGGGCATACGCGTCCACCTGGCCCAGCACGCCTGCCGTCTGGCGACGCACCACCTGGCCGACAGTTTTGTGGAGCCGCGTGCCGAGCGGGACGCGAGACACGTAAGGGATCCGCTCGGGCCGGAACTCGGAGGCGTCGTCGACTCGAGCCAGGAGCGCGTCCAGCGGGCTGGCCTCGCGGGTGCCCCGCCGGCCGCTCAAGATCTCGTCGTAGTGGTGCTCGAGGTCCTCGTCGAGGGTGTCGGGGTATTCGCCGGACGCGACACGCTCCGCGACCCGGGCGTTCAAGGCCTCCTCGTCCACGCGGTCAGTATCGGAGCTCATCGCAGCCGCCTGCGCAGGTAGCCCCGCGCCCGCTTCGCGAGCACCCCCGGACCTTCGCTGCGGCCGGACTCCCAAGCTCGCTTGATCACGCCTCGCCGCCGGGTCCTGGACTCGCGGCCCGCGGCTCGGTCACGCGGCAGGTCCCCGGCCCGGCGCGGTTCCCGGCAGAGGTCGAGCAAAGGCGCGGCAACGACCGGCCAGGTGAAGCGGTCTGCGGTCCTGAGCGCCGCCGCTCGGCAGGTCGCGTGCAGCTCCGGATCCGTCAGCAGCCGCCGCAGGCCTTCGGTCACGGCGGCTTGATCCCCCGGCGCGGCCGTGAGACCGAAGCCCTCGGCCACGCAGAGGTCGGCGGTCGCCTCGCCCGAGCTCAGGAGGCAGGGCACGCCCGCCCAGAGATAGTCGAGGACGCGGGTCCTGAACGCGAACTCCGCCTCCACGTGCGCTTCGTGAAGGCTGACCCCGACGGCCGCCCTGGTCAGGATGGAGGCTCGCTCCGCGTACGGCGTCCAGCCCTCGCGGAAGAGCACCGTCGTGCCGAGCAGGCCCAGGCTCGCGGCCAGGCGCCGCGCTCTGTCAGCCCGCTCCATGGCCGGGACGCCCGGGCTCGGGTGCCCCCCGCCGAGGAACAGCACCTGCAGCTCGGGCGCCTCGGGCGCGAGAGCGGCGGCGGCCCGGATCAGCGTCTCGGGGTCCAGCCAGTTCCAGATCCCGCCGGCCCAGACCACCAGCCGCGCGCCGGCACGCAGGCCGGGAATCGCCGGCGCCGCCCCGGGGGCCGCCGGCTCCTCGGGCAGGCCGAAGGGCACGACGCGAAGCAGCGCCTCGAGGCCGGGGTCGCCGGCGAGCGTCGACGGATTGACCCGCCCGGCGGCCGCGAGCGCGCCGAGCCAGAACCGGCGCTGCCGTCCCGAGGCGCACAAGAACGCGTCGCCCGCGGCCAGCTGCGCGCGCAGCAGAGCCGCGTCATCGGCGGCGCGGGCGGCCCGTGCGGCCGCCGGGAGGCCCGCGTACATCCCCGCGCTCTCGAGCACGTAAGGGTCGTAGAGGTCGAGGACGAGCGGGCTGTCGCCCGCGGCGAAGACCTCGAAGGCGTCCAGCGCCGAGCCCTGCACCACGGCGACGTCGTGGTGGAGGGCCTCGGCCCGAAGGCTGCGGCGGGTGGCCTCGACGAGCCTCACGCCGGGCGGGCCGGCCGCCGGCAGGGGTCCGGGCGCGGCGAGCGCGACCTCATGCTCCCTCGCGAGCACGCCGCAGAGCTCCCAGGCGCGGATGCCCGGCCCAGCCATCAGCTCGCCAACCGGATCCCCGGTGGCGTAGAGGACGCGCGTCAGTCGCGCAGCTCCGCCGCCGCCGCGGCCACCTCCCACTGGTAGGGCAGCCAGACAAGGGCCGGCGCCGCCCGGGGGTCCTGGACCGTGAATGGGTACATGCGGTCGTGGTACTGGTGCACGCCGTGGTGGATCGGGTCGTACAGCGCGATCGTCACGTCGTAGAGGCCGGCGCCCAGGCTCAGGCTCGGGAAGTGCAGGCGGATCACGCCTTCGCCGCCGGGCAGCGCTTGCGAGTGGGGTGTGTCGAGGCAGCGGACCCCGTCGTTGCGGAAGAACGTGATGTCCATGTCGACCATCTCGAGCGGCCGCCGGGCGGTATAGCGCACCTCGAGGGTCACCGGCTGCCCGCTGTTGACCGTCAGGATCTGCCTGCCGTTCTCGTCCAGGTAGCGCACGGATTGGATCGTCATGTCGCCCGTGAGCCGTCCGCCCTGCGGTCCGACCAGCGTCTTGTCGCCCTCGGAGACGTGGCGGGCCGCCGACTCCAGGTAGTCCTGGATCGTGCGGTCGGTCGGGCCCTCGGCCGCCAGGCGGCCGCCGTCCAGCCAGACCGCCCGTTCACAAAAGCGGTTCACCGAGTCCAGGTCGTGCGAGACGAGCACGATCGTCACGCCTTCCCGACGCAGCTTGCGCAGATGCGCGAAGCACTTCATCTGGAACTGGCTGTCGCCGACCGCCAGCACCTCGTCGATGAGCAGGATCTCGGGATCGAGGGTCACGGCGACCGCGAAGCCGAGCCGCATGTACATGCCCGACGAGTAGTTCTTGACCGGCGTGTCGATGAAGTCGCCGAGCTCGGCGAAGCCGACGATCTCGTCAAAGCGCCGGTCGATCTCACGGCGGCGCAGGCCGAGGATGGCGCCGTACAGGAAGACGTTCTCGCGTCCCGTGTACTCGGGCTGGAAGCCGGCGCCCAGCTCCAGCAGCGACGAGACGCGCCCGTTGATGGTGATCTGTCCGCTGTCAGGGGCGATGATCCCGGACAGCATCTTGAGCAGCGTCGACTTGCCCGAGCCGTTGCGGCCGATGATGCCGAGGACCTGGCCGCGGGGGATCTCGAAGGACACGTCCTTGAGGGCCCAGAGCTCGTGCCAGCTGCCGAAGCCGCGCTTGACGATCGCCTCCTTCAGCGACTGATGACGCTGCTCGTAGATGCGGTAGCGCTTGGAGACGCCTTCCACCGCGATCGCCTGACCGGTCGTTCCCATCTCCGGTGCGGCTAGACCTCTTCCGCGAAGCGCCGGCGTAGGCGGCGGAAGAGGAGCCAGCCCAAGGCGGTCCACACGATCCCCAGCACCGCGAGCTCGAGCAGCTGCCCGCCGTCCGGCCAGCGATTCTCGTGCCAGATGCTCTGGTAGCTCTGGGCGAGCCAGGTCAACGGGTTCAGCCGGAGCCAGAACTGGATGTTGTGGTGCTTGCCGAGGGCGCTGAGCGGATAGATGATCGGAGTGGCGAAGAAGAGGGCGGTCAGGCCGACGCCGATCAGGTACTCGAGGTCGCGGAAGTACACGGTGATCGCCGACACCATTAGGGCGATCCCGAGCGCGAGCAGCCCCTGCAGCACGAGCAGAAGCGGCAGCGCCAGCAGCGGCAGGCCGAGCGGCTGGCGATAGATACCGGCGAAGATGAACAGGATCGCGAGGCTGAAGACGAGGTTGACCAGCGCCGCGAGCACGGTCGTCAACGGCAGCAGCTCGAGCGGGAAGCGCACCCGCCTGATCAGCTGACCGTTCAAGACGATGGCCATGGCCGAGCCGCTCACAGACGCGAGGAACGCGTTCCAGGGCAGCAGCCCGGCGAGCAGGAAGATCGGGTAGCGCGGCACCTGGAAGCGGAAGAGAAGGGAGTAGACGACGGCGTAGACGAGCATCATCAAGAGCGGGTTCAGCAGCGACCAGAGGAACCCGAGCGCCGTGCCCTTGTACTTGACCCGCAGGTCCTTGCGCACCAGCAGCAGCAGCAGGTCGCGGTGCTGCAGCAGGTCGCGCATCTCCCAGCTCAAGGGAGGATTCGCGGCGCGCGTGACGACTATCGCCGGAGATGCCATGCCGGCGTTCATGTTATCGGCGGCCTGGCGGACTCCTATGAACCGGACAGGTCATGCGCGATGTCCCACCCCGGCCAATAGGCCGAATGAGAGGGGGCAAGCATGCCGTTGACCGGGTGAACTCCTCCCCAGCCATCGAGGACATATCCCTCCGGCTGCCCGGAGACCAAGGTCACCCAGACCGAGCGGGCGATATCCCAACCCTTCCAGTACGCGGTCGTGGTGGGCGCGGGCGCGCCGCCGAAGGGGTGGAGGCCACCCCACCCGTCGAGGACGTAGCCGGTCGTGGTGCCCGGGATGAGGGCGACGCCACGCGCGATGTCCCAACCATTCCAGTAAGCGGTGGTCTGCGGGGTGGGGGGCATCGGGTTGGAGCCGATCGCGAACGGGTGCAGGCCGCCCCAGCCGTCGAGGACATAGCCGCTGGTGCCAGAGGGCAGGATCACGAAGCCGCGCGCGATGTCCCAGCCGTGCCAGTAGGCGCTGAGGCTGACGCCGGCGGGCGGCGCGTTCGAGCCGATCCCGAACGGATGGAGCCCGCCCCAGCCGTCCAGGACGTAGCCGCCGGAGCCGTCCGGCAGCAGCTGGACGTAGCGGGCGATGTCCCAGCCCCGCCAGTAGGCGGAGACCGAGGCCGGGGCGGCGGAGCCGAAGGGGTGCACGCCGCCGAAGCCGTCCAGCACGTAGCCGCCCGGCTGCCCGTTCGGCAGCTGGGCCAGGGAGCGTGCGATGTTCCAGCCCGGCCAGTAGCCGCCGGGGGCGAGCGGCGCGCTGTCCACCCCGTGGACGCCGCCGAAGCCGTCGAGGCTGTACAGCCCGCTGAAGGGATGAGCCGGCGTGGCGCTCTGCGGCACGGCCACCGTCGGTGGCACCGGCGTCCAGCCGTCGGTGCGGCCGAAGATGTCGTGGGCGCGGGCCCGGAAGGCGTAGCTGTGGCCGGCGTAGGTGTCGATGTCCACGGTGGTGGCGCCGGCGGCGCCGCCGACCTCGAGGTCGAGCCAGGGGCTGCCCAGCGTCAGGTCCTGCTCCTGCACGTCGACCGCCTGCGCGCAGCCCGCGGGCACGTTCAGGGTGACCTGGAACTTCGTCGAGCTGACGCTTCCCGGCACGCCGACCGACACCGGGCAGGTCAAGTGGTATTCGATCGCGCCCCAGAGGCCGGCGTCGCCGCCGCCGTAGTCGAGGGCGAAGAGCCCCGCGCCGGCGATCCCGCTCGTCGTGACGAGGTCGTACTTCGCCCCCAGGGACGAGGGGTCGTCGATGTACATCTCGCGCCAGGCGTTGTAGGAGCTCGAGAACCACGTCGCGTAGTGCTCGCTGCCGTCATGCGCGTCGGTGTGACTCGCGTACTGGCTCACGCCGGCCGTGCCCGGCACGTCGAGCGAGGTGAGGTAGGTCGGGTTGACCCAGCCCGGCGTGCTGGTGCCGGGGCAGTTCTCCGGGTACGCGTTCGAGACGGGAGAAGCGACACACGCGTACCAGCCGTAGTAGGGCACCCCGAGGATGACCTGTGAGGCCGGCACCACCGCCGTGTAGTCGCTGATCGCGCGCTGGTCGGTCCAGGTGTAGCCGCTCAGAGGGCCCACCGGGCTGAAGCAGTAGCGCGTGCAGTTGAGGGGAGCGCTGCCGTAGTTGCTGTTGTCGAGGTCGTAGGCCATGACGAAGAACCGGTCGACGTAGGCCGACAGGCCCCTGATGTCGAAGAAGTTTCCAGAGTTCGACGCCGAGCCGGCGTAGGTCGCGATCGTGAGGTTGTCGCGGCCCGCCGGCAGCTGCTGGCGGAAGAGCTTGGCCAGGTTGTCGAGGCGCGAGGCCATCGTGTCGCCGGAGGCGCCGCACGTCGCCTGCGTGCCCTCGTAGTCGATGTTCACCCCGTCCACGCCCTTGGCGTTGACCTGGTTGACCACGGCCGTCACGGTCGTCTGCGCGCTCGCGAGCGACGAGCAGAGCGTGCTCTGCGTCTGCTGGATGATGCTGACGACGACCTTGACGCCGTAGGGATGGGCGGCGTTGATGAGGTTGGTCAGGTCTTGCGAGTTCCAGACGCTCATGCCGCCGTCGTTCGCGAGCGTGCCGTCGGCGTTGACGTGGAGCCCGAAGAACGCCACCGTGGTCAGGTCCTGGAACCGCCAGGAGCCTGTGCCCACACCCTGTCCCAGGTTGCCCGCGTTGGCGTAGCCGAAGACCTCAGGCCTGGCTCGGGCCACAGCGCCGGTCCTGCCGGTCTGGGTGCCGGGACTCTCCGCCAGGGGCGCGCCTCGGGTGAACGGCCGCGCGTCCTCCGGCACCGCCGCGGCGGCCGCTTGGGCCGCCAGGCGCGTGGCCGAGGGTCGCTCCGCGGCGGCAGGCGCAGGGGTGGGGCTCGCCGCCGAGCCCAGGCCCGAAGGCACGAGCGGGATGGACAGGCAGGCAGCCAGGAAGAGGCGGCTCAGGTGCTGCGACATAAGCTGGAACGCGCGGTCACTCTAGCATCCACGGTTCCGCAAGTCTTCAGCCGGCCGGCTGGCCGCGCCCGTTCTCGCCGTTCCCGCCCAGCGCACGCGCGATGTCCCAGCCCGGCCAGTAGGCGCTGACGCCTTCCGCCGCCGCCGAGCCGAAGGGGTGCAGTCCGCCGTAGCCGTCGAGCACCCAGCCGCCCGGCTGGGCGCTGGTGCCGGCGGACCACGCCGTGATGCCGCGCGCGATGTCCCAGCCGTGCCAGTAACCGCTGATCTGGACCGCCGGCGCGCCTCCGAAGGGATGCACGCCGCCCCAGCCGTCCAGCGTGTAGCCGGCCGGAGCGGAGGTGGTCGACGTCGGGAGGAGCGTCAGGCCGTGGACGATGTCCCAGCCGTGCCAGTAGGCCGACGAGACCGCGACGGCCTTGCCGAACGGGTGGAGCCCGCCCCAGCCATCGAGCATGTAGCCGGAGACCGAGCCGGGCGTCGAGTCGGGCTCGATGACGAGCTGGCGGGCGATGTCCCAGCCCGGCCAGTAGCCGGGGCTTTTGATAGCGGGGGCGCCGCCGAACGCATGGATGCCGCCCCAGGCGTCCAGCACCCAGCCGGCCGGGCTCGAAGCGGTCGCCCAGGGGGCGAGGGCGATGGAACGGGCGATGTCCCAGCCCTGCCAGTACGCGGGCAGAGCGACCGGCGGCGCCGAGCCCACAGGGTGGATGCCGCCCCAGCCGTCCAGGACGTAGCCGCCCGTCGAATCGCTGAGGAGCGCGAAGGAGCGGGCGATGTCCCAGCCGAAGTTGACGCCGTCCGCCAGCGTGGGGGAGATGCCCGCGGGGTGGATCGCCCCGTAGCCGGACATCACGTACAGATGACAGGAGTCGTCTGTGACGGACGTAGCCGGCGCGGTGACGGCTGTGGTGGCGGTCGAGGCGGGCCCGGTGCCGGCCGTGCTGCTCGCGGCGACCGTGAACGTGTAGGCGGTGGTCGGCGTCAGGCCAGGAAAGAGAGCCGAGGTGCGGGTGGCGTCGACGACCTCGGTGGCGCCGCCCGGTGTGGCCGTGATGGTGTAGGAGCTGATGCCGTCGCCGCCGTTGTAGGCGGGCGCGGTCCAGGAAACGTCGACCCCGCCGCACTGCACGGCGGCGGTGACCCCGGCCGGAGCCGACGGCGCCGGGTCGGTCGGGTTGCCGTTGATCCAGAGGTCACCCTCGTCGTAGGGCCAGGGGTCGGCGGCGCCCGTCGCCTGCCAGCCCCAAGGGTCGATCGCGACCATGTCGCCGTTGGACAGCGTCATGTCGTTGCGGTACACGCCGAAGTGCAGATGAGGACCGGTGGAGTTGCCGGTGGTGCCGCTCAGGCCGATCTGCTGGCCGCGAGAGACGGTCTGATTGAGCGCGACCGCGATCGAGTCGAGGTGGGCGTAGCGGGTGCTGAAGCCGTTGCCGTGGTTGATGAGGACCGTGTTGCCCCAGCCGTAGCTGTCCCAGCCGGCATAGGTGACGACGCCGTCGGCGGCGGCGATGACCGGGGTGTCCATGGACAGTCCGAGGTCCCAGCCGTTGTGGCCGTCGTAGTAGAGGTAGTCGGTCTTCCCGGGTGTGACCGCGTAGCCCAGGTTGAAGGTGGGATCGATGCCGTTGCTCTTGAGGGCGACGGTGCCGTCCTCCTCGCAGATCTTGCCGTCGGCGACGTAATAGCCGTTGGAGAGACAGTGGTCGAAGACCGAGTTGACGCTGCGCGGACCCCAGTAGGGGCGGGTCAGGAAGGGAGCGACGGTGGTGACCCCGGTCGCGGTTCGGACGCCGGAGCGGGACGCCGGAGGGTTGACGATCGTGAGCTGGTCGTCGGGGTGGACATTGGGATGGACCGGCGCCTTGTAAGGATTCTCAGGTGCGGGCGCGGGCGACGAAGGGTTGGCGGCCGCGACGCCGGTCGAGGCGGCGGCGAGCAGCGCGAGCGTGGCGGTGGCCAGGGCGAGGCGGCGGTACATGGAAACTCCTGGGATGCGTGGGGGGTCGTATTGGATTAACTGCCATGCAGCGGTCGATCTGGCGGAAGCCCGCGAAGGTTTGTAAAAGCCGGGCCACGATTCGCCGCCAGGCTCGGATCCGGAGGAAGGCTACCTGATGGAAGCGGCCTTGAGGTGCTCAGACGGATCCAGGCCGGCGACCCGGAGGTCGTGCTCGAGCATCTCCCGGATCATCTCCTCGAACGTCGTCCCCGGCTGCCAGCCCAGCTTCTCCCGCGCTTTGCCGGAGTCACCGCACAGGTCGGGAACCTCCGCCGGGCGCACGTAGGCCGGGTCTTCGCGCACGTACTGCTGCCAGTCCAGGCCGGCGAGCCCGAACGCGAGCTCCACCAGCTCGCGCACGCTGTGCTGCACCCCGGTGGCGATGACGAAGTCGTCAGGCTCCGGCTGCTGGAGCATCGTCCACATCGCTTCGACGTAGTCGCGCGCGTGTCCCCAGTCACGCTTGGACTCGAGGTTGCCGAGGCGCAGCGAGGTGGCCTGCCCGGCCAGGATCTGCGCCACGCCGCGGGTCACCTTGCGGGTCACGAAGTTCTCGCCCCGGCGCGGCGACTCGTGGTTGAAGAGGATCCCGCTGCACGCGTAGAGCCCGTGCGCCTCGCGGTAGTTGACCGTCATCCAGTGCGCATACACCTTCGCCACGGCGTAGGGGCTGCGAGGATGAAAGGGCGTCGCCTCGTTCTGTGGCGGCGGGGTGAGGCCGAACATCTCGGACGTCGACGCCTGATAGAAACGCGTCGGCAGCCCGATCGTGCGGATCGCCTCCAGCAGCCTGGTGGCGCCGAGACCATCGGCGTTGCCCGTGTATTCCGGCTGGTCGAACGAGATGTGGACGTGGCTCTGGGCAGCCAGGTTGTAGATCTCGTCCGGCCGGATCTGCTTGACCAGCCGGTTGAGCCCGCCGGAATCGGTCATGTCGCCGTAGTGGAGCACCAACGAGGACTCCCGGCCGTGACTCGGATGCGCGTGCTCCAGGTGGTCGATGCGGCTCCTGTTCATCGTCGAGCTGCGGCGGACCACGCCATGCACGGCATAGCCCTTGGCCAGCAGGAGCTCGGCCAGGTAGGAGCCATCCTGACCGGTGATGCCGGTGATCAGGGCACGCTTGGGCACGTTAGGAAGTTTAGAGGTGCGCCCGAAAGCGCCAACCGGACCTGGCGGGCTCAGGGCTGAACGGTGACGGTGTCTCCAGTCTTGGCCCAGGTCCAGAGCTGGGACATGGCAGCGTTGGGCACGTGCACGCAGCCGTGGCTCGCGTAGGGACCGTTTTCGGAGCCGGGGCCGTAAGCCCAGTCCGGCTCCCACGGGGCGTCGTGCAGGAACGTGCCGTCGTTCACGAACTCCTCGGCCCACGTGACCCAGGCGTCCGGATACCAGTACGGCGAACTGGGGGGCCAGGGTGAGATGAACTCGAAGGGAGAGAACTTGGCGAAGATCTTGAACGTCCCCTGGTCGGTGCGCAGGCCGGGCATCCCGGTGGTAACTGGCGTCGTCAGGAACAGCGTGCCGTCCGCGTTGTAGGCCCAAAGACGCTGCTGCGTCAGGCTGACGATGATCGTATGGTGCAGCAGCGGCGGGGGCGGCGGGGGCGGCAGCCGGTAGGCCGAGCCCGACCCCGGACCCGCGGCGCCGTGGGCGATGTCCCAGCCCGGCCAGTAGCCGCCGGCAGCCTCGGCCGGGGCTCCGTTGAACGCGTGCAGGCCGCCCCAACCGTCGAGGACCCAGCCGGCTCCGCTGCCCGCGGCCTGCCCCGTCCACTCGACGACGGAGCGTGCGATGTCCCAGCCCCGCCAGTACGGGAAGCCACCCGGCGTCGGCGCCGAGCCGAACGCGTGCAGCCCGCCCCAGCCGTCCAGCGTGTACCCGCCGCTGCCGTCGGGCAGCAGCGCCAGGCCGCGGGCGATGTCCCAGCCCTGCCAGTAGGCGGTCACCGCCGGGGTTGCCGGCATGGCCGCGGCGCCGATCGCGAAGGGGTGGAGGCCGCCCCAGCCGTCCAGCACGTAACCCCCGCTGCCGTCGGGAAGCAGGACCACCCCGCGGGCGATGTCCCAACCCTGCCAGAAGGCGGACAGCGTCGCGGCCGCCGCAGTGCCGAACGGGTGCAGCCCGCCCCAGCCGTCGAGGACGTAGCCGCCCGGGCTGCCGGCGGTCGCGCCGGGCAGCAGGACGACGCCCCGGGCGATGTCCCAGCCCTGCCAGTAGGCGGGCGGCGCCTCGGCCGGCGCGCTCCCGAACGCGTGCAGGCCGCCCCACCCGTCGACGCTGTAGCCGCCCGTGCCGTCCGCGAAAAGGGCCAGGCCGCGGGCGATGTCCCAGCCTTTCCAGTACGCGCTCGAGGTCATCGCCGGTGCAGATCCGAAAGCGTGGATCCCGCCCCAGCCGTCGAGCGAGTAGAGCGCGTTCTGGTTGTCGGGCACTGTCAGCGCCGGCCGCGCGGCGCCCGCCGGCCGGGACGCGGCGTGGGCCGCGAGGGGCTGCGCCACGGCCAAGAGCGAGAGCAGTGTCGCGAGCGAGACGGTCAGCTTGACGCGCAACGAGTTGCGCGCAGTATCGGGGCTAGGAGGCCGCCTGTAAAGAGATTGCGATCACGAGACGACGACCGCCATCTGGTGGTAGGTGGCATAGGCCGACTCGAACGTGGAGCGCGAGATCCAGCTCGGGCCGGAGGCGGGGTTGTAGACGTACACCGCGGAGCTGCTCGCCCCGACCACCAGGACCGCGTGCTCTAGAGGACCGGCCCAGGGAATCCGGCGCCCGTCCCAGGCGATCCAGTAGCTCGTCCCGTGGTACCGCCAGTCGTAGGCGATCCAGGCGATGACCGGGTGGCCGGCGAGCACCTGCTGGTACAGGTAGCCGGCCGTGATCCCCGTCCCCGCCTGCAGCCAGTAGCCCCCCGCCGCCGCGATGGCGCGGGCGACTGCGGGGTAGTACGCGCCGTAGCCGGTCAGGTCGGGCTCGCTGCCGTTCGGGCTGCCGACGAAGACGTTGTAGGGGTCGCCCCAGTGCAGGGTGCCGTTGCCGTCGTAGTAGCCCGAGCGTGAGTCGATGCCCATGCTGCTCAGCAGCGCCCCCTGGCTCCGGAAGACGCCCTCGTGCGAGAGCGCCATCGCCGCAGCGGCGGCCTCGCAGCTGAGCGGGTAGCTCTGCTTGTAGAAGGCGACGTCCTGGATCACGCCGCTCGCCACCACCGAGCGGACGCCCGAGCTGCCGGCCGTCCCTGAGACACCGCGGGCGATGTCCCAGCCTTGCCAGTAGGCGCCGGCTGCGAGGGGCGGAGCCGACCCGAACGCGTGCAGTCCGCCCCAGCCGTCGAGCGTCCAGCCCCCCGGCGCGCTCGCCGTGCCGCCGCTCCAGAGCTGCAGGCCGCGCACGATGTCCCAGTCCTGCCAGTACCCGCTGGGGCTGACGTCCGGCGCGCCGCCGAAGGGATGGAGGCCGCCGAAGCCGTCGACGACGTAGCCGGCGGGCGCCGCCTTGGTCGCGGTGGGCAGCAGCACGAGCCCGCGCGCGATGTCCCAGCCCGCCCAGTAGCCGCTCGCCTTGACGCCCGGCGCGCCGCCGAAGGGGTGGAGACCGCCCCAGCCGTCGAGCACGTAGCCGGCGGGCGCGGCGGCCGTGCTGTCGGGCAGGATCGCGAAACCGCGGGCGATGTCCCAGCCCTGGAAGTACGCGGAGAGCGAGACGCCGGGCGCGCCGCCGAAGGGGTGCAAACCGCCCCAGCCGTCCAGGACATAGCCGGCGGGCGCGGCGGCCGTGCTGGCGGGCAGCAGCGCTACGCCCCGGGCGATGTCCCAGCCCTGCCAGTAGCCACTCGCGGCCACAGCGGCCGCCGCGCCGGCGGCATGGAGGCCGCCCCAGCCGTCGACGCTGTAGCCGCCGGAGCCGTCCGGGAGGAGGGCGAAGCCGCGGGCGATGTCCCACCCCTGCCAGTAGGCCCCGGAGTCCAGGACCGGCGAGGTGCCGGCGGGGTGGAGGCCGCCCCAGCCGTCGAGCGTGTAGACGTGGTCGGTCGACGGCGGCGCGCTGTCGGCGGTGACGGCCCTGGCGGGATGGCCGAGCCCGGTGCCCATGACGCAGAGGGCGGCGACCGCGAGCCGGATGGCGAGGCGGTGACGTGCAGTGGCGCTGTACCTAAGTGTCACCGTGGGCCTGCCAAGTATGGGCGGCGAGGTCGGGAAGCGCCACCCCTTTCCAAGAGCCTTCCCAAGAGGCGGTCCCTTACTGTGGGCGCGGTGCGTGGTGCGGTCCTCGTCGATGCGCGGCCTCTGCAGGGCCCCAGCGCCGTCCGCGGCATCGGCACCTATGTGCGGGGGCTGCTCGGCGGGCTGGAGCGCAGCTCCCCTCGACTCGAGCTGACGGTGCTGCTGGACGCCGGCCTGCCCGCGCCCGCGCTGGGGACGCGATTCAAGGCGCATGAGGTCCGGCATCGCTACCACGGCCGCCTGGCGGGCTACGAGGATGCCGTGGTCCTGCCCGCCGACCTCGACCGCATCCGCCCGGCCGTCTTCCACGCCACCTCGCTGTCGCTGCCGTCCCGAGCGCCCTGCCCTGTGGTCGCCACCTGCCATGACCTGATCCCCTGGACCTGGGGTAGCTTCCGGATGGCCGGCGAGCGTGTTCGCTACTACCCGGGCAAGCGCCTGCTCCGTCGCGCCGAGGCGGTGATCGCGGTGTCCGAGGCCGTGGCCTCCGAGGCGGTCAAGCGCGCGCGTGTCGAGCAAGCGCGCCTGCGAGTCATCGCCGAGGGGGTAGAGCCCGCCTTCCACGCCGCGGAGGGCGCCGAGAGCCGGGTTGCCTCGCGTTGGGGGCTGCAGCCGGGTTATTTCCTCTATGTGGGAGCTCTCGACCGGCGCAAGGACCCGGTGGGGCTGGTCCGGGCCTGGCGGACCGCGCTGCGGGCGGGGGCCGAGGCCGAGCTCGTCATCGCGGGCGAGCCCGGCCCGCAGGCGCCCGGCAGAATGGGGGGCGCCCGGCTCCTCGGGCGGGTGACCGACGAGGAGCTGGCCGACCTGTACCGGGCCGCGGCCTGCCTTCTCTACCCCAGCCGTGCCGAGGGCTTCGGCCTCACCGTGCTCGAAGCGATGGCGTGCGGCTGCCCGGTCGTCGCTTACGACACGCCGGCCGTGGCCGAGCTTGCCGCCGGCGCCGCGGCCCTGGTGCCGGTCGACAGCTCACCGCTCCTTGGCCGGCAGGCCGCCGCGCTGGCGTCCGATCCGGAGAGGAGGTCCGCGGCCGTCGCGGCCGGCCGCAAGCGCGCCGCGCTCTTCAGCTGGGAGGGGGCCGCGGCCGCCACCGCTCGCGTCTACAAAGAGGTCGCCGGCTGACGGCTCCTATAACTTTCCAGCCGATGCCGCGAGCAGTGGTCTCCGGAGGCGCCGGGTTCATCGGATCTCATCTCTGCGACGCGCTGCTGGCGCGTGGCTGGGAGGTGCTGGCGATCGACAGCCTCCTCACCGGCAGCGAGCGCAACGTCGAGCACCTGGCGGCCGAGCCGCGCTTTCAGCTGGCCCGCGCGGACGTGGCGGCGGGCGTGCCGGTGGTGGACGGCAGGGTGGACGCCGTCCTGCACCTGGCCTCGCCCGCTTCACCGGCCGACTTCGAGCGCCTGGCGGTCGAGATCCTCGACGCCGGCACCTACGGCACCCGGAACCTGCTGGAGCTGGCCGCCGCACATGGCGCCAGGTTCCTGCTGGCCTCCACCAGCGAGGTCTACGGCGACCCCGAGGTCCATCCCCAGCCCGAGTCCTACTGGGGGAACGTCAACCCGATCGGACGTCGCAGCTGCTACGACGAGGCCAAGCGCGCGGCGGAGGCGTACGTCAGCGCCTTCCGGCGCTACCGGCAGGTCGACACGCGGATCGTGCGCATCTTCAACACCTATGGACCGCGCATGAGGATCGACGACGGCCGGGCCATACCGAACTTTCTCGTGCAGGCGCTGCGCGGCATCCCCCTGACCGTCTACGGGGATGGCTCGCAGACGCGAAGCCTCTGCCACGTCCGCGACCTGGCCGGCGGGATCCTGGCGGTGCTGGAGCGGGGCGATCGCCGCCCATACAACGTCGGCAACCCGCACGAGGTGACCGTCTCGGCGCTGGCCGCCCTGGTCATCAAGACCACCGGCTCGGCTTCGTCGATCGAGAACCTGCCTCTCCCGGAGGACGATCCCCGCCGGCGCTGTCCGGACATCACCCGCGTTCGGGGCCTCGGCTGGGAGCCGCAGGTCCAGCTCGAGGACGGGCTGCGGGAGACGGTCGCGTATTTCCAGGAGGTCGTGTGATGGACCTCAAGGGTCGGATCCGATCGGTGCCCGACTTCCCCGTGCCCGGCATCCTCTTTCGGGACATCACACCCCTGCTGGGCGACGCTGAGGCGCTGGCCGAGGCCATCCGCCTGCTGGCGGAGCCGTGGCGGGAGGCAGGGATCCACCTGGTGGCCGCCGTCGAAGCTCGCGGCTTCGTGTTCGGCGCGACGGTGGCCGAGCGGATCGGCGCCGGGTTCGTGCCGATCCGCAAGGAGGGCCGGCTCCCCTGGAAGACCCGCAGCGCGCGCTACACGCTGGAATATCGATCAGATGTGCTCTACGTGCACGAGGACGCGATCAGCTCGGGACAGCGGGTGCTGATCGTGGACGACCTGATGGCGACGGGCGGCACGGCCCGCGCCGCGGTGGAGCTGGTGGAGGAGCTGGGCGGGACCGTGGCCGGCCTGGCCTTCTTGATCGAGCTCGAAGATCTGAAGGGACGGGACCTGCTCGCCGGCTACGACGTGCGCAGCGTCCTGCGGTTCGCGGGAGACTAAGAGGGTGAAGGCCGCCGAGCACGACGTCAAAGACCTGGACCTCGCCCCCAAGGGCGACGACCTCATCGATTGGGCGGCGCGCGAGATGCCGGTGCTGCTCCTCATCCGCGAGCGCTTCGAGCGGGAGAGGCCCTTGAGGGGCCTACGAGTGGCGGCCTGCCTCCACGTGACGAGCGAGACCGCCAATCTGATGCTCACCCTCAAGGCCGGCGGGGCGGACCTCGCGCTCTGCGCATCCAATCCGCTGTCGACGAATGACGCGGTCGCGGCCGCGTTGACGCGGATCCATGGCATCGCCACCTACGCGATCAAGGGTGAGGACAACAGCACCTACTACGAGCACCTTCGTGCCGCCGCGGACACCCGTCCCAACGTCACGATGGACGACGGCTGCGACCTCGTGACACTGCTGCACCGCGAGCGTGGCGACAGCCTTGGCGATGTCGTCGGCGGCACGGAGGAGACTACAACCGGTGTGATCCGCCTCCGCGCCATGGCCGAGCAGGGAGTGCTCAAGTACCCCGTCATCGCAGTCAACGAGGCCCTGACGAAGCACATGTTCGACAACCGCTACGGCACCGGTCAGAGCACGCTCGACGGGATCCTGCGGGCGACCAACCTGCTTCTCGCCGGCCGCACGGTCGTCATCGCGGGCTATGGCTGGTGCGGGCGGGGCCTCGCCAGCCGCGCCGACGGCCTCGGGGCCCACGTGATCGTCACCGAGGTCGACCCCCTGCGCGCGTTGGAGGCTGTGATGGACGGCCATCGCGTCATGACCATGGAGCAGGCAGCCGAGATCGGAGACCTGTTCATCACGGTCACCGGCGACGTCAACGTGCTCGACCGCGGCCACTTCGAGCGGATGAAGGACGGAGCGGTCCTGGCCAACTCGGGCCACTTCAACTCCGAGATCAACCTGAAGGCGCTCGACGAGCTGGCCTCAGAGGTCCGGCAGGTGCGGGAGCAGGTCCAGGAGTTCCGCCTGGCCGACGATCGGCGCCTCCATCTGCTTGCTGAGGGCCGCCTTGTGAACCTGGCGGCCGCCGACGGCCATCCCGCGGCCGTGATGGACATGAGCTTCGCCAACCAGGCGCTGTCGCTGGAACACCTCGCGCGGCACGCCTCGGAGCTTGAGCCGCGGGTCTACGACGTGCCTTCGGAGATCGACGCGGAGGTCGCCCGGCTCAAGCTGCACGCCCTCGGCGTGGCGATCGATGAGCTCACAGAGGAGCAGAAGCGGTACATCAGCTCGTGGGAGGAAGGCACCTAGCCCCGGTAGACTCACAGCAGATGTCCCCCATCCGTGCTGTCGTCATGGGCGCCGGTCCAGCCGGCCTGACGGCGGCGTACGAGCTCGACAAGCACTCAATCCCCGTGACCGTGGTCGAGGAGGATCCGGTCTATGTCGGCGGCATCGCGCGCACCGCGAGCCACAACGGCTATCGCTTCGACATCGGCGGGCACCGCTTCTTCTCCAAGAACGACGAGGTCGAGGACCTGTGGACGGAGATCCTCGGCGACGAGATGCTCACCCGCGGGCGCCTGAGCCGCATCTACTACCGCGGCAAGTTCTTCGACTACCCGCTCAAGGCCACGAACGCGCTGTTCAACATGGGCTTGATCGAGACGATCCGCTGCGGGTTCAGCTACCTCTGGGCTCGCATCCACCCGGTCCGGGACCCGAAGACGCTCGAGGAATGGGTATCCAACCAGTTCGGGCACCGTCTCTTCATCCACTTCTTCAAGACCTACACGGAGAAGGTCTGGGGGATACCGACGAGCGAGCTGTCGGCCGACTGGGCCGCCCAGCGGATCAAAGGCCTCGACCTCGGCCAGGTGATCAAGTCGGCGCTCCTGCCGCAGCGCAAGCCGAAGGATCGCGCCAACGTGATCAAGACGCTCATCGACCGCTTCCGCTATCCGCGCTACGGGCCCGGCCAGCTCTGGGAGCGCGTGCGCGACATCCTTCACGATCACGGCCACGACGTGCGCATGGGCGAGGAGGTCGTGCGCGTGACCTATTCAGGTGGCCGCGTCCGCTCGCTGACGGTGCGTGGTCCCGACGGGCGTGAGGAGACCATCGAAGGCGACCAGTTCATCTCCAGCCTGCCCATGCGCGAGCTCGTGCGATCGCTGAGCCCGGAACCGCCGCCCGCCGTCCGGCAGGCGGCGGAGTCGCTGCGCTATCGCGACTTCCTGACGGTCGCGCTGATGATCGACCGCGACGACACCTTCCCCGACAACTGGATCTACATCCACGATCCCGACGTCAAGGTCGGCCGCCTGCAGAACTTCAAGAACTGGTCGGAATGGATGGTCCCGGACCGCTCGAAGACCTGCATCGGCATGGAGTACTTCTGTTTCGAGGGCGACGGGCTCTGGACCTCGAGCGACGAGGAGCTCATCGAGCTGGGCAAGCGTGAGCTCAGCCAGCTGGATTTCTGCCGCCCGGAAGAGGTCTTCGACGGCGCGGTCGTGCGCGTGCAGAAGGCGTATCCCGTCTACGACGACGCCTACACCGAGCACGTGAAGACGATCCGGGACTGGGCGGAGACGGCGCTGCCGAACCTGCATTTCTGTGGCCGCAACGGCATGCACAAGTACAACAACCAGGACCACTCGATGATGAGCGCTCTCCTGGTGGCGCGACGCATCGCCGGCGTCTCGGAGCTCGACCCCTGGAACGTCAACGCCGACGCCGAATACCACGAAGAGCTCAGGGAGTCAGAGGACGCGACCGGCCGCCTCGTCCCCCAACGCGTGCCGACCGCCGCCGAATAGCCATGCCTGTGAACCCGCTTCGCCGGGTGCGCAAGCGGGTGTCGCGTTCCCTGCTGCGGGAGGAGCTCGACCGCCAGCACGACCTCCTGGAGGAGGACCTGGGCACGCTGCGGCAACGGCTGGCCGCCGAATGGGCCGATCGGTCCGGCAGCCTCGGGTCAGAGCTCGCCTATGTACACGCCGAGCTGGAGCGGCTGGAAGGCGTCATGCTGCGACCGCCCTGGGCGAACCTTATCGGCGGCCCTCTGCAGAAGCTGGACGCCTATACCGCCGCGTTTCTCAACTACGCGACCGGCGAGTACGGCTACGCCGCACAGGCTGGGCTCCGTCTGTCACCCGACGTCGAGATCGTGCACGGCGACGGCGCGGTCTCGATCGCCGCGGTCACCCCGCGCGTCATCGACGTTCCTTTCGCCATCCGCGCGCTCGCCGGCCTGCCGGCCGGCGCGGCGATTCTCGATGCCGGCGGCTCTGGGAGCGCGCTCGCACACTCGCTCGCCGGGCTCGGTTACCAGGTCACCGTCGTGGACCCGGTGCCCTATCCGCTGCCGCATCCGCGCCTGACCGCGTCGGCGGCCCGCCTCGAGGCTTGGGCGCCGCCCGATGAGGCCTTCGACGCCATCGTCGCCCTGGCCGTGCTGGAGCACGTGGGCCGGGAGGAGTTCCACGAGCAGGACGACGCTGACCTTGAGGGCATGGCCGTCGTGCGCGGCGCCGCCAAGGCCGGCGCCCCGCTGGTGCTCTCCGTGCCGGTGGGTGCGCCCGCGACCGCTTGGTCGCACCGTGTCTACGACCGGGAGCGGGTCGACGCGCTGCTGGCCGGCTGGCAGGTCGACGAGGCCCTGCTGCTGACGCCCGCCGAGCACGGTTGGGACGCGGCCCCGGCCCCGGCGGGCCACCTGCCTCCCGGCCGGCTGCTGGTGCGCGCGCACCTCGCTTGAACCGCGTCGCGCTCGTCGACCACGCGGGGACGGGCAGCGGCGTGGGCAGCTTTCTGCGCGGCCTGATGGCCGGCCTGCTGGAGGAGGCTCCGGCGGCCGAATGGTCGTTCGAGGTGGTCCTCCCCGAACGGGACTACGGCGGGAGGCCGGTCGAGTGGCCGGCCGAGCTGGCCGCGGCGAACCTGGCAGTGCGCAGGGAGGGAGACGTCAGCGGCCAGAGCGACGGCCGGCGCTGGATCGAACGCGCACTGGCGGGCGGCGGCTTCGACCTCGCCTACTTCGCCTATCCCTACCTGGCCGGCTGCCCCGACCTCGGGGTGCCCATCGTTGCGACGGCGCACGACTTCAACCACAAGCGCTTCGGCACCTGGTCGGCGGACCTCCGGGCGCGGGTGGAACGCGACCTGGCCGGCTGGCTGCGGCGGAGCGACGTGGTCGTGGTGAGCTCGAGATTCATCGCGGCGGAGCTGGCCGCGTATCACGCGGAGGCGGCGCCCAGGTGCCGCGTCGTCCGCTTGGGGGTTCCGGCGGCCGCGGAGGGACGGACCGCCGACCAGGGCGGCCCCGCGCTCCCTCGCGGGTTCCTGCTCAGCGTGGGGTGGATCGCACCGCACAAGAACCAGGCGGTGATCTTGCGCGCCTTGGGACTGCTGCGCGCCGAGGGTCTGCGCGTGCCGCTGGTCCTGGCCGGCCCCAACGCCGGCGAGGTCGAGCCCGCCAGCAAGGTGCGGACCAGCTACGCGTGGCACCTGGTGCGGGTGGCCGAGGCGCTGGGACTCGAGGCTGGTCGCGACTACATCCCGCTCGGCTACGTCGGCCGCGCCGAGCTGGAGCGGCTCTACGGCCAGGCCGCGGCGCTGGTCATGCCCACGCTTTACGAAGCGGGCAGCTTCCCGATCCGCGAAGCCCTGCGCCTCGGCTGTCCCGTGATCGCGGCCGACATTCCAGCCCACCGCGAGGATCTCGGGCTGCTCGGTCACGCCGGCAGGCTGTTCGACCCCTACGCCCCGGCCGAGCTGGCGGCGGCGATCCGCGAGGTCGTGGAAGCGCCGCGTGCGACCCGCTCGGAGGCGGAAGCCGCCGGTGCTCGCCTGCCGGCGGTCTTCGACTGGAGGCGCACCGCCCGCGGTTACCTGGCGGCCTTTCGTGCCGCGCTCGCCGCCCCGGCCGCCTGATGCCGACGGTCGCGATCGTCGACGACTCCGGGGTGATGACCGGCATCGGGACCTTCATGCGCTCGCTGGTCGGCGCCCTCCTCGAGCACCCGGCCTCGGCCGCCTGGCAGGTCCGTCTCGTGCTGCCGGAGCGCGACATCGCGGGTAACGAGGTCAGTTGGCCGGAGGGCCTGCGGTCAGCCGGCTTGGCCGTCGAGCGCATCCCCGACCAGCCGCCCGCGGGCGTGGCCGCCTGGCTGGAGGACCGGCTCGGCGCCGGCGGGTGCGACGTGGCCTATTTCGTCTCCCCGGACCGTCTGCCGGCGCTTGCCACGCGCGTCCCGCTGGTGGCGACGTTCCACGACTTCAACTACCGGCGCTTCGTGACCCTGCCGCGGCCGATGCGAGCGCGGCTTGAGCACGAGCTGCTGCTTTGGGCCGAGCGCGCCGCGGTGTGCGTCGTGTCCAGCCGGTTCATCGCCGGCGAGATGGCTAGCTACTTTCCCGCCGCGGCGGCCAAGCTGCGCGTCGTGCGGCTCGGGATCCCGCCGGCGGCCGAGCCCGCCCCGGCGCCGAGCGCCGAGCTGCCCCGACGGTTCGTGCTCACGGTCGGCTGGCTCGCGGCGCACAAGAACCAGGCGCCTATTTTCGAAGCTCTCGCGCTGCTGCGGCGGCGCGGGCGGGAGGAGGCCCTCGTCTGCGTGGGCCCCAACAGCCGGCAGCTTCAGGACCCGGCGCCGGCGCAGGATAGCTACGTGAGCGAGCTGCGCGACCTGGCGCGCCGACATGATCTGCAGCCGGGGCGCGACTTCTACGGCGCCGGCTCGGTGAGCGACGCCGAGCTCGCCGCGCTGTACCGCGCGGCGGACGCCCTGGTGGTGCCGTCCTTGTACGAGGCCGGCAGCTTCCCGCTGCGGGAGGCCGCGCAGGCCGGGTGTCCGGTGGTCTGCTCGGACGTGCCCCCGCTGGTCGAGGACTCGAAGCTCCTGGGCGGCTCGGCGCTGCTCTTCGACCCCGACGATCCGGCGTCGATCGCCGATGCGCTGGAGGCGACGTTGACCCGGCCCGCCGAGACCGCCGCGCGGGTCGAGCGGGCCCTGGAGCTCTGCGGTCAGGTCTTCGACTGGCGGCGCACCGCCAGCGGCTACCTGGCGGCGTTCGCGCGGGCACTCGAGGCGGCCGCGTGACGGACGACTTCATCCCCGTCGCCGCGCCCGACCTGCGAGGTAACGAGGAGCGCTATGTCGTGCAGGCCATCCGGAGCTCGTGGATCTCCTCGTCGGGCGAGTACATCACCCGGTTCGAGGAGGAGTGGGCGCGTCTTTGCGAGAGCCGTACCGCGCTGGCCGTGAGCAACGGCACGATCGCGCTGCACCTCGCGCTGCTCGCGCTGGACGTGCGGCCGGGTGACGAGGTCCTGGTGCCCTCCCTGACCTATGTGGCCACCGCCAACGCCGTTCGCTACGTGGGTGCCGAGCCGGTCTTCGTCGACGTGGACCCGGCGACCTGGTGCCTCGACCCCCGCCTCCTGGAGGACCGGATCACGCGGCGAACACGCGGCATCATCCCGGTCCACTTGTATGGCCATCCCGCCGACATGGATGCGATCCAGACGATCGCCGACGTCCACGGCCTCTGGGTCGTCGAGGACGCCGCGGAGGCGCACCTCGCGCGCTACAAGCGCCGCGCGGTGGGCCAGTTGGGGACGATCTCCACCTTCTCGTTCTACGGCAACAAGATCTTCACCTCGGGCGAAGGCGGGGCCATCACGGTGTCGTCGGAGTCGCTGGCAGCGCGGATGCGCATCCTCCGCGGACAGGGCATGGACCCGGACCGGCGTTATTTCTTCCCGATCGTGGGGCACAACTTCCGGCTCACGAACGTCGCCTGCGCCTTTCTCTGCGCCCAGCTCGAGCGGCGCGACGAGATCATCGCCATGCGGCGTCAGGTCTACAGCTGGTACCAGGCGGCGCTGGCCGGAATACCCGGCCTGGGCTTCCAGCCCGTCGCGGAGTGGGCGACGCCGGCGCCCTGGCTCTTCTGTGTGACCGTGGACGCCGACGCCTACGGGTCGACACGCGACGAGCTGGCCGCGGCGCTCCGCGAGGCGGGCATCGACAGCCGCCCGTTCTTCGTGCCGCTGCATTCGCTGCCGCCGTACCGCGAGCAGTCGGTCCGGCGCCGGGAAGAGCTGCCCCACACCGACCGGCTCGCCGCGGCCGGGCTCAACCTGCCCACTTACAGCGGCCTGACCGAGGCCCAGGTCGGCCGGGTCGCGGAGGTCATCCGGCGGCAGGCGCGCTAGAGATCCGCCGCGCCGCCCCGGATCTGGCGGCGCCGCTCGCGGCCTTCTTCGGGACGCTCGAGGCCGCGGGGGACACGCGTCACTTCCATCCCCACGCGATGGACGCACAGGCGGCGCGCGCAATCGCCGGGTATGCCGGCCCGGACCTGTATTACGCGCTGCTGGCGGACGGCGAGGTCCTCGGCTACGGGCTGCTGCGCGGCTGGGAGGAGGGCTACGAGGTGCCGAGCCTCGGCATCGCCATCCATCCCTCGGGGCGCGGCCGCGGGCTCGGGCGGCTCCTGATGGAGTTCCTCCACAGCGCGGCGCGCGAGCGGGGCGCGCGACGGATACGCCTTCGCGTCCACCCCGACAACGTCGCCGCCCGGCGCCTCTACGACGCGCTGGGCTACGCCTTCGAGGGCAGTGAGCGCGGCGAGGACGTGGGCTGGCTCGACCTGTAGTCCTCGAGCTCGAGGTCCTCGAGGGCCTGGCGGAGATCGCCGCCGATGAGGCCCGCGAGGCGGGGCTGCGAGTGATGCGTGTCGAGCCCACGGCCGTGGGCGTCGAGGGTGCGCCGGCCGCGGCCCTGGGGCTCCGCACCGTCGTCGCCGCCTATTCGGTTGAGTCCTACGCGGTGCCGCGCCCGCGGGGGCTCCTGGGCGACGAGAACCTGCGCCGGCTGGCCGCCCAGGTGAAGGGCTTGCACAGCTTCCGCTTCTCGGCGGCGGGCTCTGAGTCGACGGTGTTCCAGCGCCTGGCGGTTGAGCTGGAGAGGCGGACGGGGATGGCACACGAGCCCGAGACCGGCGAGCGCCTGCTGCGGTTTCGGCGCTCGGCGGACCCCGGTGCGGGAGGGTGGGAGGTCCTGGCCCGGCTGACACCGCGGCCGCTTTCCGCCCGTGCCTGGCGGGTGCGCGACGTCCCCGGGGCCCTCAACGCGACCATCGCCGCGGCGATGATCCGCCTTGCCGCGCCACGTCCCGGCGAGCGTTACCTGAACCTCATGTGCGGGTCGGGCACGCTCCTGGCGGAGGCGCCGCCGGGGCTCGGCCCGGTCGGCCTCGACAGCAGCCGCGAGGCGCTCGCCGCCGCGCGCGCAAACACCGACGCCGCCCTCGTGCTCGGCGACGTCCGGCAGGCGCCGTTCAAGGCCGGGGCCTTTGACGTGCTCGTCGCGGACCTGCCCTACGGGGAGCGGAGCGGGTCGCACGCCACCAACGACCGGCTCTATCGAGAGTTCCTGGCCGCGGCCGACCGGCTGGCGTCCCAGAAAGCGCGGCTCGCCGTGATCAGCCATGACATCCGCCGTTTCGAGGCGGCACTCGAAGACGCCGGCGCTTGGCACCTCGAGCTGAAGCTGCGCGTCTTCCAGAAGGGTTACCAGCCTGCGATCTGGCTGCTCAAGCCCGGCGTCCGGGATAATTAGCCGGCCTTCTTCCCGGAGGCGAGACCTCGAGGCACGGAGCCCGGCCACAGGGAGCCAGGGCGAGCCGGCCTGGGCGATCAAGGAGGATCGAATGGCACAGCAAGAGGCGGTCGCAGGCCGCCTGTTCACTTCCGAGTCGGTCACCGAAGGCCACCCGGACAAGCTCGCGGACCAGATCTCGGACGGCGTCCTCGACGCGATCCTGGCCAAGGACCCGCTGGCCCGGGTCGCCTGCGAGACGGCCATCACCACGGGCTTGGTGCTCGTCTGCGGCGAGATCACGACGGACTGCTACGTCGACATCCCGCGGATCATCCGCGACACCATCCGCGACACCGGCTACACCCGCGCGCGCTACGGCCTGGATGCCGAGACGTGCGGCGTCATCACGAGCATCGACGAGCAGTCGCCGGACATCGCTGCCGGCGTGGACGTGGGAGGCGCTGGGGATTCGGGCATCGTGTTCGGCTTCGCCTGCGACGAGACCGAGGAGCTCATGCCGCTGCCGATCGTGCTGGCTCACAGGCTGGCCGAGGGCCTTTCGAGGTCGCGCCGCGACCGCTCGCTGTCCTACCTGCGGCCGGACGGTAAGGCGCAGGTCACCGTCAGCTACGGCGAGGGCGCTCCGCGGGTGGAGACCGTGGTGGTCTCGGCCCAGCACAACGAGGAGGTCGACCTCGACCAGCTGCGCGCGGACGTGATCGCGAACGTGGTCGAGCCCGCGCTGGCGGGGAGAGAGCGGTCCGCCGGCTTCAAGGTCCTGGTGAACCCCACCGGCCGCTTCGTCATCGGCGGTCCGGTCGCGGACGCCGGCCTCACCGGCCGCAAGATCATGGTCGACACCTACGGCGGCTATGCGCGCCACGGCGGCGGCTGCTTCAGCGGCAAAGACCCGACCAAGGTCGACCGCGCCGGCGCCTATGGCGCCCGTTGGGTCGCCAAGAACATCGTCGCCGCCGGCCTGGCCTCTCGCTGCGAGATCCAGATCGCGTACGCCATCGGCGTCGCCAGGCCCGTCGCCGTCACGGTCGACACGTACGGCACCGGCCGCGTGGCGGACGCCGAGCTGGGCAGGACGGTCGAGCGGCTGTTCGACCTCTCGCCGCTCGGCATCATCAAGGAGCTAGGACTGCGGCGCCCGATCTACCGCCAGGCCGCGTGCTACGGCCACTTCGGCCGGGCGGCGTTTCCCTGGGAAGACACCAAGCGGGCCGCCGAGCTCGGGGCCGAAGTTGGAGTGACAACGGCATAGGCGGCCGGACCTACGGCGTGATCGCCGCCGGCGGCTCGGGCACGCGGCTCTGGCCGCGGTCTCGCCGGCGGACGCCGAAGCACATGCTGCCGCTCGGCGCGAGCGGCAAGCCGCTCGTGGCGGAGACATACGAGCGCGTGCGGCCGCTGGTCGACGAGGTCTGGGTGCTGACGGAGGCGGCCCAGGTCGACCCGCTGCGCCGGCTGCTGCCCGACGTCGACCCAGCTCGGTACATCGTGGAACCGGTCGCACGCGGGACGACCAGCGCTTACGGCCTGGCGGCGATGACGATCGCGGCCCGGGATCCCGAGGCCGTCCTGACCTGCTTTCCGGCCGACCATGTCATCACGAAGCCGGCGCAGTTCGCCCGAGCCATCAAGGCGGCGGCGAAGCTGGCGGCGCAGGGCGAGGCGATCGTCCTCATCGGGCTCGAGCCCACGCACCCGTCCACAGGGCTGGGCTACATCCACACCGCCGGGGCGCTCTCGCAGTCAGGCGTCAAGGCCCTGCGAGTCGACGGTTTTCGTGAGAAGCCCGATCTCGAGACGGCCCGGCAGTTCCTGGCCGAAGGCGACTACTACTGGAACCTGGCGATGTTCAACTTCCGGGCCGATCGCCTGGAGGCTGAGCTTCGGGCGCACGCGCCGGCCCATCACCGCGGTTTGAAGCGGGTGCTGGAGGCGCGAGCCGCGCGTCATGAGGAAGCCGCCGCGCGCGCTTACGCGCGGCTCCCGAACGTCGCCATCGACTACTCCGTAATGGAACGCACCCAGAACCTGCTGCTCGTGCCCGCCCGCTTCGGCTGGGCCGACATCGGCGCCTGGCCAGAGCTGGCCGCTCTGCGCCGGCCGGACCGTGACGGCAACGTGGTCGAGGGCCCGGCGCTGCTGCTGGACAGCCGCGACAACCTGGTCCTGGTCGAGGGCAAGCTGATCGCGACGATCGGCCTCGAGGACCTGGTTGTTGTCGAGGGGGAGGAGGCCATCCTGATCTGTCCGCGATCGCGCGCCCAGGAGGTGAAGCGGGTGGTCGAAGAGCTGGGCCGTCGCGGCCTCACCGAGTACCTTTGAGCCCTGTGACCCCGCCTCGAAAGATCAAGTTCGGCACCGACGGCTGGCGCGGAATCATCGCCGACGATTTCACCTTCGACAGCGTTCGGCGTGCCGGCGAGGGCATCGCGCGGTATCTGAAAAGTCGCGTCGACGAGCCGCTCGCCGTGGTCGGATACGACTGCCGCTTCGGATCCGAGGTGTTCGCGGAACAGGTGGCGCGCGTGCTCGCAACGAACGGCGTGAGGTCGCTGGTCTTCGACCGGCCGAGCCCGACCCAGGTGGCGTCGTGGACGGTCATCGATCGCCACGCTGCAGGCGCCGTGGTGATCACGGCAAGCCACAACCCCGCGCTCTTCAACGGCGTCAAGTACAAGCCGGAGACCGGCAGCTCGGCGCCGTCGGCAGTCATCGACGAGCTCGAGCGGCTGATCAACGACGCGGCTGCCGAGCAGACCGGCCAGCTCCTGTCGCGAGCCGACGGCGAGCGCCGGGGCCTGATCGAGACCTATGACCCCAAGCCGGCCTACGTCAGCCAGATCGCCAACCTGGTCGACCTCGACGCGATCCGCGGGTCGGGCCTGCGGATCCTGCACGAGGTCATGCACGGCTCGGCCTACGACTACCTGACCGAGCTGCTCGGCGGAGGTTCGACCTCGGTCACCGAGCTGCACCCGGAACGCAACCCTTACTTCGGAGGCGTCAGCCCTGAGCCCATCCCGCAGAACATGCAGGCCGCGCTCGCGAGCATGCGCACGGGCGGCTATGACCTCTGCATCGCGACCGATGGCGACGCGGACCGCGTCGGGATCATCGATGAGAACGGCACCTTCGTCACGCAGCTGCAGGTGTACGCCCTGCTGATGCGCTACCTCTTCGAGGACCGGGGCCAACGGGGGCCGGTGGTCAAGACCATCAACATGACCTCGATGGCGGACCAGCTCGCGCGCGAGTACGGCGTTGACGTCTACGAGCTCCCGGTCGGGTTCAAGAACATCGCCCCGAAGATGATGGAGACGGACGCCGTGCTCGGCGGCGAGGAGTCAGGCGGCTTCGGCTTTCGGGGCCACATCCCGGAGCGCGACGGAATCTTGGCCGGCCTCTTCTTCGCGGACATGATCGTGCGCAGCGGCAAGCCGATCAGCAAGATCCTGGCTGAGCTCGAAGCTCGCGTCGGCCCGCACGCGTACGCCAGACACGACATCCACATGCCGCGCGACACGTATGAGACCGACCGCCAGCGGGTGCTGGAGACGCTGCGTGAGAACGAGCCGCACACGATCGCCGGTCAGGACGTCGAGCGCATCCGCGACGACGACGGCTTCAAGTTCTATCTGAAGGACGGGAGCTGGGTGCTGCTGCGAACCAGCGGCACGGAGCCGCTGATCCGGATCTACGCCGAGGCGAGCGATCCCGCCGCCGTCGAGCAGCGGCTGGCCGCGCTCGAGGAGATCGTCGGAGTCGGAGGTCAGGGTGGCGCAGGTTAAAGACTCGGCCTCGACCAAGGTCGAAAAGCCGTGGGGCTATGAGATCCGCTGGGCGATCACCGACCGCTACCTGGGCAAGATCCTGCACATCAACGCCGGCGAGGCGCTCTCGCTCCAGTACCACCAGATGAAGGACGAGAGCCTTCTGATGGTCAGAGGTGTCATGGACCTCGAGCTCGACGGCACGACGCACCGGCTCGAGGTGGGCGACACGGTGCACATCACCCCGGGCACCCGACATCGCATGACCGCAGTCGAAGACACCGACATCTTCGAAGTCTCGACGGCGGAGATCGACGACGTCGTGCGTTTGGAAGATCGGTACGGCAGGGCAGGGACGTGAAGCTTCCGCCGCGGCTGGAGCCGCCTTCCCGCACCGCGTTCTTCACCGACGAGCGCGACCTTCGTTTCCTCGTCTTCGTCGGCTTCGTGCTGGCCGCGCTGGCCCTCGGCCTCAAGTCGGAGCTGGTCGCGCCGAGCCAGGTCTGGTGGCTCTCGTTCGGACTGGTGGTGCTCGCCGCGCCGGCGCTCTTCGCCTACCTGCACGGCCAGTCGCGAGGCCCGGCGCTGGAGCATTTCATGCCGGTCGCCATCGGCGCCGTCGTGGTGGCGGGCCTCTCACTGCTGATCGTCGACTGGTGGCAGTTCGCGCTGGCCAGCGCCGCTTTCGGCCTCGGCTTCGGAGTCGCCGCGCATCTCGACTACCGGCACCTGAGCGGGCAGGGGCGAACCTGGCATGAGTGGATCCAGGAGGCGCTCCTCGCCGTCCCGCTGGCGGGCGCATTCCTGGTGGTCCTCGCCGCGCCGTTCCCGCTGGCGCTGCAGGTCTTCTGGATCGGGCTGCTGGCGCTGGCGGCCAACTACCGCAGCTTCCGCGTGCTCGGCACGCCGCTCACCGGTTCCCGCGCGTTCCTGCTCGGGTTTTTCGTCGCCCTGGTGGTGGCGATGGCCGCCTGGGCGATGTCGATGTATCTGCACTTCCAGGAGGGCGCGTTCGCGGTCATCCTCCTGCTCGTGTGGTACATCAGTCGTGGCGTGCTCAGGCACGCGTTCGAGGACTCGCTGACCCGCCAGGTTCTGATCGAGTACGGCGCGTTCGGTCTGCTCCTCGCCTACCTGTTCTGGATCAGCAACCGCCCGTCATAAAGGAGGCCCCCGGATGCGACGTTCCCTGGCCTTGTTTGTCACCGTCATCACCTGCGCAGTCGCTTGTGGCAGCAGCGGCGGCGGCGGGCCCACAGCCACCGGCGTGCCCGCAGTGCTGGCCAGCATCTCCAAGCAGGGGAGCATCGCGGCGGAGGTTCCGTCCGACATCAGGTCGAAGAACGCGATCGAGGTCGGCGCCGACGCCAGCTACGCGCCCAACGAGTTCATCGATCCCGCGACGGGCGAGGTGATCGGCTGGGACGTCGATTTCGGCAAGGCGATCGGGAAGGTGCTCGGTCTGAACTTCGTGTTCAACAACGCCGACTTCTCCACGATCATCCCCGACATCGGGACCCGCTACGACATCGGCATCTCGAGCTTCACGCCCACCACCGAGCGCGAGAAGACCGTCGACTTCGTCACCTACTACAAGGCCGGCGAGTCGTGGTTCGTCAAGAAGGGTGGGTTCTCGGTGACCAGCGTCGGGGCGTTGTGCGGCAAGACGATCGCCGTGCAGACCGGCACGACCGAAGAGAGCGACGCCTTCGGGTTCCTCGGCAAGAAGCCTGACGGCAGCGCTATCCCGGGTGACACGAACAACTGTCAGAAGGCCGGACAGCCCGACATCACCATCCACAGCTTCACCAAGCAGACCGACGCGAACAGCGACGTCATCGGAGGGCGCTCGGTGGCCGGCTTTGCAGACTCGCCTGTCGCCGACTACCAGGTGAAGCTCTCCAACGGCACGCTGGCGATCAGCGGCCAGCCCTGCGGGATTGCCCCTTACGGCATCGCCGTGCCGATGGGCAGCCCGCTCGTGAAGGCGTTCGAGGACGCCATCAAGTACCTGATCGACAAGGGCTATTACAAGAAGATCCTGGACGCCTGGAATGTCAGCGACGGCGCTGTCGGAGCCGCGGACGTCGGCAAGAACATCAACAGCTCGACCGGCGCCGGCTCACAGGCCTGCGTGCCTACTTACTGACCTAGAACACACCTGGGCGGGCCGCGTTTTCGCGCGGCCCGCTCACCTGCTAGGGTGCAACCGCACGTGAGCGAGACCGCTGCCCAAGCCGTCCGACCCGAGGCGATAACGGCGGTTCCTGTCAGGCATCCGCTGCGCTGGCTGGGCGCTGTCCTGGTGCTGGCGATCTTCGCCGGGATCGTCTACAAGTTCGTCACGGCCCCCCGCCTGCGCTGGGACGTCGTGGCCTACTGGTTCTTCCAGCACAGCGTGCTGCAGGCGCTCGTGCTGACGATCGTGCTGACGGTCATCGCGATGGCGATCGGCGTCGTCCTCGGCACTGTGCTGGCGGTGATGCGCCTTTCCCCGAACCCCGTGCTGTCGAGCGTGAGCTGGTTCTACATCTTCTTCTTCCGGGGCACGCCGGTCCTGGTGCAGCTCTGGTTCTGGTGGAACCTGCAGCTCATCCTGCCCACCCTCGCGATCGGCATCCCGGGCACGCCGCTCATCTGGAGTGCGGACACGGTCAAGCTCATCACGCCCTTGGTCGCGGCCATCCTCGGCCTGGGCCTCAACGAGGCCGCCTACATGGCCGAGATCGTGCGCGCCGGCGTCATCTCGATCGACCAGGGCCAGACCGAGGCGGCGCAGGCGCTGGGCATGCGGCGCGTGCAGATCATGCGGCGGATCATCTTGCCGCAGGCGATGCGGGTCGTGATCCCGCCCACCGGCAACGAGAGCATCTCGATGTTGAAGACATCCTCCCTGGCGTCCATCGTCACTTTGACCGAGCTGTTCCGGGTGTCCCAGGCCATCTCCGCCTACAACTACCGCGTCGAGGAGCTGCTCATCGTGGTCAGCATCTGGTACCTCCTGTGCACCTCGGTGATGACGGTCGGGCAGTACTACCTGGAGCGTTACTACGCCCGCGGCTCTGTGCGCCAGCTGCCGGAGACCCCGGTCCAGCGGATCAGGCGGCTGCTCTTCACCACGCACCAGACGCCACCCATCCTGGCCGAGACCGGCGCGGCGCCCCTATGAGCGCCGGCGGCGCCATGGTGCGCGCGGAGGCGGTTCACAAGAGCTACGGGCGCCTCGAGGTCCTGAGAGGGGTCACGCTGGCGGTGGCGCCAAAAGAGGTGATCTGCATCATCGGCCCGTCAGGGTCGGGGAAGAGCACCTTCCTGCGCTGCGTGAACCATCTCGAGCAGATCGACGCCGGCCGGTTGTACGTCGACGGCGAGCTGGTCGGCTACCAGCAGCGCGGAGACAAGCTCTACGAGCTCCCCGACAAGGAGGTCTGCCGCAAGCGGGCGGAGATCGGGATGGTGTTCCAGCACTTCAACCTTTTCCCGCACATGACCGCCCTGGGCAACGTGATCGAGGGTCCCACCCAGGTAAAGGGGGAATCGACCAGGCAGGCTGTCGAGCGGGGCAAGGACCTGCTGAACCAGGTCGGGCTGGCAGACAAGTACCACTCGTATCCGCGGCAGCTGTCGGGCGGTCAGCAGCAGCGGGTCGCGATCGCCCGGGCGCTGGCGATGCGCCCGAAGCTGATGCTCTTCGACGAGCCCACGTCTGCGCTGGACCCCGAGCTGGTGGGCGAGGTGCTCGAGGTGATGCGCCGTTTGGCGCTGGACGGCATGACGATGGTCGTCGTGACCCACGAGATGGGCTTCGCCCGCGAGGTGGGGGACTCCTTGGTGTTCATGGACGGCGGCGTGGTGGTCGAGTCGGGGAAGCCGCGGGAGGTGCTGGCCGCGCCTCAGCACCAGCGAACCAAGGCGTTTCTGTCGAAGGTCCTCTGACGTCGGGGGCCGGGCGTGATACCCGCGCTCGCTAGCGAACGCGGCATTCCGCCGCCCCACAGACCCGCGCTCGCCGGCGAACGCGGCAGTCTGGCCCCTTAACAAGCAGGGTTGACGGGGCTCAGACGCCCGCAATACCCTCGCCCGGCCAACCCCCGGGTGGGTGGCTACGGCGGAGGGAGTAGAGAGCCTGGACCGAGTGCCCCCCGCGGGCTAGAGCCCGAGGTAGGCCTTCTGGACGTCCTCGGACTCGAGCAGCTCCTTGCCCGTGCCCTCCTTGACGATCGACCCCGTCTCCAGCACGTAGCCGCGGTGGGCGGTGTTCAGCGCCAGCAGCGCGTTCTGCTCGACCAGCAGGATCGGGGTGCCCTGGCGGTTGATCTCGCGGACGATCTCGAAGATCGTCTCGACCATGATCGGCGCCAGGCCCAAAGAGGGCTCGTCGAGCATCAGCAGCTTGGGGCTGGACATCAGCGAGCGGCCGATCGCGAGCATCTGCTGCTCGCCCCCCGACAGCGTCCCCGCGAGCTGGCGCATGCGCTCTTTCAGCCGCGGAAATAGCTCGAAGACGCGGTCGAGGTCGCGGGCGATGCCGCCGCGATCGTTACGCGTGTAGGCGCCCATCCGGAGGTTGTCGATCACCGTCAGCCGCGCGAACAGCCGCCGGCCCTCGGGTGACTGGCAGACACCGCGCCGCACGATGAGATCGGCGCGCTCCCTCGTGATGTCCTTCGAGTCGAACGTGATCTTGCCGGCGCCGGGGTGCATCAAGCCTGAGATCGTGCGCAGCGTCGTCGTCTTGCCGGCGCCGTTCGAGCCGACCAGCGTCACGATCTCGCCGCGGTCGGCGGTCAGCGAAAGCTTGCGGATGGCCTGGACGCGCCCGTAGAAGACGTCGATGGAGTCGACCTGCAGCAGGGGTTCGTGGCCGTTCGTGGCTGCGCTCAAGCGGACTTGCCCAGGTAGGCCTCGATGACCCTCGGGTTGTGGCGAACCTCTTCGGGCTTGCCCTCGGCGATCTTCTGACCATGGTCGAGGACGACGATGCGGTCGGAGGCGCCCATCACGACCTTCATGTCGTGCTCGATCAGGAAGACGGTCACGTTCTCGGCCCGGATCTTCTCCATCAGCGCCATCAGCTCGACCTTCTCCTGCGGGGTGAAGCCGGCGGCGGGCTCGTCAAGCAGGAGCAGCTTCGGTCGCGTGGCGAGGGCGCGGGCGATCTCCAGGCGCCGCTGCAGGCCGTAGGGCAGGTTGCGGGCGTAGTTGTCGGCGTGGCGCGCGACGCCGACGAAGCGCAGCAGCTCCATGGCCCGCTCGCGCGCTTCCTTCTCCTCCTTCCTCTCGAACCGCGTCTTGAAGATCGAGTCCCAGATCTTGGCCTTCATCTGTGCGTGCTGACCCACCATCACGTTGTCGATGACCGACAGGTAGTCGAAGAGGCGGATGTTCTGAAAAGTGCGCGCTATTCCGCGCCGCGAGGCGACATGCGGAGCCGAGCCGGTGATGTCGTCCCCGTCGAACATCACGGTGCCCAGCGTCGGCGCGTAGAGGCCGGTGATGCAGTTGAACAGCGTTGTCTTGCCGGCGCCGTTGGGGCCGATCAGCGCGAAGATCTCATGGCGGTGGATGTCGAAGCTGACGTTCTCGACCGCCGTCAGGCCGCCGAACTGTTTCGTGACGCCGAGCACACGAAGAATGTCGTCGGCCTGCTTCTGCTCGCTCACGTCGTCCTCGCGTCGAACACGGCTTCGTCGGTGGTGCCCTCGCCGATCAGCTCCTGAGCTCGCAGCCGGCTCGGTATCAGCCCCTGTGGGCGCAGCAGCATGATCAGGACGAGCACCATCCCGAACAGGAAGAAGTTGAGCCGGACGATCTCGTCATGGAGCCCCGGCCAGTTGGGTGGGTTGGAGGCCGTGATCGACGACAGCCCAAACGAGTCGGCGAGAGCGGTCAGACCGTTGGGCAGCCACGTTGGCAGCACCAGCTGCTGAACGACGAAGATGATGAGCGCGCCGACCATCACGCCCGCGACGTTGCCCATGCCGCCGAGCACGACCATCACCAGGATGGTCACCGAGATCAAGAAGCCGAAGTTGTCCGGGCTCACGAGCGTCACCTGGGCCGCGTAGAAGGCTCCCGCGAAGCCCGAGAAAGAGGCACCGATGCCGAAGGCCAGCAGCTTGGTGTTGCGGGTGTTCACGCCCATGGCGGCCGCTGCAACCTCGTCTTCGCGGATCGCCATCCAGGCGCGTCCAAGCCGCGAGTTGTAGATGTTCGACGCGAATATGGCGCTGAGCAGGACGAGCACCAGGATGACGATGAAAAAGGGCACTGGATCGAGGCCGAATAGGAACGGATGCTTGAAGTCGAGATGGACTTGCCAGTTGAGGCCGGCGAACGGCGTGTCGATCCAGAGCGGGACGGCGGGTGAGTCGGTGTTGGTGATGCCGTTCACGCCGCCGGTCCAGTCCGACAGGTTCCGGAATACGCGCGGGACGATCTCACCAAACCCGAGGGTCACGATCGCGAGGTAGTCGCCGCGCAGCCGCAGGGTGGGGAAGCCGAGGATCGCGCCAGATGCTGCGGCCACCGCGAGCGCGATGAAGATCACCGCCCAGAACGTGATGTGCACCGGGTGGTGGATGGGACTCGTGCTCAGCTCCGTCGAGGCGAGCAGCCCATATGTGTAGGCGCCGATCGCAAAGAAGGCGGCATAGCCCAGGTCGAGGAGGCCGGCGAAGCCGACGACCACGTTGAGCCCGATCGCCATCAGCACGAACACGCCTGCGGTGCCTGCGCGGTAGAGGTACGGGCCGATCTGGTCGGGGCCTGACACGAGGCCGACGACAGGCCCGATTCCCAGCGCGAGCAACGCGAGGACGACGAAGACGATGACGTTCGGGTTGTGCCGCAGCTCCTCCCAGCGTTCGCGACTGGGCAGTGCGAGCCTCACTTCTCGGGCACCCGCATACCGAGGAGACCGGTCGGCCGGAGCGTCAGGATGAGGATCAGGACACTGAAGATCGCGACGTCTTTCCACGTGTCGGCGATGTAGCCGGTGCTGACCTGGTCGACGATCCCGATCAGCAGGCCTCCGAGTGCGGCGCCCGGGATGTTTCCGATGCCGCCGAGGACGGCAGCGGTGAAGGCGATCAAACCGGTTTCGAATCCCAGCTGGAACTGGATGTTGTTGTTGTACAGGCCGTACACGATGCCGCCTGCGCCGGCGAGGGCGGCGCCGATGAAGAACGTGGCCGAGATGGTGCGGTTGATGTCGATGCCCATCAGCTGCGCGGCATCCCGATCCTGCGCCGTTGCGCGCATCGCCTTGCCGAGCCTGGAGCGGTTGATGAACATCGCCAGCGCGGCCACGAGAACCGCCGCGATCGCCATCACGATCAACTGCTTGCTCGTGATGGTCGCCCCGCCGCCCAGGGGTATCGAGACATCGGGCAGCAGGTCGGGATAGTGGTGCGTGCTCGGGCCCACGATCAAGTTGAGGATTCCCTCGAGCACGAACGACATCCCCACGGCCGTGATGAGAGGCGACAGCCTCGGCGCGTTTCGCAGCGGCCGGTAGGCGACGCGCTCGATGGCGACGTTGATGCCGCCGGTGAGAAGCATGGTGATCAGAAAGATCGCAATCAGCGCCGCCACCAGGCCGATGCCGCTCGACACACCTTCCTGGACGCCGAACAAGCCCATGAAGAAGGTGGAGATGAAGGCGCCCATGGTGAACACGTCGCCGTGGGCGAAATTGATCAGCTCGATGATGCCGTACACCATCGTGTAGCCGATCGCGATGAGGGCGTAGACGGCGCCGACGGCCAGACCTGAGATCAGGATCTTGACCAGGAACAGGCCGCCGAAGTGCACGACCTTCGGGCCCAGCAAGGCGACGATCAGGATCGCCACCACCAGCGTGCCGATGCGCGTGGCCAGGCCGGTTCGGAGTGCCACACGCGTCTGCTGCAGAGCGCTTACCGCCACCTGGGCCGCCCTCCTCGTCTGACCTAAAAGTGGGAGGGGAGCGCCGTGCGCATCCCCTCCCTGGCTGTTGTCTGTCTTAGCTAGAGAACTGGACCTGCTTGACGAAGATCCACGCGAAGCTCTTGTCGGTGCTGCAGTCCAGAGCTGTGGACGGGCAGCCGGCTTCCGTCTTGTAGATCGAGATGATCTGCTGGACCGGGTCGCCGTTCTTGTCGAACTTCACGGTGCCGAGCGGAGTGTCGACCCCGGACAGGTTCGACAGCGCTGTGAGGACCTGCTTTCGTGAAGGCATGTTGCCGCTGTTGTCCGTGATCGCCTTGCCGATGGCGGCGATCAGCGCCTTGGTGGCCGCGTAAGCCGGAATCGTGTAGGCGCCGTAGGCGGTGTTGCCTGTGCCATACGTCGACTTGATCCCGCTGATGGTCGCCTGAGCGCCCGCGATCTGGTCGGCGTCAGCTGCTGCGACAGTCCCGTACATGTTCACGGACTGTGCCTTCGAGTTGTCGAGGCAGCCGCCCTCGACGATGCCGTCGCCGCCGGCGAAGGCGTTGGTGGCAGGGTCCATCGTGTCCTTCATCTGGTTGCGGATGACGCAGCCCTTGTTCGGCGGGTCAGTGCCGCCGAAGTAGATGGCGGTGGCGCCCTCGGCCTTGAACTTGTCAATCAGGGCGGTGAAGCTCGACGCCGTGCCGGTGTCGGAGTTCTCGACCCCGCTCGGTGGGTTGCCGCTGCAGCCACCGGCGACCGTTCCGCCCTTCTTGCAGAACTCTGCCGCGAAGGAGTCGGCGATGCCCACGCCGTAGATCTCGTTGTCGTCGACCACCCCGACGGTCTTGACGCCGACGGTGTCGTACAGATAGTCGGCCATGGCCGCGCCCTGGTTGTTGTCGCGGGCGGCCACCCGGAAGTAGTTGTTGGTGCCAGTGGGCCGCAGGTCCTGCGGGTGGTACCCGCCGGGGAGGCTGCACTTGGGCACGTCGACCGTCAGACAGTCGTTGGTGTTGGCCGGGCTGATCATGACCAGGTTCGCCTGGTTGGCGACCGGGATCTCGGCCTTGGCCACGCTCGAGTTGAAGGGACCGATCACGCCGAGAACCGACGAGTCGGCGACCAGGTCACGGATGTTGGCCGCGCCGACGGCGGGGTCGTGGGCGCCCGACGGGGCGTCGTCCTTGTTGGCGACCTCCAGCTTGAAGCCGTCGATGCTGCCCTGCTGCTGTACCGCGTACTTGACCCCGTTCAGGGTGGGCAGACCGTTGGTCGCCTCACCGCCTGACTCGGGCAACTCGACTCCGATCTTGATCGTGCCTTTGTTGCTGCTACTGGTGTTGCCGTTGTTGTTGCCACAAGCGACGGCGACGAGTGCAGCCATGGACGTCAGCACGACCATGGAGCGCAGGGGGATACCGCGCATAAGTTCCTCCTAATTCAAACGGGACGGCTTCTCCTACCGCGCCCGAACTCAGACCAGGGGATTAATGGGAGCGAGTCTATATCGGAACGAACGGACGGTGTCAAAGAGGTTGTGAAGGGCGGCCGCCTGGCAGACCGTATCCTTTTGAGTTGCCGTGAAGACCGATCCGGGCGACAGCCTCAAGACGCGCGCGCAGTACGCCGACGAGGCCATTCAGCTCGCCATCGCCGGCCGCTGGGACGAGGCGGTGAGCCTCAACAAGGAGATCCTGGACAAGTTCGGGTCGGACGAGGACGCCAACAACCGGCTCGGCAAGGCGCTGACCGAGCTCGGCCGCCTGGCTGAGGCCAAGAAGGCTTACAACGCCACGCTGGCGGTCAACCAATTCAACGTCATCGCGCGCAAGAACGTCGTCAAGCTCGACACCCTCCTGTCGGCCAAAGCCGACCTCAAGGGCGGCCCGGTCAAGGTCGACCTGAACCTCTTCGTGGAGGAGATGGGCAAGACCCAGACAACCCAGCTCGAGGACGTGAGCGACCCCAACGTCTGCGACCTGGTGGTCGCCGGCGACATCGTCGAGCTGCGCATCGAAGGGCCGGCCGTGATCGCCGAAACGGTGCGGGGCATCCGGCTCGGCGTGCTCGAGTCCAAGCTCGCCCGCCGCCTGATCAAGTTCATTCAAGGCGGCAACCGGTACCAGGCGGCCGTCACCGCCTGCGACTCCAGCCTGGTGCGGATCATCATCCGCGAGACCTACCAGGACGCGAAGTTCGCCGGGAAGCCCAGCTTCCCGATGAAGCGGACCCGGGCCGGTTCGGAATACCGGCCCTACGCCAAGGAGAGCCTGATTCCGCGCAACCGCTCGTTCTCCGACGACGACGAGGACGAGGACGGTGAGTCCGGTCGCGACGGGGGCGACGAGGAGTTCGAGGGGATGAGCATGGAGGGCGAGTCCGACTCCGGCGGCGACGACGAGGGCGGTGACGTCGACTTCTCCGAGGACGAAGGCGAGGCGATGGAGATTGAGGACGACGAGTCGGACGACGGGGACGACGACTCGTGACGAGCAGCACCGAGGTGCCCTTTCACCCCCGCTTCGTCTAGCCGACTGGTTCCCGGCTTCCGCGACCTCCTGCCCGCCGAGGCGGAGAGCCTGCGATCCGTCCAGGAGGCTTTGCTCGCGGAGATGCGGGCGTGGGGCTACCGCCAGGCGGTGACGCCGCTGGTCGAAGACGCCGCGACGGTCGGCGCCGGCCTGAAGCCCCCGGACCTGAAGCGCCTGTTCAAGCTGGTCGACGGCGACGGGACCGTGCTGGTCCTGGTCGGCGAGCGGACGATCCCGATCGCGCGCCTGGCGGCAGGTCCGCTCCGTGGGGCACCGCTGCCGCTCCGCCTCTGCTACGCGGGCCCCGTGCTCGCCGCCGAGGCTTCGGGCGTGGCGGGCCGGCGCGAGGCGTACCAGGCCGGCGCGGAGCTCATCGGCGCCTCGGGCGCCGCCGCCGACGCCGAGGTGATCGCGCTGGCGGTCCGCTGCCTGCAGATGGCCGGTCTCGGCCACTACCAGGTCGACGTCGGGCACTCCGAGTTCTTCCTCGGGCTGCTCGAGGGGCTCGACGCAAGCGCCGAGGCGAAGGCCGCCATCCGATCTGCACTGGCCGAGCGCGACCTGGTGACGATGGAGGAGCTCCTCGAAGACACGCCGGTCGGGGCCGCCGACCGCGAGCTGCTGCTGCGCTTTCCCGCGCTGCGCGGGGGCAGAGAGCTGATCGACGCCGCCGGCGGGCTCGTCCGCAGCCGGCGCTCAGAGCGCGCCCTGGAGCAGCTGGCGCAGGTCATGGACCTGCTCGACGCGCACGGTATCGGCGAGCACGTCGCGGTCGACCTCGGCGCGATCCGCGACTTCGACTACTACACGGGTGTGATCTTCGAGGGCTTCGGCGACGACCTCGGCCGCCCGCTGGCGCAGGGCGGCCGCTACGACCGCCTGCTCGGCCGGTTCGGCCGGCCCGCGCCGGCGACCGGCTTCGTCGTCCGCCTGGACCTGGTGACCGAGGCGCTGGCCCGCCGCCGCGCCCCGGCGCTGCCGCGCCTCGACGCCGCGGTCGCGTGGAGCCGAGGCGCGATCCGGCCCGCGCTGCGCCTCGGCGCGTCGCTGCGCATGTTCGGGATGGGCGCGGTGGTGGACACCGAGCCGAGGTCGCTGGACGCGGCGCGACGCTGGCGGACCGCCGTCGGCGCGCGGCACCTGGTCCACTTCGGAACCGGCGCCCGCGCCGCCTGGGTGCCGCCCGGTGGGCGCATGCGGCGCCTGCCCCCGGAACAGGTCGTGGCGAAGCTGGCGGAGAGCTCGGTCCGATGAGCGTCCAGCTCTCGATCGCGATACCGACGGGCGCCCTGTTCCAGGACAGCGTGGCGCTGCTCGATCGCGCCGGCGTCGCGACCGTCGAACCCGCCAAGCTCGGCCGGCGGCTCCTGATGGAGAAGGATCACGTGCGCGTCATCCTGGTGCGCCCCACGGACGTGCCGGCCTACGTCGACCACGGCGCCGCCGACCTCGGGGTGGTCGGCAAGGACGTGCTCTGGGAATCTCCGGGCCGGCACTACGAGCTGGTCGACCTCCGCTACGGCGGCTGCCGGCTGGTCGTCGCGGTGCCGGAATCGTCGGCGCTGCAGGGTCCGGAGACCTGGCCGCCACGCCTGCGGCTGGGCACCAAGTACCCGCGCGCTACCGCGTCCTACATGGGCTCGATCGGGCAGGCTGTCGAGGTCGTGAAGCTGCACGGATCGGTCGAGCTCGCGCCCCATGTGGGCCTTGCCGACGGCATCGTCGACCTCACCGCGACCGGGCGCACCCTGCGCGACAACCACCTGCGTGTGGTGGCCGAGGTCGGCGCGTCGACGGCCCGGCTGATCGCCAACCAGGCCAGCATCAAGACTCGGAGCGCGGTGGTCAACGACGTGGTCAAGCGGCTCCGCGAGGTGGTCGGTGCCTCTTAAGCGATTCGACGCCGGGTCGTGGTTCGACAGCCCGCTATCAGAGCGCGGAGGGAACCCAGGTTCCCCCCGCGAACCCTCCCTCCTGCTCGGCGCAATGCACGGGAGCGCTTGGATCAGCGACTCAACCGGCCCGGCCAAGCCGGGCCTACGCGCCGCATTGGTGTCAGCCTGATGCCGCTTAAGCGCTTCGACGCCGGGTCGTGGTTCGACAGCCCGCTGTCGCGCCGCCGCCTCGACCTGGCCGGCCTGGAGGAGCAGCGAGCGACAGTGGTCGAGATCGTGGCCGACGTCCAAGCCCGCGGCGACGAGGCGTTGCGGGAGTACGGGCAGCGGTTCGACGGCTGGGCGCCGGCCGCCGGCGAGGGTTTCGCGCTCGGCCGTCAGGACATGGAGGAAGGTCTGCGCCGCGTCAAAGGCTCGGACCGTCAGGCCCTCGAGTTCGCCGCCCGCCGCATCCAGGCGTTCCACGAGACCCAGCGCTTCGACCCGGTCGCCGGCACGCCCGGCCTCAAGCTGCTGACTCGCCCAGTCGCCCGCGCCGGCCTTTACGTGCCGGGCGGCCGCGCGGCGTATCCGTCGACTGTGCTCATGGGCGTGATCCCGGCCCGCGTCGCGGGCGTCAAGGAGTGCGTCATCGCCACCCCACCCAGCGCGGACGGGACGGTGCCGGCCGCCATCCTGGCGGCGGCGGCCATCGCGGGGGTCGACGAGATCTACCGCATCGGTGGCGCGCAGGCGATCGCCGCCCTGGCCTACGGGACGGCCGGGGTCCGGCGGGTCGACGTGCTGGCCGGCCCTGGCAACGTCTACGTCACCCTGGCCAAGCGCGAGGTGTTCGGCTCGGTCGGCGTCGACGCGATCGCCGGCCCGACCGAGATTCTGATCGTGGCGGACGAGACCGCGAAAGCCGATCACCTCGCCGCCGACCTGGCTTCGCAGCTCGAGCACGACCCGCTGGCCTGGGCTCTGCTCGTGACCGATTCGGCGGACCTGGTGGAAGCGGTCGACCGCGAGTTCGACGCCCTGATCGGCCGCCTCGAGCGCGGCGAGGTCGTCGCCGCCGCGCACGCCTGCGCCATCTTGGTGCGGTCGATCGAGGAGGCGCTGGAGGTGGCCAACGAGTTCGCGCCCGAGCACCTCGAGCTGGTGGTGTCGGATGCTGGCCGCTGGGTCAATCAGGTCGAGAACGCCGGCGCCGTCTTCGTCGGCCCGGACGCGGCGGTCTCGCTGGGCGACTACGTCGTGGGCACGAACCACACGCTCCCGACCGCGGGGTCGGCTCGCTTCGCGTCGCCGCTCGGCGTCCACACCTTTCTCAAGCGGACGAGCGTGGCCAGCCTGAACCGCGGCGACCTGGAGCTCCTGCAGGATGCGGCGCGAGCGCTGGCGCGGCTCGAGGGCCTGACGGCGCACGCGAACGCCGTGGAGGTGAGGCTGTGAGGCGAGGCGCCGTTGAAAGGAACTCGCGCGAGACGCGGATCGATTGCAAGGTCGCGCTGGACGCAGGAGACAAGGTGGAGGTCTCGACCGGCCTTCCCTTCCTCGACCACCTGCTGGAGCAGATCGCCCGGTACGGCGGCTTCGACCTCGAGCTGCGGGGCGCCGGCGACATCCAGGTCGACCCGCACCACCTGGTCGAGGACGCGGGGATCGTGCTCGGCCAAGCGCTGTCGCAGGCGCTCGGCGACCGCGCCGGCATCCGGCGCTTCGCCCACGCCTACGCGCCGCTGGACGAGTCCCTGGCTCTGGTCGTCGTCGACCTCGGCCGGCGCCCGTACCTGTCGTACAACCTGCCGCTGCGCGGGCGGATCGGGACGCTCGAATCGGAGGTGGTCGAGGAGTTCTGGCGCGCGTTCTCGATCCACGCCGGCGCCACCATCCACGTCGATCTCGTCCGCGGGCGCAACCGGCACCACATCGCGGAGGCCGCGGCGAAAGCGCTCGGCCTGGCCCTGCGCGAGGCGATGGCGGTCGGCGGCGAAGGCGTTCCGAGCAGCAAAGGGCTGCTCGGCTAGAGATCCATCGTGATCGCGATCGTCGACTACGGGGTGGGCAACCTGCACTCCGTGCGCCGCGCGCTCGAGCACTGGGGCGCGAAGCCGCAGATCACGGCAGACCAGGACGACCTCGGTCGCGCCGACGGCATCGTGCTGCCCGGGGTCGGCGCCTTCGCGCCGGCGCTGCGGCGGCTGCAGGAGGGCGGGCTTGGGCGTCGCATCGTGGAGGTCGCGCGCCGCGGCGTTCCGCTGCTGGGCGTCTGCCTCGGCTACCAGCTGCTGTTCGACGAGTCCGAGGAGGAGGGCAGGCACGCCGGGCTCGGCCTGCTCAGTGGCCGGGTCATCGAGGTTGCCGGAGCGGCGCGTGTTCCCGTCATCGGCTGGTGCCGCACCCGGCAGGCCGATCTCTCACCGCTCTGGCAGGACGTCGAGGACGGCTCCTACTTCTATTACGTGCATTCGTTCACGCCGGACGGGGCCGGCGGAGTGATCGGCAGCACCGAGCACTCGCCCGCGGCCGCCGCCGCGCGCCTCAACGTGATGGGCACTCAGTTCCACCCGGAGAAGAGCGGAGAGCAGGGACTGCGCGTCTATGCCAACTTCCTCGCCCTCGCCGGCGCCGGCTGAGGTAGTCCGCTGGATCGAGCGGGTGCTCCGTGCGCCCGTTCGGTTCGGCCGGCCGTTCGGCGGCGGGATCGCCGCGACGGTCATTCCCGTCCAGGCTGGAGGGCGCCGCCTCGTGCTCAAGCTGCCCTATTCGGGCCCAGCCGAGCCGGACCCGGCCCGCACCGAGGCGCGCTGCCTCGAGATCGCGCACCGCGCAGGGCTCCCGGTGCCGGAGCTGGTCGCGGTGCGCCGTGAGGCGCTGCTGATGACTCGGCTGCCGGGCCGGCACCGGCTGCGGCCTCGCGGTGAATGGCGGACCTTCGTGCGGACGCTGCTGGGCCTGCTCGATCCGATTCACGCAGTCGATGTCGCAAACGAACGCCTGCCCTCCTATACGCCGTATCCGGCGAGCGACCGCGGTACCGTCGAGCCCAACACCTGGGAGCGGCTGCTCGAGGCGCTCTCCCAGCCAGAGCCCGAAGGCGGTCCGCGGGTCTTCATCCACCGCGACTTCCACCAGGCCAACGTGCTCTGGGCCGGCGGCCGCGTGAGCGGGATCGTCGACTGGCTGCACGGCTGCGTCGGCACGCCCTGGGCCGACCTCGCACACCTGCGCTGGAACCTCTTCGACCTCATCGGCATGGAGGCGGCCGACTTCGCCGTCACGGAGTTCCGGCGCCGGCGTCCAGAGCTGCCGCCCTACGACCCGTACTGGGACGTCGCCACCGGCATGAGCATCGGTGCGGGCCGGCGGCGGGACCGGTTTCTAGAGCTGGCGGCCGATCGTCTGTAGGCTTCGAGAACCGTGCCCGCCAAGCGCATCATCCCCTGTCTCGACGTCGACGCCGGCCGCGTCGTCAAAGGCGTGCGCTTCGTCGACCTGCGCGATGCCGGCGACCCCGCCGAGCTGGCCGCCGCCTACGACCAGGCGGGCGCCGACGAGGTCGTGTTCCTCGACATCACCGCGTCGTCCGACGCGCGGCCGATCCTGCTCGAGGCGGTCTCCCGGACCGCGGACCAGGTCTTCATCCCGCTGACGGTCGGCGGCGGCGTGCGCAGGGTCGAGGACATGGGCGAGCTGCTGGCGCACGGCGCGGACAAGGTCTCGGTGAACACCGCCGCCCTGGAGCGGCCCGAGCTGATCCCCGAATGCGCCGAGGTCTATGGGCGCCAGTGCGTCGTGCTCGCGATCGACGCACGGCGCCGGCCCGAGGGCGAAGGCTGGGAGGTCTTCAGCCACGGCGGCCGGCGCGCCACCGGCCGCGACCCGGTGGAATGGGCCCGCGAGGGCGAACAGTTGGGGGCGGGGGAGATCCTGCTCACGTCGATGGATCGCGACGGCACCAAAGACGGCTACGACCTCGAGCTGACCGAAGCGGTCAGCGCGGCGGTGCGCCTGCCGGTCATCGCCTCTGGCGGAGCCGGCGCCCCTCAGCACATGCTCGAGGCCTTCCAGGCCGGCGCCGAGGCGGCCCTGGCAGCCTCGATCTTCCACTACGGCGAGGTCTCCATCGCGGACGTCAAGCAATTCCTGGACGACGCCGGCGCGGAGGTGCGCCGGTGAGCCAGCCCGACTTCTCCAAGGGCCTTTTGCCCGCCGTCGTCCAGCACGCCGATACCGGCCAGGTCCTGATGCTCGCGTACATGGACGAGGAAGCCTGGCGGCGGACGCGTGACACCGGCCGCGCCTGGTTCCACTCCCGGACCCGCGGGCTGTGGGAGAAGGGCGCCTCCTCGGGCAACACGATGGAGGTCGTGGAGGTCGTCCTGGACTGCGATCTCGACACCATCCTGCTGCGGGTGAACCCGGCCGGCCCCGCCTGCCACACCGGCGCGGAGTCCTGCTTCCACAACCAACCGGATTGATATACAGCCGCGCTGTATATTTATGCGGATGATCAGAGCCGCGGTGGCCGGCGCGAATGGCTACGCGGGCATGGTGCTCGTGCAGCTGCTGGCGGCCCATCCGCACGTCGAGCTGGCGGAGCTGACGTCCCGGTCCTACAGCGGCAGGCCCTACAGCGACGTCTTCCCGCTGTTGGGGCTGGAGGGCGTCTTCAACGAGGAGCCGCAGGTCGACGGCGTCGACGTCGTCTTCTCCTGCCTGCCGCACAACGTCGGCGCGGCCAAGGCCCGAGCCTGGCTGGGCGCCGGGGCCCGCGTGGTCGACATGAGCGCCGACTTCCGGCTGCGCGATCCGACCCTCTATCCCAAGTGGTACCGGCAGGAGCACCCGGCTCCGGGTCTTCTGGCCGAGGCCGTTCTCGGACTGCCGGAGCTGCACGCCGACGAGCTGCCGGGCGCTCGGCTGGTCGCGGTGCCGGGGTGCTATTCGACGGCCGCGATCCTGGCGCTGGCCCCCGCCGTCCGCTCGGGCCTGGTGGGTTCCGACATCGTGGTCGACGCGAAGTCAGGCGTCAGCGGTGCGGGCCGCTCGCCGGGCCTGGGAGCGCACTTCAGCGAGGTGAACGAATCGGTGCACGCCTATGCCCTGGCCGGACACCGTCACCTCGCCGAGCTCCTCCAGGAGCTGGACGCGCGCATCACCTTCGTCCCGCACCTGGTGCCGATGACGCGCGGCATCCTCGCGACCTGCTATTTCGACCTCACCGGCTCGCTGGCGCAGCTGCAGGACGCCTACGCGGAGTTCTATGCCGGCCAGCCGTTCACCAAGGTGGTCGACAGCCCGCCCGCCACCAAGCAGGTCTCGGGCACCAACCTCTGCCTGGTCAACGTCAGCGCCCAGGACGGGAAGGCGGTCGTCACGTCGGCGCTGGACAATCTGGTGAAGGGCGCGTCGGGGCAGGGTGTCGAGTCCTTCAATCTCGCCTTCGGCCTCGACCGGACCGCCGGCTTGGAGGCGCGGCCGGCATGGCCGTGACGGTCGAGCTCAAGCCGATCGCGGGCGGCGTGACCGCCCCGCAGGGCTGGCGCGCCGGCACGGCTGCATGCGGAATCAAGGCTTTCACGGCCGGCGCCAGCGCCCTGCCCGGCGACGCGCGCGACGACCTCGCCGTGCTCGCCTCCGACCGCGCTTGTGACGCGGCCGGCGTCTTCACGACGAACCGCGTCAAGGCCGCCCCCGTGGTCATCGACCACCTGCACCTGCAGCAGAACCGTGTCCAGGCTGTGGTCGTGAACTCGGGCAACGCCAACGCCTGCACCGGCGCGCAGGGGTTCAAGGACGCGCTCCTGATGGCCAAGCTGACGGCCGACCGGCTCGACCTCGATCCGCCGGCGGTGCTTGTCGCCTCGACTGGAGTAATCGGGCGCTACCTGCCGATGGACGCGGTCAAGTCAGGCATCGCAGGCGCCTGCGGGGCGCTGGCCGCGGACGGAGGCGAGCGTGCGGCGCGCGCGATCATGACCACCGACACCCGCCCCAAAACGGCCGCGTACGAAATCGAGCTCGAAGGCGGCGTCGTGCGCGTCGGCGGCATGGCCAAGGGGGCGGGGATGATCCATCCGGATCTCGCCACCATGCTGGCCTTCGTCACGACCGACGCGGCGGTGGAGCCGGGCTACCTGGCGAGCGTCGTCGGCCGCGTGGCCGACCGCAGCTTCAACCGGCTGACCATTGACGGCGACACCTCCACCAACGACACCTTTCTGCTGCTCGCCAACGGCGCCGCGGGCAACGCCCCGGTGCGCGCCGGAACGCCCGACGCCGAGCTGCTCGAGCGCTCGCTCCAGGCCGTCGCCCGCGAGCTGAGCCGGGCCATCGCCAAGGACGGCGAGGGTGCGACCAAGCTGATCACTGTCCGGGTGACCGGCGCCGCCGACGAGGCGCAAGCCGCCGCGGCTGCCCGCACGGTGGCGCGCAGTCCGCTGGTCAAGTCGGCCGTCCATGGGGGCGATCCCAACTGGGGCCGGATCGTGAGCGCCCTCGGCTACTCGGGATCGGAGCTGGCCCTCGACAAGCTGCGGGTCACCGTCGGCGGCCTCGAGGTGTTCGCTCGCGGCGCCGGGGTGCCGGTCGATCTCGGCGCGGTGCGGGCGGCTTTCGAGCTGGACGAGATCGAGATCACGGCCGAGCTCAACTTGGGGCCCGGCGACGCCGAGGCCTGGGGCTGCGACCTTTCAGAGGAGTACGTGAAGATCAATGCCGAGTACACGACATGAGTGACGACCAACCGATAGAGCAGGGGACCGGGGCCCCCGCGAAATCGCAGATTTCGTGGGGTGGTCTCGACACCGCCGCTCGCGCCCAGGTGCTGGTGGAGGCGCTGCCGTACATCCAGCGCTTCCACGGCCAGAGGATCGTGATCAAGCTCGGCGGCAATGCGATGGCGGAGCGGAAGGAGGAGACCCTCCTCGACATCGTCCTGCTCCGCTACGTCGGCATGCACCCCGTGCTGGTGCACGGCGGCGGGCCCGAGATCACGGCGATGGCGGAGCGGCTCGGGCTGCGCAGCGAGTTCCGCGACGGGCTGCGAGTCACCGACGAGTCGACCATCGAGGTGGTGAAGATGGTCCTCACCGGGAAGATCAACCCGGACCTCGTGGCGACGCTGAACCGTCTCGGCGGCCAGGCCGTCGGCATGAGCGGAGAGGACGGGCCGAGCATCATCGCCGAGGCGCAGGACCCGTCGCTCGGCTTCGTCGGCAAGGTCCAGCAGGTCAACCCCGAGCCGATCGAGGCCCTCATCGGGCGCGGCTATATCCCCGTGATCGCGTCCGTCGGGCTGGGCTACGACGGCCACTCCTACAACATCAACGCCGACACGGTCGCCGCGGAGGTCGCCGTTGCCTTGGGGGCCGCCAAGCTGATCCTGCTGACCGACGTCCCGGGCGTGCTCGGAGCTGACGGCCAGGTCATCAGCGAGCTGCGGCGCGAGGCCGCGAGCCGGCTGCTCGCCGGCGGCTCGATCGGCGGCGGCATGATCCCCAAGGTCGAGGCTTGTCTGCGTGCGCTCGACGCGGTGCCCCTGACGCACATCATCGACGGCCGCGTGGCGCACTCGCTGCTGCTCGAGCTCTTCACCGAGGCGGGCATCGGCACGATGGTGGCCCCGTGAGCGGCTTCCAATCCCCCCGCTCGAGGGGGGACGAAGGGGGGACCGTGGCAGACCTCGAGCACCAGTACTTGATGGGCACCTTCAAACGGCTGCCCGTGACCCTCGTGAGCGGCCATGGGGTCCGCGTCGTCGACGACCGGGGCCGCGAATACCTGGACCTGGTCGCCGGCATCGCGGTGAACCTTCTCGGCCATGCCCATCCTGCGATCGCCGAGGCCGTGGCCGACCAGTCGCGCACCCTCGTGCACACCTCGAACCTGTACTTCACCGAGCCGCAGGTGCGCCTCGCGCAGAAGCTGGTGGAGCTCTCCTTCCCATCGCGCGCGTTCTTCTGCAACTCGGGCGCGGAGGCCAACGAGTGCGCGATCAAGATCGCGCGCAAGTGGGGGAAGCTGAATCGAGGCGGTGCCCACGAGGTCATCTCGGTCAGCGGTGCCTTTCACGGCAGGACGCTGGCCACCGTCGCGGCGACCGGCAACCACAAGTACTCGGACCCGTTCGAGCCGGTGCCCGCCGGCTTCGTGCACGTCCCGTTCGACGACCTGCAGGCGCTGCGCGAGGCGACCTCGGCCAGGACGGCCGCGGTGCTCCTGGAGCCGGTGCAGGGCGAGAGCGGGGTTCACGTGCCGTCCCCCGGCTACTTGGAAGCTGTTCGGAGCTGGTGCGACGACCAGAACCTGCTGCTGATCCTCGACGAGGTGCAGTCCGGGCTGGGGCGCACCGGCCGCTGGTTCGCCTTTCAGCACGCGGGCGTGATCCCCGACGTCATGACCCTGGCCAAGGGGTTGGGCGGCGGCGTCCCGATCGGCGCGTGCCTCGCCGGCCCGCGCGCCGATGTATTGGAGCCCGGCGACCACGGCAGCACGTTCGGCGGCAATCCGCTGGCCTGCACCGCAGCGCTCGCGGTGCTGCGCACCATCGAGGAGCAGGGGCTCGTCGGCCACGCCGCCGAGATGGAGGGCCTGCTGCGCGAGGAGCTGGCCTCGCTCTCCGGCGTGGCCGAGGTCCGCGGCGTCGGCCTCATGCAGGCAGTGCAGTTCGCGGAGCCCGTCGCCAAGGCCTTCCAGGGCCGCTGCCTCGAGGAAGGCTTGATCGTCAACGCCGTGGACGACCACTCGATCCGGTTGGTGCCGCCGCTGATCCTCGGCCCGCAGGACATCGTGGAGGCGGGCGAGAAGATGAGGGCTGCG
>DASUWK010000056.1:0-171308 GCA_036378435.1 Candidatus Dormiibacterota bacterium | reverse complement strand
GCCCTATCCGGAGGCACTGAAAGGGCTCGCGGCCGGCCGCGGGGCGGGTGTTGGCGAGACTTGAGCCGCTTACCAGCGTGATCGTGATCGTGATCGTGGAGGGAGCGAGCGATCGCGAAGCGGTGGTGGCCTTCGCCAAGCTCCGCGGCCGCGACCTGGCGGCGGAGGGCATCTCGGTGGTGGCAATCGGCGGCGCGCACGCGGCGGGTCGATTCGTGGCGCAGGTCCGAGGCCAGCACCCCCGGGCCCGGTTGGTCGGCCTCGTGGACGCCGGCGAGGAGCCGTCCTTCGCGCGGGCGGGGCTTGCCTCCGTGGTCTGTGATCCCGACCTCGAGGCGGAGCTGATCGCCGCGCTGGGCGCCCAGCGCGTTGAGCGCGTGATCGAGGCCCAGGGCGAGCTGGCCGCCTGGCGCAGCTTCCAGAAGCAGCCCTACCATCGCGACCGCCCTGTGGAGGCGCAGCTGCGCCGCTTCCTGGGCACCCTGGCGGGGCGGAAGATCGCCTACGGCCGTCTCCTGGTGGAAGCACTGGACGCCGGCGCGGGCCCGCCACCGCTGGAGCTCCTGCTGAGCCGCTTACCATCGTCTGCGTGATCTCGAAAGAACTGCTCGAAGTGCTCGCCTGCCCGAAGTGCAAGGGCCCGGTGGAGCTGAAGAACGACGGCCTCGAATGCGCCAGCTGCCGGCTGCGCTATCGCATCGACGACGGCATCCCGGTGATGTTGATCGAGGAGGCGGAGCCGCTCCCGGCCGAGTAGCCGGCCGCCTGGACCTAGGTCAGACCGCGCAGGAGTAGGCGGAGGTGTCGACGGGCGCCGTCTGGCCCACGCCGGCCTGGATGTCGCCTTGGACCTCGCCGTCGGTCAGGGCGTAGGCCTGGCTCGGATCGCTGCTGGAGGCGGCGAACACCACGCCCAGGACGCCGCCCTGCAGGTTGACGAGCGGTCCGCCGGAGTTGCCGGGGATCACCGTGGCCTGTAGGATCCAGATCTGCCGCGTCACGAAGCCCTGGTTGTAGATGTCGCGGCCCTGGGCGTCGACCTGGTCGTCGATGACCGCGGGATTCTCGGACTCGTTGCCGCCTCCTGGATAGCCGATGACGGCGCCCTGCGTGCCACGCGCGCCCGAAACCATGGGCAGCGGCTTGATCCCGAGATCCGGCACCGAGACGATCGCGACGTCCCGGTTCGAGTCGAAGAAGACGACCGTCGCCCGCAGGCTGCGGCCGTCCTGCGTGATCACCGTGTGCCCGCGAGTGCCCGAGACGACGTGGGCGTTCGTGATCACATAGCCGTTCGCGACCGGGAAACCGCTGCCGGTGACGATGCCGCCACAGCCGAAGCTCTGCACTTTTACCGTCGCGACGGCCGCGGCGCGGACTCCCGCCGTGTCGATCGAGGCCGGCAGCGTCAGCGGCGAGTAGCTGGGCTCCAGGCCTGCGAACACACGCGGGAAGGGCAGGCCGGAGAGCAGCTGCTCGACCGTGGCGAGGAAGCCGGGCGGGCGCGGGAAGATTCCGTCGACGGTGCGCAGGATTCCCGAGCGCTGGACCTGCTGAGCCACGACGGCGCTCGGGCCGTTCGCGAAGCTGAGGCCGAGGAACCAGGAGACCGCGATCACGGCCACCCCGGAGACGACAGCGCCGAGCACGCGGTTGACGTTCCAGGCGCTCTCGGTGCGGATGAGGCTGCGGTGGACCTGCTGGCCCAGGTAGAAGCCGATGCTCGACCCGAGGGAGCCGCCGACGATCAGGCAGACGACCCCGGCGATCGGACGGCCGGTCTGGTGGAGGTTCAGCGCGTCGGCCACGGGGGCCGCGACGCCGGCGCCGACCAGCACGCCGACGAAAAGGCCCAGGTACTGGAGCAGCGAGAGCCAGAAGCCGCGCTGGACTCCGTTTGCCACCCCGATGAAGAGGGCGACGATTATGCCCAGGTCGACGAGGTCGATCAGCGGCCTCTAATGCGTCGAGCCAGGCGTGATGTCGTCGGGCTCGTCAGGCTGACCCTTGCCGACCCCGAGCTGCTCTTCGTCCATCCCCATGCGGTTCAGCCGGTCACCCCGCAGCACGTACCAGGCCAGGGCGAAGATGAAGATCGCGACCACCAAGAACACGCCGCCGAACATCGCGTTCGACTGCCACCATTCGCCGAGCAGGACGGAAACAGCCACGCTCAGCCGGTTGGCACCGGTGGCAGCCCGGCATCCTCGCGAATGTTGCGCAGCGGCATGAAGCTGCGGACGAAGGGAACGCGTTCGAAGTTGTAAGGCGGAGGCGGCGACGTCGTCGCCCATTCGAGGGTGTTGCCGCCCCAGGGATCGTCACCGGCGACCTTGCCGTTGCGATAGCTGTGCACCAGGTTGATCAGGAAGACCAGAACCGACACCGCGATCACAAACGAGCTGATGGTGATCACCATGTTCGTCCACCCCCAGTCCTCTTCTCCGAAGCCGCCGGGGTAGGTGTAGATACGGCGCGGCATGCCCTCCAAACCGAGCGTGTGCATGATCAGAAAGGTGCCGTTGAAGCCGAGGAAGAGCGTCCAGAAGTTGATCTCGCCCAGCGTCTTGTTCAGGAGCCGCCCCGTGACCTTCGGGTACCAGTAATAGATGCCGGCGAAGATCGTGAACACGCTGCCGCCGAAGAGCACGTAGTGCAGGTGCGCGACCACGTAGTAGCTCTGGTGGAGCTGCTGGTCGACCGGCACCGACGCGAGGTAGACGCCGGTGATGCCGCCGATGAGGAAGGTCGCCATGAATCCAAAGGCGAACTTCATCGGCAGTGAGAAGTCGAGCGATCCGCCCCACACCGTGCCGAGCCAGTTGAAGAACTTCACCCCGGTCGGGACAGCGATCAGCATCGTCATGACCATGAAGAAGGTCTCGACCCAGATGTTCATGCCGACCGTGAACATGTGGTGCGCCCAAACGCTGACAGAGAGGAACGCGATGCCGAAAAGCGCGGCCACCATGGAGCCGTAGCCGAAGATCTGCTTGCGGCTGAAAACCGGGATGATCTCGGAGATCATCCCGAAGCCGGGCAGAATCATGATGTAGACCTCGGGGTGCCCGAAGAACCAGAACAGGTGCTGGTAGAGCACCGGGCGCCCCGCCGTCGTGAAGAACTGCGTCCCGAACTGGCGGTCGAACTCGACCATGATCATGGCCGCCACCAGCGGCGCGCCGACCAGCAGCAGAAGCAGCGAAGTCGAGATCTGCGCCCAGACGAAAAGCGGCAGCCGCAGCAGTGACATGCCCGGCGCGCGGAGCGCCAGGATCGTGGTCAGGAAGTTGGTCGATGCCATGATCCCCGACAGGCCCCAGACCGCGATGCTTGCGGCCCACAGGTCGACGCCGACGCCGGGGTTGAAGCGCTTCTCGATCAGCGGCGGATAGGCGGTCCAGCCTGCGTTGAGCGCGCCGTCCGGCGTCAGGAACGCGATGTAGTACAGCGCGATCGAGACCGGGATGAGCCAGAAGCCAAGCAGGTTGACGCGCGGGAAGGCCATGTCGCGCGCACCGACCATCAGCGGAACGATGTAGTTCGCGATGCCGGTCATGAAGATCGTGACGAAGAAGAAGATCATCGTCACGCCGTGCGCCGAGACGAACTGGTTGTACTCGGCCGGGGTCAGCACGTTGTTGTTCGGCTGTGAGAGCTGGATGCGCATGACCAGCGCGAAGAGGCCGCCCACCACGAACGACAAGATGCCGGTGACCATGTACATGATCCCGATCAGCTTGTGGTCGGTGGTGGTCAGCCAGAGCGTGACCGGGCGGAAGAACGAGTCGTCGTAGCTCTTCGGCCGCGGAGGCGCCAGCACCTCAGGGGCGGTCGTCGTGGCCATGTCTAGATTTTCCCTCTCGTGCTCATGGCGTGGGGCTTGCGCTCGGTGACGGCGATGGCGACGCCTGCGATTGCGCTATCTGGTTGGCCAGCCAGGCGTCGAACTGGTCGGCCGGCATGGCCTGGACTCGGATCTGCATCGTGTAGTGGCCGGTTCCACACAGCTCCGCGCATTCGCCGCGCCAAGTCCCCGGTTGTTCGATCTTGAACCAGGTGTAGTTGTCGTAACCCGGGACGGCGTCCTGCTTGCCCGAGATAGTCGGCACCCACCAGGAGTGGATGACGTCCGTGCCCTGCAGCTGCAGGCGGACGACCTTGCCGACCGGCACCACGAACACCGGCACCGGCGTCGTGGCGCTGCCCGGCTGGTCGAGCGTGTAGCCGCTGGGCATGTAGGTGTAGCGCCAGCCGAACTGATAAGCCTGGACGCGGACGTCGAGGTCCGCGTGGAAGTTGGTCAGGCCGGGCGCTGACTGGTAGTCGTTGTACAGCGTGGCGGCCGAGACACCGGCGATGACCAGCACGATGATCAGCGGGATGATCGTCCAGACGATCTCGATCGTCGTGTTGCCATGCCACTGCGGCGGCACGAACCCGGCGGGGCGCTTGCTGCGCCGGAACTTGACGATCGAGTAGACGATCGCCGCCTCGACGCCGAGGAAGATCACGATCGCGGGGATCGAGATCCAGATGTAGAGGTTGTAGAGATCCAGCCCGTTCGGCGAGACGGGGAAGGGGAAGATCGGGCGGATGTTGGCGAACGCGAGGTTCGCCGCCAGCGTGGTCGCCAGGATGGCGGGGACGACGCCCAGCAGCAGCCCGAGGATGAGGACGCGCGGTCGCACGATGCGCCGGAGCATTCGGTTGCCAGTATAGGTTGAGGTCGATCTCGGGCCGGGAGTACCAGGCCGGAGCCGGCCCCGGACTGGTCCCGGGCCGCTTTCGACCAGGCCAGCGCCGGCGCCGGCCGGGTTGGACCGCGGGCAAGCAGCCGCACTTCTTTTAGGATTGGTCTCGACCGTGGCAGTCGTGAACCGCCCCCGGTTCGTAGACACAGGCAATCCGGCTCTCGGCATCGCGTGCCCGCGCTGCGGTTTGCAGACGGCGCGCTTCATGGAGTTCTGCCGGAACTGTGGCTACGCCCTCTGGCCGTCGGTCGACGCCGCCTCTCGCGCCTTCAAGATCTGGCGTGCCGCCGATCCCGCGCGCAGCGCCGCGCGACCCTACGACCTCGCCCTCACCAAGCCCGAGGGACCGGCCGTCGTCGACTACGAGGCCCGCGCCCACGAGCTCGGGATCCACCTCTTCCCCTCGAGCATCTGGCCCTTCCCGATCTGCGTGGGGCTGCTCTTCCTGGGCCTGGCGGCCATCCCCTTCGCCAGCCCGGTCCGCCTGGGCTGCGCGGCCTTCGGCGCCATCGTCTTCCTGACCGGCGTCGTCGGCTGGGTCATCGTCGAGGACACCCGCATGTACCCCGCGGACGAGCCCGACGCCCACCCCACAAGCGTCCAGCACTAGATGGCAGTCGCCGAAGTAACCCGCTCCGACGTTCCGCGCCATCCCGGCCTTCACACCGGGATGATGGGGATGTTCATCTTCCTCAGCTCGGAGGTGATGTTCTTCGGGAGCCTCTTCGCCATGTACTTCTACATGACGGGCTCCCACGTGAACTGGCCGCCCATCGGCACCCGCGGCGTGCCCGCCTTCCCCCTGCCGACCGTCAACACAGTCGTGCTGCTGTCGAGCGGCGTGACCATGCACATCGGCCACATGGCGATCCAGCGCGGCCGTCGCGACCAGCTGATCCTCTGGCTGATCATCACGATCCTGCTGGGCGCCGCCTTCGAGGCCGGCCAGGCCTACGAGTTCTTGACGGCGCACATCAGCTTCACCACCAACCACTTCGCGAGCGCCTTCTTCACGATGACCGGCTTCCACGGCGGCCACGTGATGGGCGGCCTGATCTTCCTCTGCCTGATCCTCGGCCGGACGCTGGCCGGCCAGTTCGACGCGCAGCACCACATCGGCGTGGCGGCGTGCGCCATCTACTGGCACTTCGTCGACGCCGTCTGGGTGTTCCTCTACCTCGTGCTCTACTGGGGCGCGACGGGAGCGACGGGGCAATGAGAAGGCTGGCCCTTCCGGTTGCGGCATTCGCCGTCATCGTTTCGGCCTCCGCGTGCGGCGGCAGTTCCAACAATCCGCCGGCCGGGTCGATCGTCGTCAAGCTCAGCGAGTTCAAATTCGACCCGAACACGATCAGCCACGCTCACGGCAAGATCACGTTCTTCCTGGAGAACAACGGGACCTCCGCCCACGACATGTTCATCTACGACGCCGCGGGCAACAACGAGATCGCGGGGAGCGAGCTGGTGCAGCCCGGAAACGACTCCGAGTTCACCGTGAACATGCCAACCCCGGGCAGCTACCCGTTCAAGTGCACCCAGCCAGGACATGCCGCCGCAGGCATGACCGGCACCCTGACGATTACCTAAGGCGTCGGACTCGCCTTAGGCGACGGGCTCGGGCTCGGGCTCGGCGTCGGGCCGGCCGAGAGCATCGAGATATCGAACACAAGCGTGGCGTTCGGCGGAATCGCCTGGCCCTGGCCCTGGCTGCCGTACCCGAGCGCCGCGGGGATGATCAGCTTGCGAGTGCCACCGACCTTCATGCCGGGCAGGCCTTCCTCCCAGCCCTTGATCACGCTGCCCGTGCCCAGCGCGACCGAGAACGGCTGGCCGCCCTCCTTCACCGTGGAGTCGAAGACCGAGCAGTTTGACTGGAGGTACCCGGTGTACGTCACCTTGACCGTGTCGCCGCTGGCGGCCGTGGCCCCCGTGCCGGTCACAAGGTCGATGATCTGGAGGCCGTCGGGGAAGCGCACCGGCGTCTTGCCCTGCAGGTCGAGGCACGCCTTGGAGCCGGCGCCGGGCGAAGGCGACGGTCCACCCGACTGTGAGGTCGCGGCCTGGCCCTGGCCCGCGTAGGGATCGGCGTAGCCGCAGGCAGCCAGCGCCGCGGCGGCGGCCAGAATCAGCACGGCGCTCCTAGCTCGCAATGTCGATCCCCACGATCTGGTCGCCGACTTGGATCTGGTCGACGACGTCCATGCCCGAGATGACCTCGCCGAAGGGGTTGAACTGCCCAGCGCCGGACAGGTACTGCGAATCCTTCTTGAGCACGAAGAACTGCGAGCCGTTGACGCCCTGCGAGTTCGACGCCATGGCGACGGTGCCGCGGGCGAAGGTCGAGTCGTTGCTCTCGTTCGGAAGCACGTAGCCGGGGCCGCCGCTGCCTGAGCCGGTCGGGTCGCCGCCCTGCACGACGAAGTCCTCCACCCGGTGGAACGTCAGGTGGTTGTAGTAGGCGTGCTGGGAGAGGAAGACGAAGTTGTTGGTCGTGATGGGGTCCGCTTCCCCGCGATCGAGGCGGACGGTGAAGGAGCCTCGCGCCGTGTTGACGGTGGCCACGTAGGTCTGGCAGGGGTCGATCACTTTCGGCGGCAGGCCGGCGCGTTCGTGCATCAGTTTGTCCCGAGCATTTTGGCAGGGGGTGGGGGAGGGTCCGCCGGCGCCGCCTCCAGCCGAGGTCCCACCACACGCCACCAGGAAGACCAAGCCGGCCACCAGCAAGAGTCTCATCGGGCCGGCTCGCGCACCGCCGTCGCCAGCACCCCGGTCAGGAGTGCCGCGATCACGGCGGCCCCCGTGATGCCCGCCGGCACATCGAACGCGCCGGCGAGCCCTCCGCCCAGCAGCGGGCCGAAGGCAAAGCCGAGCGCCGTCGCGCTGGAGCCAACGCCGAATACACGTGCCTGCACGCCGGGTGGCGACTCTAACCCCAACATGCTCGAGAGCGACGGACCGAGGCTCCCAACCAGCAGGCCCAGGCCGACGAGGCAGAGCACGACCAGCACCGCCGTGGCCGCATGCGCCATGCCGAGCAAGACCAGGGCGCTGCCGCCCGCCACCAGGCCCGCGAGCTTTCGGTAGCCGAGCCGCAGCGCCAGCCCCGAGTAGAGCGCGGCGGCGATGCTCTGGGTGAGGCCGAAGGCGCCGAAGGCCACGCCCGAGATCGCCGTCGCTCCAGACCTCACGAGCTCGACCAGGCGCAGCACCGCCAGCGGCTGGAGGGCGCCGACGAAGGTGTAGTAGAGGGTCATCGACGCCAGCAGCACCGCCACCGCGCGCACGGCGCCCGGCCGCTGAGCGCGGAGCGCCGCCAACGCGCTGGTCCGGCCCTCCGCGCTGCCTATCCGCGGGCTCTCACGTACGAGCAGCAGGACCGGGATCGTCGACAGCAGCAGCAGGACGCCGCCCGCGGCGAAGATCGCACGCAGCCCGAAAGCCGCGCCGGCCAGGCCGCCGGCCAGCGGGCCGAGCGCTCCGCCGAGCGCGACCGACGAGGTCAGCACGCCGAGCGCCCAGCCGACGCGTGCGCGCGGCGTCTCGGTGGCTACCAGCGCGTTGCAGGCCGCGATCGTGCCCGAGCTCGCGCCCTGTACGAAACGCAGGACCACGAGCTGCACCGGGTTCTGAGCGAGGCTCATCAGCCCGACCGCGATGCCGCCGCCCACCATCGCGCGGACCAGCATCGGCTTGCGGCCGAAGCGATCGCCCACCGCCCCCCAGATCGGGCTCGCGATCGCCAGCGCGAATCCGGACGCGCTGCCTGCGAGGCCGGTCCAGAGCGCCAGCTGGTGCGGGTTCTCGACGCCCAGGTCGGTGTGCAGGAAGACGGGCAGGAAGGGGAAGGCGAAGGAGAAGCCGAAGATCGCGGTGAACTCGGCGAACCACAGCGCGGCCAGGTTCCGGCGCCAGTCGACTGGATCGGGAGGCGGCGCGACCGCCTCGATCGTCACCCAGCCAGGAGCCGGCTGATCGAGAGCGGCGTGACCGGGATCGAGTCCACGATCACGTCCGGCTTGACCTGGCGGAGCGCGTCCTCGACCGCATTGGCGATCGTGGCGGGCACCGGGATCGTCCCGCTTTCCCCGGCCCCTTTGAATCCCTCGGGGTTCGCCTCGGTGGCGGTCTGGATGTGCTCGAGGATCGGCTCTCCAACCTCCGGCGCGCCCGCGATCGAGTAGTCGAGGAAGGTGCTCGACTGGAAGCCGCCGTCGGGCTGGTACACGGACTCCTCGAAGAGCGCGTAGCCCAGGCCGTGAACCCAGCCGCCGTGCATCTGCCCCTCGACCAGTCTCGGGTTGATCGCCTTGCCGGTGTCGTGGACGATCACGTAGCGGAGGATGTCGACGGCCCCGGTCTCGGGGTCGACGGCGACCGCGGCGGCGTGCACCCCGCTCGAGTACGCGGTCGGCATCGGGGGGTCGAACACCTCCAGCACCTCGAGGCCGTCCTCGGGGATGACGTCGGTGACCGGCCGCGCGCTCTGGGGTGCGCCGCGGACCGCGATCTGGCCGTCCTCGAGCACGAGGTCGGCGGGGCTCGCCTCCATGACCTCGGCGGCGCTCTCCAACAGCCGCCGCCGCGTGGTGGCGCCGGCCAGCGCGACCGCGTTGCCGACGTGCACCGCCGTGCGGCTGCCGGCCGTCAGGAGCGCGAAGGGCACCTGCCGCGTGTCGCCGGCCGACACCTCGATCTTGTCCAGCGGCCAGCCGAGGCGCTCCGAGAGCACCTGCGCGGCGATGGTCAGATGCCCCTGGCCCTGCGGCGTGGAGCCGATGAACAGGCGGGCCACGCCGTCCTTCTCGATGCGCACCTTGGCGGGCTCGTTGCTGCCGAACCCTGTCGACTCGACACAGCAGGCCACGCCGCGGCCGATGAGCTTGCCCGCGGGCCGCTCGATGTTCTCGAAGTCCAGCCGGCTCAGCGCCAGCTCCAGCAGCCGCGGGTAGTCGCCGCCGTCGTACTGCACCGTCGAACCGCCGCCCGCCGGGTAGTGCGTGTCGTAGGGAAACTCGTCAGGCTGGATCAGGTTGCGGCGGCGAAGCTCGGCCGGGTCCAGCCCGAGCTCGAGGGCGAGGCGGTCCATCATCCGCTCGATCGCGTAGTTGCCGAGCGGCCTGCCGCCGCCCCGCACAAAGCCGGTCGGGCCCGCGTTGGTGAAGACCACGTTGGTGTTCATCTCGAGCGCCGGCAGGCGGTAGGCGGACACCATGTGGCTGCTGAAGAGGCTGGGCTGGCCGGCGCCGGCGCCCGAGTTGGCGCCGATGTCATGAAAGATGCGCCCGCGAAAGCCGCGCAGGCGGCCCTCCGGATCCGCGGCCAGCTCGAGCTCGAAGAGTGTGCCGTGGCCCTGGACCGTCGTCACGGTGTCCTCGCTGCGAGCGGCGACGAACTGGACCGCGCGGCGCAGCTGCCTGGCGCCGAGCGCCACCAGAATCTCCTCCGGGTAGACCTGGCCCTTGGGGCCGAAGCCGCCGCCGACGTCCTCCGCGCGCACGTCCACGTCGCTCTGGTCGAGGCCGAGGGCCTGCGCCAGTTGCATGCGGACGCCGAACACGAACTGGGTCGAGCTCCAGTGCGTGAGCCGCTCCACGTCTGCGTCCCAAACGGAGGTGTAGGCGCGCGGCTCCATCGCGGCTCCGGCGATGCGCGAGGCGAAGAGGGTGGCCCTGGCGACCACCGAATCGGCAGCGAACGCCGCGTCGACGTCGCCGAACTTGATCTGGCGCGCGCCCTGGACGTTGGTTTCCAGCTGCGTGTGAGCGGGAGGCGCGCCGGTCGCGCTGGCGGCCTGCACCGTGGCGACGGCGGGCAGCGGATCGAGGTCGACGAAGACGGCCTGGGCGGCATCGGACGCCTGGTAGCGGTCCTCGGCGAAGACGGCGACCAGCGGCTCTCCGACGGCACAGGTCTCTGCCTCGACGAGCACCGGCCGCGGCAGCTCCGGCACCCCGCGCGGAGCCTGCTCGAGGACGTGCTTCGCGGCGGCCGGCAGGTCGGCGGCCGTCCAGACTGCGAGCACGCCGGGCATGGCCCGAGCGGCATCCGCATCGATCGAGACGATGCGCGCGTGCGGGAGTGGCGAGCGGACGACCACGAGGTGGGCCAAGTGGTCAGGGTGGAGGTCGCCTGCGTATCTCCCCTCGCCTCGGATCAGCTTCGGATCCTCGCGGCGCTTCTGGGGAGTTCCGATCACGAACTTAGAATAGGGGTCCGCGTTGGGCGGCTAGCTCAGCTGGGAGAGCGCCACGTTGACATCGTGGAGGTCGGCGGTTCGAAACCGTCGCCGCCCACCACGCCATACTCCTTTGCCGCGCCGGCCCGTTCGTCTAGTGGACTAGGACGCCGGCCTTTCAAGCCGGAAATCACGGGTTCGAATCCCGTACGGGCTACCATCCGGCAGCGCCGCGGGTGTAGCTCAATGGCAGAGCGCCAGCCTTCCAAGCTGGTTACGTGGGTTCGATTCCCATCACCCGCTCCAACTTTCCTGCCTCAACTCCCTCCGTAAAAGTTATAGTGACGATGACACTTTAGGGAGGTGGCGTGATGGACGGACAGAGTCTCGTAGTCCTGCTCCTGGTCGGCCTCGTGGCCGGCTTCCTCGCCGGCCACGTGATGGCCGGCCACGGTCTCGGGCTGCTGGGCGACCTGGTGGTCGGCGTGCTGGGCGCGCTCCTCGGCAGCTGGCTGGCCGCCAAGTTAGGGATCGCGGTCACGGGCCTGCTGGGCCTGATCTTGGTCGCCTTCGTCGGTGCGGTGATCCTGCTGCTGATCCTGCGGCTGCTGACCGGCGGATTGGGCCGCCGCGGCAGCCTGGGAACGCGGCGAGGCTGGTTCTAGCCGGAACGCTTATGATCCTGTGACTCATTCCTGAAGGAGGGTCACAGTGCGAGGAAGACCCGGACCGACCTGGACGATCTTCGTCAACGTTGCGCCTGAGAAGGCGTACGACTACGTCGCCGACCTGAGCCGCCACAGCGAATGGGCTTCGCAGGCCGACCAGATGACGATCAAGCCGGATGAGCCGGGCGGCCCTGCCGTCGGCAAGACCTACTCGGCCGAAGGCACTTTGCTCGGCAAGCGCAACGCGAGCAAGGTGACGATCACCGCGCTTGACCCGCCGCGCAGCGTCGAGTTCGAGTACGTCGACCCGAACAACACCAGCGGTGGCCACGTTTTCACCTTCACGCAGCAGAACGGAGGCACGCTCGTCTCCCGCCAGATCTTCGGAATCAAGCAGCCGTTCTTCGGGCCGCTGCTGTTCCGGATCTTCAAGAGCAAGATCGACGTTAACTACAACGGCGCTCTCCAGAACCTCAAGGCGAAGCTCGAGGCCGGCGGAGGGGACGCCGCGCCGGTTAGCCAGCCGGAGCCGGAGCCGACAGCCAGCACCTGAGGGGCGCCGCGGGGCGGCTCGGGTAACATCGTCAGGCTGCCGACGAGCGGGAGTAGCTCACTCGGTAGAGCGCAACCTTGCCAAGGTTGAGGTAGCGGGTTCGAAGCCCGTCTCCCGCTCCATCTCTTTCCTAAGCAGCTCGCGGCCGCCCCCTCGTCGGGATAAGCGGCCGACAACGGTCGATTTGCCGACAAATGCCCCGCCACCGGCTCCGACAACGGTCGATTTGTCGGCAAATCGCCTCTCGGGTGAGGCCGCCCGCGCCCGATCAGGCAGAGGTAATCTGCTGGGGCGCCAGTTCGTCCGCGGGCCGGCCGAGTCCTTGGCCCGCCTCAAGCAGGTCGCCGAATGGTGAATCCGGAGTAAGCACCCGGTTCGCAGGGGTGCTGGCTTCCCAAATCTTGGGTGCGAGCCTGCTTTCTCCGATCGAGAACCCTTCATAGCCTGCCTGCACGTCAACAACAGAACCGAAAGGAGGCAGTGTCTTGAAGAAGTTGGTAGCTCTCTCAGTCCTGGCGGTGGCATTCAGCGGTCTCACCGTCGCGTCGACAGCGGTGACCGCGGCCGCGTCGGAGTCTCACGTCAACTGCGTGACGTTCAACAACGATGGCAGCATCGCGAGCGTCGTTCCCAACTGCAACGAGCAGATCCAGGACGACAACGTCCCGCCGCAGGTTTCCGCGGGCGCCAATCCGTGCACAGGCGACAAGGGCACGCAAACCGTGTACACGCGCCACAGCAGCTTCAAGGTGAACGTCAACGGCGCCGGCGACGTCTGGGTCACCAGCACTCAGAACGGCACAGCCACGTTCGTGCCCAACGACCCCACGCTGCCGGTGTATGCGGGCACGTGGACCGGCTGGTTCGGCGAGTCGCTGAACCAAAAGAACGCCGTAATTCACGACACCTTCAGCTTCCGCGTGATGGACAGCCTGGGTGACTCGGTGGTCATGCACATGATCGACCACATCTCGTTCAGCGCCACCGGGGTGCCCAACATCAGTTCGGTCACCGAGCTGACCTGCACCTAGGAACCGGATTCGCCTGGGGGCGGCCCCGACCGGGCCGCCCCTTTTTTGCCGCCCACGGCATCCAGCAATTTCGGATACACGCTTCGCGGGCGCCCTGCCTAGCATCGGAATCGCCGACCGACAAGACCATCAGGCAGAGGAGAATCAGCGCCATGACCGCTCAGAAGACCGCCAGCCGCAAAGCGTCCGAGGTGTTCAGCGACGAAGAGAAGGCCGCGATGCGAGACGCGGCGGAAGAGCGCCGCGCCGCGGCTAGCACCGACCCCGAGGCCGAGGTGCTCGCGAAGATCGCCGAGATGAAACCTGACGACCGCGCGATGGCCGAGCGGATCCACGCCCTCGTCAAAGCCGCCGTGCCGGACATCGAGCCCAGGACCTGGTATGGGATGCCGGCCTACGCCAAGGGCGGCAACACCATCTGCTTCTTCCAGTCCGCGCAGAAGTTCAAGACGCGCTATGCGACGCTCGGCTTCAGCGACAAGGCCCGGCTCGACGACGGCGACCTGTGGCCGAACGCGTTCGCGGTGCAAAAGATGACGCCCGCGGTCGAGAAGAGGATCACGCAGCTGATCAAGCAGGCGGTGGGCTGAGCGTGTCGAACCTGGTTGCGCTGGTGTCAGCCTGGGTGACGCTGCTCGGCAAGGGCGATGCGTCCGAGCTCGAAACGCTCCTCGACCCGGAGGTCGTCTGGCAGGGACTCGAGCCGGAGCTGGTCTGCAAGAACCGCGACGAGGTGATGGGCCTGGTGAAGCGCTTCGCGGCCCGCACGCCGCGGCTCACCCGCTTCGACGCCCAAGAGATCGGCGACCGCGTGGCCGTCTACGTCGAAGGGCCTGACTTTCCCGAGAACGACGTGATGGCGGCGGGAGCGCCGCGCACGTTGACCTTCACGTTTCGCGGTGGCGCGATCGTGCGTATGGAAAGCGTCCGCACGCGCGAGGCGGCTTTCACGGCCTGACGCCGGCGCCGGCCTGGACCGGGCCCAGCACGCGGTCGAGGTAGGTGTTGCTGAACACGCCCTGGGGGTCGAGGCGCGCCCGCGCCGCCTGGAACTCGTCCCAGCGGGGATAGGCCGGCCGCAAAGACGCGGCGTCACGGAAGTGGAGCTTGCCCCAATGCGGGCGGCCGTCGTACTGCCGCATGATCGCCTCGACCTCGCGGAAGTACGGCTCGTACTCGTACCGCCAGTAGACATGCACCGCGATGTACGCGCTCGGACGGCCGTAAGCGGTGCTGAGGGGGATGTCGTCCGCTGCCACCGCCCGCACCTCAACGGGAAAGCTCACCAGGAGTCCGCTGCGGTCGAGCATGCGGCGCACGTCGCGGAAGGCCGGCACCAGGTGCTCCCGCGGCACCTCGTACTCCATCTCCGCAAAGCGAACGCGCCGCTCGTTGGCGAAGATGCGGTGGCTCGAGTCGCTGACCTCGCGCGGCGAGAGCAGCCGTCCGCTCAGCCCGGCCAGCGCCGGGATCCAGCCGCGGTGCAGGCTCCCGATCCGCTGCACGAGGCCGAAGGCATGGTTCTCGAAAACGACGTCGTTGACGTAGGCGCCGAAGCCGGAGCGTCCGCGGCCCGGCAGCGGCGCTTCGCTTCGCTCGTTGGTGATCGACTGCGCCCGGTCGGTGTGGGGGAACCAGAAGAACTCGAAGTGGTCGTTGTCGTGGCAGAGCTCATCGAACCGCTCCAGCAGCTCGTCGACGCGCCGCGGCTGCTGAACCGAGCCGATGTAGAACGCCGGCACGCACTGCAGGGTCACCGTCGAGATGACTCCCAGCGCGCCCAGGCTGACGCGAGCGGGTGAGAAAAGGTCCGGGTTCTCGTCCGCCGAGCAGCGCACGACCTGGCCCGCTCCGTCCACGATGGTCAGCGCCCGCAGCTGGCTGGAGATGTTGCGGAAGCGCTCGCCCGTACCGTGGGTGGCGGTCGAGATCGCGCCGCTGATCGTCTGGTACCCGACGTCGCCCATGTTCTCCAGCGCGAGACCGGCGGCGTGCAGCGCCTCGTTCAGCTGGATGATGGTGATGCCGGACTGCACAGTGACCGTCCGCGCCTCGCGATCGATCTCGAGCACGCGGTTGTAGTGATCCAGCTTCAGCAGCCGCCCGTCGGTGCAGGCGATGTCGGTGAACGAGTGGCCGGTGCCGGCCGCCTTGACCTTCTGGCCCTTCGCGACCGCGTCCCGCACGATCGCTGCGATCTCCTCCTCGCTCCGCGGGAACTGGATCGCGACCGGGTTGGCCCTGTAGGTGCGGCCCCAGTTCTGCCAGCTCACCATCCGCGCAGGTCGACCTCCCAGGTGTCGAGCACCTCCTCGCCCTCCACGAGATGCAGCCGGCTGTGGTAGGCCACCGTCGGGTCGACGTGCGCCGGCTTGACCAGGACGCGGTCGCCGACCCGGACCTTGGCGCCGGGGAAGAAGGTCACGTGCTCGTCGGAGACGAGAAAGACCTCGTGGCCGTCCGCCATCGACGGGTTGCCGTGGTCCATGCCGAGCGACTTGAGGCCGCAGTTGGCGACCGCGTGGCCCTTGGGCGAGACCGAGATCACAGTCGCCAGCACGCTGAGAGCCTGCTCCAACGGCAGCCCGAGCGCGGCGTAAGCGCTGTCCATGAGCGCGTACGAACCCGCCTGGATCTCGTTGGCCCATGGGTTCATGTCGTAGGTGCCGGTGCCACCGGCCGAGATGACCTCGCCGCCGGCGTCTTGATGCGCCTGCAGCAGCTGCTCCATCGAGTACTCCACCACCTGGGCGCGCGCTTCGCGGTCGGCGACGATCATCGCGTGGCCTTCGTAGCCCATCACGCCGCGCACCTCGAGGCCGGCGCCCCGAGCCAGCTCGGCCAGCCGGCCGGCGTCTTCCGGCGGGCAGCCGCAGCGCGGTACGCCGACGTCGACGTCGACCAGAACCTCGCGGACCGGCCCGGCGGCCGCGGCTCGAATCGTCTCCTCCGAGTCGACGGCGACCGTGACACGCGCGTCCAGCCGGGCCAGGCGCGTGGCGTCGACGACCTCGTTGGCCAGCAGCAGGTCGTCGCCGATACCGGCCGCTGCCAATCCCTCCACCTCGCGGATGGTGGCGCAGGTGAACTTGGTCGCGCCCAGCTCCGCCTGCCGCCTGGCCAGCGCGGTGCACTTGTGCGCCTTGACGTGCGGACGCAGGCGCTCGCCCAACGCCCCCTGCATCGTCCGCAGGTTGTGGTCGAGACCGGCGGCGTCGACCACCAGGGCGGGTGTGACCAGCTCGCCGATCCTCACTCCGGCGTGAGTCTCTCAGCTACGAGCTCGAGGATGTGCGCCACCCGCAGGTTGAGCTTGCGGCGGCGCGCGCCTGCCGCGATGTGGACCAGGCAGCCCGGGTTGTCCGAGGCGAGGACCGTGCAGCCGGTCTTTGCAAGCGCATCCAGCTTCCAGTCCAGCAGGCGGTCGGCCACCTGCGGCCAGTCGAAGCTGAACGTGCCGCCGAAGCCGCAGCAGTTGGCGATGTCGGGCAGGTCGACGACGTCGTAGCCGCAGGCGATGAGCACGCCGCGCGGCTCGTCGTGGAGGCCGAGCTGGCGCAGCGACTGGCACGAATCGTGGTACGCGACGCGCGGCCGCTCGCCGTCGCGGCGCACGATGTCGGGCCGCTGCTGCAGCAGGCTCAGCACGAAGTCGGTCGCGTGCGTCATGCGGTCTGCGACGGACCTGCGGTCGGCGCTGTCGGCGCCCCAATCGAGAGCGTCGATGGTGAACGCGGCGAAGCAGGAGGTCGACGGCGTCACGATGCGTCCCTCGGTGCGCACGAGCGCGCTCGCCAGATCGGCTGAGAGCTGCGCGCCTTTGTCGAAGTCGCCGGCGTTGGCGGCCACCAGCCCGCAGCACCACTGCGACTTGGGCAGCACGACGCGGAACCCCGAGCGCTGGAGGATTCGAGCCAGAGCAACTCCCGCCTGCGGATCCATGCGGTCGACCGTGCAGGACGAGAAGATCGTGATCGGCGGCGCGTCTGGGTCCCCGGATTGCGCCGGCAGCATCCCCCGCAGAGGACGCGAAGAGAGCCGCGAGCTGAACGGCGCACCGACGCGAAAGGCGGCTCGCGCGGCGCTCTCGTGCGTCCAGAGGTCGAGCAGCGCCCGCTTGCGGAGCGTCTTGCCCGAGTGCCGGCGATGCTCGAGGATCTGCCGCGGCAAGGGGATGTCGACCGGGCAGATCTCCTGGCACGCGTTGCACTGCGCGCACAGCGACTGCGGCAGCTCGTCCGCCTTCAATCCGTGGTGGAACGGCGTCAGTACGAGCCCGATCGGCCCGTTGTAGATGTGGCCGAACTGGTGCCCGCTCACGGCCATGAATGGCGGGCAGGCGTTCGAGCAGGCGCCGCAGCGGATGCACGTCAGCGCGTCCTTGAAGACGGGGTCCTCGCGCATCTTGGAGCGGCCGTTGTCCAGCACGACGCAGTGCACCTCGCGCGGTCCGTGGACGCCGATCATGAAGGACTGCTCGATGTCGCCCGAGCGGGATGGACCGGTGATCCAGTTGACGTAGCTCGTCATCCGCTGCCCCGTGCCGGATCGCGGCAGCATGCGCAGGATCGCGACCGCGTCCTCGAGGCTCGCGACCACCTTGTCGACGCCGAAGACGGCGATGTGGACGGGGGGGAGCGTCGTCGTGAGGTCGGCGTTGCCCTCGTTGGTGACGATGCCGAGCGTGCCCGTCTCGGCGATCGCGAAGTTCGCGCCCGAGATGCCCACCTGCGCGTCGATGAACTTCTGACGCAGCGACTCGCGCGCGTGACGCTGGATCGCGCCGATGTCCACCTCGGTCCCGAAGACCCGGGCCGCGTCCTCCTTGGTGAGGTGGATCGCCGGCGCGATCAGGTGCGAGGGGTGCGTCTTGGTCAGCTGCACCATCCGCTCGCCGAGGTCGCTCTCAACCACCTCCATGCCCAGCGACTCGAGGTATGGGTTCAGTTCGATCTCCTCGGTCGCCATCGACTTCGACTTGACGACCAGGCCCGCGCCGGCGCTCTGAGAGATCTCGCCGATGACGCGCCGCGCTTCGGCCGCGTCCGCCACGAGGTGGAACTGGCCGCCGACCTCCTCCAGGCGCTCACGGAACTCGTCAAGCAGGTCGTCGAGGCGCTCGAGGTTCTCCTGCCTGCGGCGCTTGAGATCCTGGCGGCCGCGCTGGAAGTCGTAGGACTCGAAAGCTCGCGACCGCCGCTCGCGCAGGCCGGTCATGGCCGCGACCATCGCCTGCTGCAGGTGCTCGTCGTCGAGCGCCGCCTGGACCCGCTTGCGGAAGTGGCGCCGGCTCTCGCTCAATATCCAGCCCTGAGGTCGACGACGTTGCGCAGCCGGCGGCCGGCCTGGAACCGCGCCGCGTTGTCGAGGAAGAGCGCGGCGGCTCGCTGCTGCATGCGGGTCGTGCTCGCTGAGACGTGCGGCGTCAGGATGACGTTGGGCTTGCTCCAAAGCGGATGGCCTTTGGGCAGCGGCTCCTGGTCGAACACGTCGAGTGCCGCGCCGCCCAGCGTGCCGCCATCAAGGGCATCCAGCAGGGCGGCCTCGTCGACGAGCGGGCCGCGGGCGATGTTGACCAGCCAGGAGCCCGGTTTGAGGGCAGCCAGCTCAGCTCTGCCGACGATGCCGCGGGTGGCCGGCGTCAACGGCGCGGCGACCACGAGGAAGTCCGTCTGCGGCAGCAGCTCGTGCCAGGCGTCACCGACGACAACGTCGCGGCCGGCGCGCCCGCGCCTGCGAGCGCCGATCACGTGCGCGCCCAGCGCGCGCGCCTTCTTGGCGATTGCTCGGCCGATCAGCCCATAGCCGAGGATCAGCACCTCCGACCCCGCGAGCTCGGCACGCCCGCCCGCGCGCCGGTCCCAGCGACCTTCCGCTTGGGCACGCAGCAGCGGCAGGATGCCGCGGCCGGCCATGAGCATGCACATGACCACGTGCTCGGCGATCGGCGGCGCGTGCAGGCCGGCACCGTTGGTGAGCATGATCCCGCGGCGTCGCAGGAGCTCGAAGTCCATCGACTCGACCCCCGCGCTCGAGAGCTGGATCCAGCGGAGCCCCTTGCCGGCTGTGACCAATCCCTCCACCGAGGGGTCCTGTCCCCAGAGCTCGAGCCAGAAGCCGTCGGCCGCCGGAAGGGCCTCCAGCGCCCCCTTCTCATCTCGATAGAAGGTGGCCGCCGCGCCGTCCAGCCCAGGCTCGACGAGCTCTCGGTACCACTCGGGGACGACCAAAGTCACGCTCAAATCTTCGTGCAAAGGGGTTTGACCGATCACACGAGGCCCTGTTAGCCTGGCTCTCGGTTCTGCGGTGTGGCCCTTGCCGCGCCGCGTAGGGGGTAGTCGATCTCTTGAAATCGCTGAGTCGTTATCTCAGCCATGCCTTGGTCTTGGTCGTGACATTGGCGGTGGGCGCCTACGTGGCTCCGACGGCTTTTTCGGCGCGCCCGCAAGGGGCGGTCATCGCTGAGGCCTACGCCGACCCGAGCCCTCGTCCGGCCGCCATCATCGGCACGATCGCGACCTGCGGAGCCGCGCCGACGATCCCGAGCCACGCCTCTCTGCGCCAGCTCACCACGATCCAGACCCAGGTCCAGACCGCGATCACCGGCTGCGCCGCGCGGATCGAGCAGCTGAGCCGCCGCCAGTCGACGCTCAACCAGGAGATCGCCACCGGCGCCCAGCGGATCGCCATCCAGCGCCAGCTGCTCGCCGGCCTTGCCCGCGGGCTGTACCGCCAGCCGCAGTCGGTCCTGGTCGCGCTGACCAGCAGCCGCAGCCTCGGCGACTTCTTCACGCACGTCTCCGACATCCAGTCCGCCAGCGCGCGCGCCCAGACGCTGACCGCTCAGCTGGCCGCGGAGCAGGCGCGGATGGCGCGCGAGAAGGCATCGGTCGCCGCGTCCATCCGCCAGCTGGACAAGGCGCGCTCTGCCCTGGACCTGGCGTCGACGCGACTGCAGCAGCTGCGGGAAGCCGTCCTCGCTGCTTATCCCCGGGCGCCGGAGACGGCGATCTTCGTGCCCGCGGGCCCCGCCCAGGTCATCGCCGACATCGAGAAGGCGTTCAGCCCGCTGGGCAGCGGGGCCGTCAACTGGGCCCTGCGGGTGGCCAAGTGCGAATCGGGCTACAACCCCAACGCGGTCAACCGCTGGTCGGGCACCGAGGGACTCTTCCAGTTCATGCCCTCGACCTGGCGGAGCACCCCCTACGGCCACGACAACGTTTTCGACCCCTGGTACAACTCGCTCGGCGCGGCCTGGCTCTACCAGCGCTCAGGGCCCGGCCAGTGGCAGTGCTCATAAGGCGCGGAAGCCGGCGCCCAATCCTGAACGGTTCTTAACGCCGCCTAGCTGACGTCGGCTGAGCCGCCGGCCCATGCTCCGGACCGGTTCGAGGTTTCACGGTGCGGGGGGTTCTATCGGCATTCCTGGTCTGCGCGGCGCTGCTCGCCGGATGCACCAACGCATCCGTCGGGAACAGCCAGGCCCAAAGCCGGCTCGTTCCCGAGACCCACGTGAGGCCAGGCGCTGTGCCCCATTCGAGTCCGACCCCGCCGCCCGCGGTGCCGACGCCGCCGCCCACCTGGGCGACGGCCAGCGAGCCGGCCGGCGGCTTCACGATCCAGTACCCGCCGGGCTGGGCGCCGAAGGCTCCAGCCACCGGCGGTCCCGACCATGCCTACTTCGCGACTCAGGACGCGCCTGCGCCACTCGAGATGAGCCAGAGCGACGTCTGGCTGACCGTCCAGGTGCAGGAAGGGCAGACGGCTTGCGACCCCAAGCTGCCCGGGGATGACGGCGGCTCCGTGCCGGCGCTGCTCGCCGGCAAGTCCGCCCGGCTGGAGCTCAGGAATCCGCCGCGAGGCGCTTCGGAGCCGACCTGGAAGGCATACGCGGTCGCCCCCGACGGCACGCGCTGCTATGTGCTCTGGTTTGTGACGCTCAATCCGCAGACGAGGGCCGCGGCGCTGCCGACGATGCTGCAGATCCTCGCCGGCTTCACCGCCACCCCGGCTCCGGCGCCCAGCCCGAGTCCCGCGACCAGCCCGACAGCGACTCCAAGCCCATCTCCCAGCCCGGTGAGCCAGAGCTCGAACTGACTACGCTGTAGTCGAATGAACCTCGAGGCGGTCGAGCTCCGCCGCATCCGGCTGGACCTGGTGTCGCCTTTCCGGACCTCGTTCGGCTCGCAGACGGTGCGGGACATCCTGCTCGTCCACGCTTTCACCGACCAGGCCGACGGCTGGGGCGAGTGCGTGGCTCTCGCGGGGCCGGTGTACAGCTCCGAGTACGTCGACGGCGCCCAGCACGCGCTCACTCACCACCTGCTGCCGCGCCTCTTCGCCGAGGCAAGCTTGACGGCCGATGGTGTCGGCACGGCGCTGGCGCCGGTGGTAGGGCACCGGATGGCCAAGGCCTGCATCGAGATGGCTGTGCTGGACGCCCAGCTCCGCAGCCACCGCACCTCGTGGGCCGAGCATTTCGGCGCGGTCCGGGACGAGGTCGACTGCGGCGTGTCGGTCGGCATCCACGATTCGATCAGCCAGCTGCTGGAGACCGTCGAGGGGTACCTGGCGGACGGCTATCGCCGGGTCAAGCTCAAGATCGAGCCCGGTTGGGACGTGGAGCCGGTCAAAGAGGTCCGCCGGCGCTGGCCCGACATCCTCCTCCAGGTCGACGCCAACACGGCCTACACGCTCGCCGACGCCCGCCGGCTGCAGAGGCTCGACGAGTTCGACCTCCTGCTCATCGAGCAGCCGCTGCCGGAGGAGCAGGTGCTCGCGCACGCCCAGCTGCAGAAGCAGGTCCAGACCCCGATCTGCCTCGACGAGTCCATCACCTCGGCGCAGGCCGCGGCCGACGCGATCGCGCTCGGGGCTTGCCGGATCGTCAACGTCAAGCCCGGCCGGGTCGGCGGCTACCTCGAGGCCCGGCGCGTCCACGACGTCTGCGCGGCGCACGGCGTGCCGGTCTGGATGGGCGGGATGCTCGAGACCGGCCTCGGCCGGGCAGGCAACGTCGCGCTGGCGGCGCTGCCGAACTTCACACTGCCGGGCGACACCAGCGCCTCCGATCGCTACTACCACCGCGACGTGACCGAGCCGTTCGTCATGCACGACGGCCGGCTAGGGGTGCCAGACGGGCCCGGCCTCGGCGTCTCGGTCGACGAGGCTTACCTCAAGGAGATCACGACCTCGGTCGAGGTCCTGCGAGCAAGCGAGCTGGCCCCCGCATGACCGTCGAGGTCAAACCCGCGGCGCGCTGGGAATGGAGTCCGCTGCCGCGAGAGGGCAGCCGCAAGGTCGACTTCCGCGTTCTGCACGCCCAGGGCGATCACCACGCGATCATGCTGCGGTTCGATCCCGACGGGACGATCGACGAGCACCCGCACGAGGCGCCCGTGGTCGTGGTGTGCCTCGAGGGCGCCGGCTACACGTCCGTCGAGGGTGAAACGGTGCCGCTCAAGGCCGGCGAACAGGTCACGTGGCCGGCGGGTGAGAGCCACCGGCTCTGGACCGAGTCCGAACCCATGACCACGCTGCTGCTCCACTTCCAGGGATGAGCCGCAAAGCGGCCGAGGTCTTCGTCGACTGCCTCGAAGCCGAGGGCGTGAAGCACGTCTTCGGAATCCCGGGCGAGGAGACGCTCGACCTCAACGAGGCTCTGGACAAGTCGTCGATCCAGTTCGTGCCGGTGCGGCACGAGCAGGGCGGGGCGTACATGGCCGACGTCTACGGCCGGCTCACCGGCCGCGCCGGCGTCTGCCTGGGCACGCTCGGGCCGGGGGCGACGAACCTCGTGACCGCCGTCGCCGACGCCTTCCTCGACCGCGCGCCGTTGGTGGCGCTGACGGGCCAGGGCGACCTCGAGCGGATGCACAAGGAGTCGCACCAGTACATCGACGTGATGAGCGTCATGCGCCCGATCACCAAGTGGAACGCGCGGCTCACCGACGCCGCGATCATCCCCGAGGTCGTGCGCAAGGCCTTCAAGATCGCCGAGGCCGAGAAGCCGGGCGCCACGCACATCGAGCTGCCTGAGGACGTGATGGCGGCGACGCTCGACGCCGAGCCGCTGCCGCGCGGCAACCCCGTGCGGACCGAGCCGCCAGCCCGCGAGATCGTGACTGCCGCCGAGCTCATCCGCTCCGCCAAGCGGCCCGTCGCCCTGGCCGGCAACGGCGTGGTGCGCGGCCGTGCCGCCGCCGCGCTCCGGGAGTTCGCCCGCACGACGGGCATACCGGTCGCCGAGACCTTCATGGCCAAGGGCGTGCTCGACGCCAACGATCCGAAGTCGATGGGCGCTGTCGGGCTCCAGGCGGGCGACTACGAGCTGGCCGGCTTCGGCGAGGCGGACCTGGTGATCGCGATCGGCTACGACCTGGTCGAGCACGCGCCGCGGAACTGGAACCCCCGCCGGGACAAGCGGATCGTGGTCATCGACTCCGTGGCGGCCGAGATCGACGAGTACTTCGTCCCCGAGGTGGAGCTCGTGGGCGACATCTACTACGTCCTCGCGCAGCTCTCCGCAGAGTGCCGTCACCTGGCGCCGGCCGGACGTTCCGACTCGCTGCGCGACGTCGTGCGCGAACGCTTCAGCCAGGCAGCCGGTGACGACGCCTTCCCGCTGCAGCCGCCGCGAGTCCTGTGGGAGATCCGGCAGGCGCTGGGTCGCGACGACATCCTGGTGTCGGACGTCGGAATGCACAAGCTCTGGATCGGGCGCCTCTTCCCAGCACACGAGCCCAATTCGGTGCTGATAGCCAACGGGCTGGCGGGCATGGGCTTCGCGCTGCCGGCGGCGATCGCTGCCAAGCTGGTGCATCCCGATCGGCGCGTCGTGGCCGTCAGCGGTGACGGCGGCTTCCTGATGAACTCCCAGGAGCTCGAGACGGCCGTCCGTCTCAAGACCGCGGTCGTCAACCTGGTCTGGGAGAACGGGCAGTACGGATCGATCGTGTGGAAGCAGGATCGGCGCTTCGGCCATCACTTCGGAACCGATTTCGGCAACCCCGACTTCGTGAAGCTCGCGGAGTCGTTCGGCCTGCCCGCGTGGCGGGTGGGGTCGGCGGCGGAGCTCGGGCCGCTGCTGCGCAAGGCTCTGGAGATTCGGGACCGGCCGTCATTGATCGCGATCCCGATCGACTACTCGGCCGACATCGCGATCGCCGCCGGCCTGGGCCACGAGACGGCGCCCACCTAGATGGTCGCCGCGGAGCTCGAGCGCAAGGTACTTGACCAGGTCCGCAAGGGCCTGTACATCGGGGGCCGTTGGCGCGAGGGGAGCGACGGCAAGCGCCTGGCCGTCGAAGACCCCGCGACGCGCGAGACTCTCGCCGAGGTCGCGGACGCCTCGCCGCAAGACGCCATCGACGCTCTCGAGACGGCGGCGAGCGCCCAGGCCGCCTGGGCCGCCCACCCGCCGCGCGAGCGCGGCGAGGTCCTCCGCCGCGCCTTCGAGCTGATCACCGCGCGGGCGGACGAGCTGGCCCTGCTCATGACCCTGGAGATGGGCAAGCCGGTGGCCGAGTCGAAGGCCGAGGTGGTCTACGGCGCCGAGTTCTTCCGCTGGTTCAGCGAGGAGGCCGTGCGCATCGAAGGCAGGTGGGCGATCGCGCCGAGCGGGCAGGGCCGCCTGCTCGTGATGAAGCAGCCGGTGGGCCCGTGCTTCTTCATCACGCCCTGGAACTTTCCGCTGGCGATGGGCACCCGCAAGATCGGGCCGGCGATCGCCGCCGGCTGCACGTTCGTCATCAAGCCGGCGGAGCAGACGCCGCTCACGATGCTCGCGCTGGCCGCGATCCTCGAGGAGGCGGGGCTGCCGCCCGGCGTGATGAACGTCATCCCCACGTCGCGGCCGGCCGAGGTCGCCGCGCCCTTGCTCTCCAGCCCCCTGCTGCGCAAGCTCTCCTTCACGGGCTCGACCGAGGTCGGCAAGATGCTGGTCGAGCAGTCAGCCGGTCAGCTGCTGCGCGTGTCGATGGAGCTCGGCGGCAACGCACCCTTCCTGGTCTTCGACGACGCCGACCTCGACGCCGCGGTCGAGGGCGCCTTCCTGGCGAAGATGCGCAACACCGGCGAGGCGTGCACCGCCGCGAACCGCTTCCACGTGGCCGGCGGTCTGGCGGACGAGTTCGCGGAGCGGATGGCGGCACGACTCGGTGGTCTACGGATCGGAAGGGGAACGGACGACGGGGTGGAGGTCGGGCCTCTCATCGACGAGCCGACACGGGAGAAGGTCTCGACGCTCGTCGGCGACGCCGTCCAGCGCGGCGCTAGGGTGGTGGTCGGCGGCGCGTCGGCCGACGGCCGCGGCTACTTCTACGAGCCGACGGTGCTGGACCACGTGCCGAGCGACGCGCGCCTCTTGAGTGAGGAGATCTTCGGGCCGGTGGCGCCCATCGCAACCTTCGAGTCGGAGGAGGAGGCGGTGCGAGCGGCCAACAACACGGAGTTCGGGCTGGTGGCCTACGTCTACACCCGCGACATCAAGCGCGCCTTGCGGGTCGTCGAGGCGCTCCAGGTGGGGATGGTCGGGCTCAACCAGGGCGTCGTCTCGAATCCCGCCGCGCCGTTCGGCGGGGTGAAGCAGTCCGGTTACGGCCGCGAAGGCGGGCGCGAGGGAATCAACGAGTACCTGGACACGAAGTACGTAGCGATCAACCTGTAGGAATCAGACCCTCCCCGCCTGCCGGGAGGGATAGGGCAGGGGCCGCGGTTCCGGAACCCTCAGCACCGCCACCGTTCCGGCCGCGAAGAGCACCGCCGCGAGCGCGAACACCGCCTGGTAGCCGCCGGTCACGTTGCCGGCCGACGCCCAGATGCTGACCACGGCCCCGCCGAGCGCCGGCGCGGCGATGCCCGGCACCGTCGACGCCAGGCTCCAGATGCCGAGGTCGCGCCCCGCGCTCAGCCGCGAAGGCAGAGCATCAACGGCCAGCGCCCAGTCGACGCTCATGTACCCGCCGTAGCCCAGGCCGAACAGCAGACCCAGCGGCCAAAGTGGCGAGCCCGGGCGCAGGAACTGGAACGCGATCGCCGCCGCGGCCATCACCGCGCTGGCCAGCGCCGCCAGGCGCACCCGGCCCCAGCGATCCGACAGGCCGCCGAGCGCGAAGGCGCTCACCACGGCAGTCGCCAGCGCCAGCAGGGCGACGCCCGCCGTCGCGCCGACGAAGTCGGTCACGTGTGCGACGCGCGCGAAGTAGTACTCGATGAAGGTCATGAACAGCGTGAAGCCGAGCATCACGAAGACGCGCGCCGCGAAGACGCGGGCGAAGGCCGGGTGGCGCCAGGGCTCGAGCCAGCTCCGCAGCGACCGCGGCGGCTGGGTGGCGACCGCCGGCTCGCGGATGACGGCGATCGTCGCCAGCGCGATCACGCCGAGCACGGCCGCTCCGAGCACATAGAAGAGGAAGGCGCCGCGACCGGCCTGGGCGCTTCCCGGCCGCGCCGACGCCAGCAGCAGGTAGCCGAGGCCGAGGCTGCCCGCGCTCCCGACGATGGTCATCAACCCGAGCCATCCCGACGCCGCGCCGCGGCGGTCGTGCGGCACCAGGTCAGGCAGGAGTGCTTGGAACGAGGCCGTGGTGGCGTTGTTGCCGACCTGCAGCAGGATCAGCCCGACCGCGAAGGCGACCGGACCGCCGGCCAGACCGGCCAGCAGCGCTCCCGCCACAGCCAGGGCCGTGCCCCAGGCGATGTGCGGCCGGCGGCGGCCGAGGCTCGCGTGCGTGCGATCGGAGAGGGCTCCCGTCAGCGGCTGGACGATCAGCGCCACCACCGCTCCGAGCGCGCCGAGCAGCCCGATAAACCGCGCCTGCTCCGCAGACGCCAGTGCGCCGGGCGTGACCAGGGCCAGCGCCTGCAGCGGAACCACTAGCGGCGCCAGGGCGGCGGTCTGTAGGTTGAGGCCAAGCCAGAGCAGGTTCAGCAGCGCCAGGTCGCGCGGCCGCCACGCCACGCCCGAAGCTTATCGCCCGATATCTTTTGCGGAGGCGCATGCCCGAGTTCTTGCAGCAGCCACCCGGTCGGACGGCCGCCGCGGGCATCCCCGGCGGCGAGCTGGTGGCCGGAGCCTTGAAGGCCGGCGGCGTCGACACCATCTTCACCGTGCCGGGCGGCCACATCATGCCGCTGCTGGACGCCTGTCCCGCGGCAGGCATCCGGGTGATCGGCTGCCGCCATGAGGGCGCGGCCGCGCTCGCCGCTGAGGGCTGGGCCCTCGCCACCGGCCGCACCGGCGTCGCCACCGTGACCGCCGGCCCGGGCTTCACCAACTCGGTGACCGGCCTCATCGACGCGGGCACGGGCCACGTGCCGGCCGTGCTCATCGGTGGCCGGACACCGCTAGGTCAGGCGGGCCGGGGCTCGGTGATGGACATCGACCAGCGCGCGATCGCCGCACCGGCGGTGAAGTGGTCGACGATATGTCCCGATCCCTCGCGGATCAGCCGCTTCGTGACAGAAGCGCTCTACCGCTCTCGCGCCGGCCGGCCCGGCGCCGTCTACCTCGAGATCCCGATGGACGTCATGTCAGCGCAGGGCGCCCCGCCGGACGCCACCGAGGGCTTCCCCGCCCAGGCGCCGCGCCCCGCTGCGCCGGCCGGCGATATCGAACTGGCGGTGCGCATGCTCGAGGAGGCGGAGAGGCCCGTCATCATCGCCGGTGGCGGCGCTTTCTGGTCGGGGGCAGGCGATGATCTCCGCGCCTTCTGCGAGCGCAGCGGGGTGCCGGTCACGACCACCAGCTTCGCGCGCGGCCTGATTGCGGACTCCCATCCTCTCTGCCTGGGCTTTCTGCTCCACGGCGGGCTGGCGGTGGTCAGCGCGGACGTCGTCCTCGTGCTGGGCAGCGCCTTCAACGCGAACCTGGGCTACGGCCGGCCGCCCATTCTGAGCGCCGAGCAGAAGGTGATCCAGGTCGACCTCGAGCCGGCCGAGGTGGGGGGCAACCGCCGGCCTGACCTGGCCATCGCGGGTGACGTCTCGCTGACGCTGCGCGAGCTGGCCGCGCTCTGGCGGCGACCCGCTGAGCGCTACACGGGCTGGATGGAGGAGTGCGGCCGGTTCAACGCCCTCTCGGTCGAGTCTTGGGACCGGCAGGTCGACGGGCATGAGGGCGAGAAGATCCACCCGGGCGCTGTCGCGCGCGAGGTGGTCTCGTTCGCGCGCGACGTGGCGGGACCGACGGTGACGCTGGTCGCCGACGGCGGCGACGCCGTCACGTGGGGCCTGGCTTACAGCTACGCCGAGGGGCCGGGACGCTTCCTCGCCACGACGACCGCGCTGGGCACATTGGGGGTCGGAGTGCCGTTCGGACTGGCCGCCGCTGCTGCGCGGCCCGGGGAGCCGGTTCTGGTCTTCACCGGCGACGGCGCCTTCGGCCTCTCCGCGATGGAGATCGAGACCGCCGCGCGAGAGAGCCTGCCCCTGGTGGCCGTCGTCGCCAACAACGCAGCGTGGGGGGACGTGAAGCACGAGGGCGCCGGCTACTCGCCCGACCGTGTCGCGACCGACCTCGGCAACTGCCGCTACGACCTGCTGGCGCAAGCCCTGGGCGGCCACGGCGAGCACGTCACGGCGCTGGACCGGCTGCGACCGGCGCTGGAGCGATCGCTAGCCAGCGGCACCGCCGCCGTCGTCAACGTCGAGACCGATCCGACGGTCCTGTCCGACCTCATGCGCATGGTCGGCTCGATGAGCCTGATGTGAGAGCCGTCGAGCTCGTCGAGGCGCACGAGATGAGGCTCGTCGAGCTCGACCAGCCGGAGCCCGGTCCGGGCGAGGTCCTGCTGCGCATCGAGGCCTGCGGCGTCTGCGGCTCCGACGTGAGCTCCTACAAGCTCGGCCTCTCCAGCGGCGTGATAGGTCACGAGATCGCCGGTCGATTGGACGGAGGCGCCCTCGCCGCGATCGACCCGAAGGTGCCCTGCGGTCAGTGCGATGACTGCCGGTCCGGGCACGAGAACCGCTGCATCGACACGCTGACCAAGCCCGTCCTTCGGCCCGGCGGTTACACCGAATGGCTGGTCGTGCCGAAGGAGCTGGTTTATGAGCTGCCGCCCGAGGTCCCGCCGCAGGTCGGCGCCCTCGCTGAGCCCCTATCGGTCGCGGTGCACGCGGTGTCACGCTCGGAGATCGAGGCCGGCACGCCGGCGCTGGTGGTCGGGCTGGGCTCGATCGGACTTCTGACCGTGATCGCGCTCAGGGCCGCGGGCGCCTCCCCGATCACTGCCGTAGAACCGAACGCGGCGCGCCGTGCCCTTGGCGAGCGCCTGGGCGTGCAGCGCGCGGTGGCCTCCGCCGGCCAGGCGCGGACCGGCCTGGACCGCGTCCCGGTGGTGATCGAGTGCTCGGGCCGGCCGGACGCGCTGCAGACCGCGGTCGACATGGCGGACTCGGGAGGCACGGTCGTGCTGGCCGGCATCGCCGTCGCCGAAGTGACGCTAACGCCGGTGTTCCTGATCACGCGCGAGCTGCGCGTGCTGGGCAGCATCACTGCCACGCATGACGACTTCCGACGAGCGGTGCAGCTCCTGCCGCAGCACCCGGAGCTCGCCGAGATCACGACCCCGGTCGGGCTCGAAGAGCTCCCGGAGCTGTTCGAGCGGCTGGCCGCCGGCGAGGTCCCACCGGCGAAGCCCTTAGTGATCCCCTAAGCGCCGGCGACTCTAGGCGTGGAACAGGAGGCCGGCCGCGTACGTCGCGCCGCCCACGATCACGCCGGCGGCCGTCATCTCGAGACCGGCCGCCCACCACGATCTCAGCGTGAAAAGCGACTTGGCGGCACCGACCAGGAAATGCGCGGTCAGAGACACGGCCGCAGCGGCGATCACGGCGGAGATGCCTCGGAGAAAGAAGAAGGGCAAGACGGGGATGAGGGCGCCGACGCCGGTGCTGATGCCGGCGGCCAGCCCGGCCTGGACAGGATCGCCGCCTCCGCCCAGGCCGCCCAGCTCCTCCACCGCCAGCACGCTCAGGAACGCGTCTGGGTTGTGTGAGAGCTTCTCCGCCAGGTCGTCGGCGTCTTCCTTCGTCAGCCCCTTGAGCTGGTAGTAGAGCGAGAGTTCCTCGCGCTCCTCGTCCGGGTGCTCCTCGATCTCTTTGCGCTCGCGGGCGAGGTTGGCCGCGGCCACCTCTGAGGTTGAGCGCTCAGCGAGGTAGGCGCCCGTGGCCATCGACAGCGCCGAGGCGATCGTGCCGGCGAGGCCGGCCGTGAGCACGAAGGAGGAACCGCCGGTCGCGCCGGAGACGCCAGACACTATGCCGAACACGGCCGCCAGGCCGTCGTTCGCGCCGTAGATGGCGCCTGAGATCCAGCCGGAGCCGGTCTGGTGCCAGGTCTCGCGTCTGAGGATCCGGTTGAGTCGCGACTGCGCCTCCGGCTGGGCGTCGGCGCGCTCGCCCGCGCCCATGCCCGCGACGTCCTTCGAGTGCTGCCATTCCTCGTGCCGGATATCGGCGAACAGCCGGTCGGTCTCAGGGTCGCCGGTGGATCGCCGGTAACCGTCCTCTACCTCGTCCTGCTCGGCGGCCTCGCGCGCCATCAGCACGCGTTCGATCGGCGCCAGGCGAGCCTGCAGGCGCGCGAAGCGCGAGATCCTGACCGTCGCCGGGTCGGGCGCGGGGTGGCCGAGCTCGACCAGCCGGGCTTCGAGGCGCTCGCGATGCTTGGCCTCCCCCGCCGCCAGGCGCCGGAGGATGTTGGCGCGCGCGGGGTCGCGCTCCCGCTCGGCGAGGATCTCGTAGATCGTTCGGGCCTCGATCTCGCCGCGCCACGCTTGCAGCAGGCGCTCGACGACCTGCGAGTCAGTGATCGCCACGCCCGTATTGTCCGATTTCGCATGGACGACGCCCGCGCAGCCGCTCGCGACGCGGGCCTTCGATACACCTCCGACCAGATGCCCGGCATCCGCCGCCGGCGGGCGGGCCGTGGCTTCGCGTACGTCAACGCCGATGACCGGCCCGTGCGGGATGCCGCCACCTTGCGCCGCATCAAGCGGCTGGCGGTGCCGCCTGCCTGGACCGATGTGTGGATATGTGCGCAGCCCAACGGCCACCTCCAGGCAACCGGCCGTGACGCGCGCGGGCGCAAGCAGTACCGCTACCACGATCGCTGGCGCGAGGTCCGAGACGAGGCCAAATACGAGCGGCTCGTGCCTTTCGGGCGCGCGCTGCCCAAGATCCGCGCTCGCGTCCGGCGCGACCTCGAGCTGCCGGGCACGCCGCGCGACAAGGTGCTGGCGGCCGTCGTGCGACTGCTCGACCGCACGCTCGTGCGCGTCGGCAACGAAGAGTACGCGCGCGAGAACGACTCCTATGGCGCGACGACGCTGCGCGAGGAGCACGTCGACGTCGAGGGCTCCCGGCTGAGGCTGCGCTTTCGCGGCAAGGGTGGCCGCGAGCACGTGGTCGGGCTCCGCGATCGCCGGCTGGCCCGGCTCGTCAAGCAGCTGGAGGAGCTGCCGGGACAGGAGCTGTTCCAGTACGTCGACGACGACGGCCAGGTGCGGCCCGTCACCTCTGACGACATCAACGACTACCTGCGCGACATCACCGGTGACGACTTCACCGCCAAGGACTTCCGCACCTGGGCGGGCACGGTGCTCGGCCTCTACGCGCTGACGCGGGCGGAGCCGCCGTCGTCTGCCGGCCAGGCGCGGCGGGAGCTGAGCGGAGCGATCAAGTGGGTGGCCGGGCTGCTCGGGAACACGCCTGCCGTCTGCCGCAAGTGCTACGTCGATGGAGCGGTGATCCAGGCCTACCTCGACGGCAAGCTGAAGCCCGCGCCGGATCGCGAGCTGGACGAGATGCTCTCCGAGGTCGAGGCAGGGCTGCGGCCCGAGGAGCGGGCGGTTCTGCGCTTCCTCGACTAGGCGGGCGGAGCTTCCGTGGGCAGCGTGGCCGGCGTGGGTGTGACCGGGGGCGGCGGCTCCGGCACCAGGCCGGTCACGCTCATGAAGAGATCGCGCGTGCTCTCCGCCACGCGGCGCCAGGCCAGCTCGTGCTCGGCATGGGCGCGGCCGGCACGTCCCATCCGGGCCCGCAGGCCGGGGCTGCGCAGCAGCCGCCGCAGGCGGGCCGCGAGCTCGCGCAGGTCCTCGGGCGCCACCAGCGTTCCAGCGCTTTCGCCCTGCAGCACGTCCGCGATGCCTCCGACAGCGGAGCCGATCACCGGGCGCGCGCAAGCCAGCGCCTCGCGCACCTGCTGGCCGTAGGGCTCGTGCGGAGGGATGCAGGCCACGACGTCGGCGGCGGCGTAGTAGGTGGGCAGCTCCGCGCGGCTGCGCCGGCCGACGAAGCGCACGCGCTCCGCCACCCCCAGCTCCACCGCCAGCTGCCACAGCTCGCCGACGACGCCGTTCTGCGCGGGGTCGGGCTCGCGTGTGTCGCCGCCCACCAGCAGCAGAGTCGGCGGGCCGCCTGGCAGGTCCTCGACCAGCGCCAGCGCCCGGAGCAGGTCCGGGGCGCCTCCGCGCGGCTCGGGCCGCCCGACGTGGAGGACGATCGAGCCGGTCTGGTCGAGGCCCAGGCGGCGGCGCGCATGGGCGCGGTCACTGGGCCGGAAGACGTCCAGGTCGACCCCCCAAGGGATCACCGCCACCCGGCGAGGGTCGGCCCCGTAGGCCTCGACGATGGTCTCGCGCTCCGAGGGCGTTCGCGTGATCACCGCGTCCGCGTCGCGAGCGAACTCGACCTCGTACTGGACTCGCTGGGGTGGGCTGGCCAGCGGGTCGTCGAGGTGGTGCTCCTTGGAAAGCTTCGGCGCCTGGATCAGCTGCGTGTAGCGGAGCTCGGCGCGCTTCGCGACCTCGGCCGCCGCGACGCCGGCGATCCAGGACGTGGCGTGGACCAAGTCGTAGCGGGCGCCTTCGGAGAGCATGAAACGCAGCACCTGGTCGCGCATCTGGGGCGCGATCATCCACAGCGTTCGCCGCTGGCGCGGGCCGTTCGGTCCCGCGGCCAACGTGATCAGGCGGAAGCGGGGCTCGACCTGCGTGATCCGCGCGTCGTCGGCGTCGAGCCGGCGCACGAAGAGGTCGACCTCACAGCCCAGGCGCGCCAGGTTGCGCCCGAGCTCCAGCGCGTAGAGCTCCCGGCCCGGCAGGTCGGCCGTCAGCTCGAGGGGGCGGATTTGCTCGGAGATCAGGGCGATCCGCATGGTCGCGGACGCCCCTGGACGTGCTTGTATCACCAGTTCTGACACCGATTGTTATCACGTCGGAGGGGCGCTTGTTAAGGCGGCGAACGGCTATATTGGCGCTCGCCCAGGTCGGCGTGGCGGAACTGGTAGACGCGCCGGACTTAGGATCCGGTGCCCGCGAGGGCATGGAGGTTCGAGTCCTCTCGCCGACACCAGCGGGCGTCGGCGTTTTGTCGTGACATAGCTGTTAGCTGCGTGATTCGATGGCCCGAAGGGTTTTCGCCGGCGTCGTTCTGCTGCTTGTCGTCGCGGCCTGCGGACCGCGTCTGGCTGCTCGCCATATCTCGGTTCAGGCATCGCCCGGCGTCACCGCGTCGCCCGACATCAGCCCCCTGGCGTCGCCTCCACCTGCCGTTCCGCCGAGTCCGAGCGTGAGCACATCCCACGCGCCCGCGCCGTCGCCGTCCCCTCGGCACATCACGACCGCCGCAGCGCCGATCCCGTCACCTACGCCTGTCGCGATGCTGTGCCGGATGCCGGTCGACGTCAACGGAGTCGGAGCGTGGGTTGACATCCCGGCCCAACCGCCTGTCAACGGATATGACCCGAACATGCAGGTGAGCGACCCGGCCGGCGATGTTCGTCTGCCCGATGGTGAAGCTCCGACGGGCGTCACTTACAACTGGACGTTGAAGAAGTGGCTGCCAGTGCCACGGCAGCTGGTCGCCCCGGACGGATCCCATTACACGTACGAGGATTCGGCCCACAGCCTGCATCTGGTCGACGGGGCCAGCGGCACGGACACCGTCCTCGCGGCGGGAGGCGGCGGCATTCCGATCGGGGTGGATGCCAATTACGTCTATGTCGTGACCCCGAACGGAAGCGTGCCGGCGGGCCGCAACGGCCTCACCGAAGTGCCGACGAGCGGGGCCGCAGCGATACCGATCACCTCGTCTGGCAGCTGGTACATGGTGTCCGGCGGCGAGGTGTGGGGCCTCGATCAGCAGGGCAAGACATTCCCCGGTTTCACCGATCAGATCGCCGGGCACGTCCTTGATCGCCTTGACCTCGCCACCAAGGCGGCGACCGCCTGGCTCACGAGCACCGACGCCTATTACGTGATCACGGATGTGACGTCATCAGGAGAGCCGATCCTTCTGGGCGGCACGAACCAGTACTACGCAGACACCGAGTACCTGGTGACCGGCCAGGGCCAGGCCCCCGTGATCGGGGGCGAGATCGACATCTGGGACGGGGAGATCGACAAGTACGGCACCTGGCTGGTGGGGACCGAAAGCGCCGCGATCTGGTACGGAGCGGGCAGCTCCAGCCCGACCCTCTGGGCAAAGTACTAGAACACTCCGCCGCGCTTCGCCGGCCCCTGCGGCCCTATGAGCTAGTCTCGGCGGGGCAACTGGCGCTGGCCAACGGGCCGAGATGGCGGAACCGGCAGACGCGGCGGTCTCAAAAACCGTTGAGGGCAACCTCATGGGGGTTCGAATCCCCCTCTCGGCACCACTGTTCTGAATACGAGATCGAGCCTTCAGCCTGCTAGGCTGCCGTCACCGATGAGCTTCGTGTCCCGTGGCTTTCGCGGTCGCCGGCGTGAGGGCGCCGACCCCTCCCGCATTCCGCCGGGGCAGTACCTGACCGACGGCTTCCCCGTGCTGTCCGCCGGACCCACGCCGCGTACCCCGCTGGCCGAATGGACCTTCACGATCACCGGCGAGGTCGACCAGGACGTTCGCTGGACCTGGGACGAGCTCCTGGCGCTGCCCGCCGAGGAGGTCACGGTGGACATCCACTGTGTGACCAAGTGGTCGAAGCTGGACACGAGCTGGAAAGGAGTCCGGATCGACACCTTGCTCGAAGGCGTTGAGACGGCGGCTGAGTACGCGATGGCGTTCAGCGACGGCGGCTACACGACAAACGTGCCGCTGGACGACCTCCGCGGGAGCCAGGCCTTGATCGCTTACGTGTACGGCGGCGCGCCGGTCGATCCCGAGCACGGCGGACCGGCGCGACTCCTGGTGCCACATCTCTACTTCTGGAAGAGCGCCAAGTGGGTGCGCGGCCTGCGCCTGATGGCGGACGACGAGCCCGGCTTTTGGGAGTCGAACGGCTACCACCTCTACGGTGATCCGTGGCGCGAGCAGCGTTACTGGGGCGACTGAGCTGGCGGCCGGCCCGCATCGCGGAGCTGGTCCAGGAGACGCCGCGGGCCGCGAGCCTGCACCTGGATGTGCCCGGCTGGCCCGGCCACTTGGCCGGCCAGCACGTCGATGTCCGCCTGACGGCCGAGGATGGCTACCAGGCCCAGCGCAGCTACTCGATCGCTTCGGCGCCCGGTGCCGAGCGGCTCACTCTCACCATCGAACGGCTCGACGACGGCGAGGTGTCGCCCTACCTGGTCGGCGAGGCGCGGGTTGGCGACGGCTTCGAGCTCAGGGGCCCGGTCGGTCTCTACTTCGCGTGGCAGCCCGAGGTGCAGCGCGACCGTCCGGTGCTGTTGATCGGTGGCGGTTCGGGGGTGGTGCCGCTGATGGCGATGCTGCGACTGCACGCAGCCACGGGAGCGGCGGCGCCGATGCGCCTGCTCTACTCCTCGCGCTCGATCGACGAGGTGATCTACCGCGATGAGCTCGACCAGTTGAACGGGTCTGGCGGTCGCGAGGTGCGACTCGCGCTGACCCGTTCGCAGCCGCCGGGGTGGACCGGCTACGCACGCCGGCTCGACAAGACGATGCTCTCGGAGGTCGCCTGGCCTCCGAGCAGCGATCTCATCTGCTACATCTGCGGCCCGACCTCTTTCGTCGAGGCGGCCGCCGAGAGTCTGGTACAGCTCGGGCACGCACCGGGCTCAATTCGGACCGAGCGTTTTGGCGCGACAGGAGGCTGACATGGCTGGAGCGACGAGGCTGGACGGCAACGCGGTAGCAGGACTGCTCGGCGAGATTTTCGCGGCTGAGATGACCCTGGCTCAGGGAACCTGCGGCAGCTGCGGCAGCACCGGCCCGATGGGCGAGGTCCATCTGTACATGGATGCGCCCGGCGCCGTCCTGCGCTGCTCGTCATGTGAGCAGGTGCTGATGACGGTCGTGCGCGGGCCCGAGCACGTGTGGCTGAACGTCGCCGGCTTGCGGCTGGTTCGCCTCGCCACCTCGGGTCTACCCCACTAGGCGGGAGCGGCGGGCAGGGTGAACCAGAACCGCGTCTGGCCCTGAGCTGACTCGACCCCGACGCGCCCGCCGGCCTTCTCGACCACCTCCTTGACCACCGCGAGGCCGACCCCGGCGCCTCCGGTCGACCGATCGCGGGAGCCGTCCGCGCGGAAGAAACGCTCGAAGACCCGCTCCGCCACCTCCGGCGGAATGTCCTCGCCCACATTGATCACGGCCACGCGCACCATCCCCCCGGATTCGCCGGCTGTGATCCGGACAACGCCGCCTGCGCGCGAATAGCGGCTCGCGTTGTGCAGCAGGTTGAAGACCACCTGGGTCACCTCGTCGGCCGCGGCGACGACGTGGAGAGCTTGCGCAACGTCGACGTCTAGCGCGATCTCACGGCGGGCGAAGGCGGGTTCCAGCAGGGTGGCGGCCGCCGCGATGGACCCGGCGATGTCCACCGCCGAGCCCGGCGCCAGTTGGGCTGCGGCCGCCGTCTGCAGCAGCGCCCGCGAAAGCCGCGTCAGCCTTCTCGTCTCCTCGAGCAGCGACTCGAAGGTGGCGGACTCGGCCGGGATGACGCCATCCCGCAGGCCCTCGAGGTAGCCCTCCAGGTTGGTCAGCGGCGTGAGCAGCTCGTGTGCGGCTCCCGTTACGAAGTCGCGCCGCACCTGCTCCTGCCGGTCGAGGGCGACCGCCATGGAATCGAAGGCTTCGGCGAGCACGGCCAGTTCCGGGACCGCGGGGCGTTCGGCGACGCGCACGCCGCTCTCGCCGGCCTCGAGTCGCTTCGCCGCCGAGTACAGCTGGCCGACCGGCCTGGCGAAATGACGCGCCAGCACCACCGCGGCTGCGCCCGCGATGGCGGCGGCGATGATCAGGGCGATCAGGGCGACGCGCCCGACGCTCTGTTCGAACATGGCCGCGGCGTCTGCGGCCGTGGCGCCGTGCGACACCATCAACCGCTCGAAGAGCGAGCGGGCGAACAGCCACGTGGCGATGGCCATCACCGCCAGCACCACCAGCGCGGGCGCCATGGCGGCGGCCGCGATCCGGCCGGCGATGCCGATGCGCCGGCGCACCGAATCGATCATGCGATCGACTTGTACCCCACGCCGCGGATGGTCTCCAGGTATTCGCGGTCGCGGCCGAGGCGGCTTCGGAGGCGGGACAGGTGGACGTCGACCGACCTCGGGGTGACCTCGAGCTCGCCCAGGCCGTGCAGCTCGTCCAGGAGTTGATCGCGTGTGAGCACGCGCCCCCGCGCGCGCACGAGCGCGACCAGGATCTGGAGCTCGGCCGGCGAGAGCCGCAGCGGCTCGCCGTTCCGCTCGACGGTGTGGCGGTCGAGGTCGATCGTGAGGTCCTGGTGGAGCAGCACCCTCGAGGACGGTCCCTCCGCGCGGCGGAGGATCGCGCTCGCCCGCTGCACCAGCTCGGCGGGTGAGAAAGGCTTGGGCAGGTAGTCGTCGGCGCCGTCGGCCAGGCCGCGCAAGCGGTCGTCGAGCGTCCCGAGCGCCGAGAGGATCAATACCGGGACGGGGTGATGGCGGTCGCGCAGCGAGCGCATCAACGACAGGCCGTCGAGCCTGGGCAGCATGACGTCGAGAACCACGAGGCGGGGCTCGGCCTCGCGGACGAGGCGCTCGGCACTCTCACCGTCGGTCGCCGTGATGACCTCGAAGCCCGCCCTTTCCAGGTAGGCGCCGACCAGGGCGACGACCTTGGGGTCGTCGTCGACGACCAGGACGGGGGCCTCCCTAGCAGCCATGCGGGCCATCATCGCAGCGCGAAGGGCGCCGCCAGGTATCCGGCCAGGGTGGAGTAGAGGCCCAACACGAGGAGGATGCCGAGCCCGATCATCAGCACGCCCGCCACTCGTCCCAGCCAGGCGCCGGCCTGGGCCAGCGGTCGCATGGCCACCGGGAAGCTGGCGAGCGCCAGGCTGACGAAGATGAACGGCAAGCCCAGTCCCAAGGCGTAGGCGGCGAGCAGAATGCCGCCCGTCAGCGCGTGGCCGCTCGTCGCCGCCAGCAAGAGCACGCCCGCCAGCACGGGGCCGACGCACGGCGTCCACGCGGTGCCGAAGACCAGGCCGAGGAGGAGGGGAAAGGCGCCGCTGCGCTGGCGCGAAAGGAGCGATTGCGGCAGCAGCCCGCCGCCTCGCTCTGACAGGGCCGCCGGCAGCAGGCCGGCCATGGCCGCCCCGAGGACGATGACCACGACGCCGCCGACTCGCTGCGCTATCGACTCCTGCTGGCGCAGGGCCGAGCCTGCCACGCCGGCGAGAAGCCCGAGCGCGACGAAGATCAACGCGAAACCGAGCACGTAGAGCACGCCGCCGCGCACCAGTCGTCCCGTGTACCGGCCCGGGTCCTCGCGCATCTGGGCGGGCGTCGCGCCGGCGATCGAGGCGACGTAAGCGGGTACCAGCGGCACAACGCAAGGCGCGAAGAACGAGAGCGCTCCCGCCGCGAACGCGACTGACAGTTGAGCGGCGCTCATCCGAAGGTGAAGGTGAAGAGCTGCATCGCGCCGAGCGGGCGGATCTGCAGCTGGTGGGAATGCTCAGAAGGCAGCGAGAGCAGGCTGTAGAGATCGTGGGCGCCGACGGTGACGAATGCCCGCCCGGCCGAGTCGAAGTGCACGGACAAGCCGGCTTCGGACGTTGACGGTGAGCGCCCGTCGATCGTGATCAACACCTCCACCGGTGGCCCGGCCGCACCGGCCACCAGGAAGACGTGCGTGGCAGTGAACTGGATGGCGGCGGCGCCGCCCGATCCTCCACTCACCGCGAACTGCGGCTGCTCGCTCCACGAGCCGCTGAGCGTGATGCGGCCGTCGGCGCGGTCAGATCCCGCGTACGCCTCTGCAGTGATGTCGTTCCCCGGCAGCTGGGCCTGCGCTGCGGCGACCGAGCCTTTCTCTCCGAGCAGGGTGCGGATCGCGTGCTCGGTCACGTCGTACTCGCCTTCGCCGAAGTGGGTGTGACGGACGAAGCCCTGCTTGTCGATCAGGTATTCGGCCGGCCAGTACTGGTTCTGGTACGCGTTCCAGGTGGCCATGTTGGGGTCGAGCGCCACCGGCCACTCGACGCCGAGCTCCTTCACGGCGCGGCGCACGTTGCCGGGATCTTTCTCGAAATCGAACTCCGGCGAGTGGACGCCGACTATCACCAGTCCTTCTGCTTGATAGCGCTGCCACCACGTGCGCAGAGCCGGAATCGTGCGCTGGCAGTTGATGCACGAGTAAGTCCAGAAGTCGACCAGCACCACCTTGCCGCGCAGCTGCTGAATCGTGAGCGGCTGCGAGTTGACCCAGCCCGTGACTCCGGTGAAGTCCGGCGCCTGCGGGCCGACGGGCAATGACGTGTCGGAGGAGCTGGCGGTCGCGGCCGGAGTGATGGTCTGGTTCCGGCTGATCACGCCATAGGTGATGGCCGCGGCGAGCAGGATGCCCACGCCCGCCAGCGCGATTCTCTGCGGTGACATGCGGCGAGCTTGACGGCGCTGTGTTGCAGCGGCGTTACCGAACGACTCGCAACATGACTGAAACACGGCGTTCGCAGGCTGGGTCAGATGAGATTGAAGTTCCTGCTGATCGCCGCCGTCATCTTCACCGCCGCCTGCGGCTCGGCCGCGTCCAACGGTGGCTCCGCCTCGATGCACGAGACGTCCAGCCCGGGGGCGATGATGCACGAGACGCCCAGCCCGGGGGCGATGATGCACGAGACGCCCACTCCCTAACGTCGGGCGGGGTCTGAGCTAGCCGGCCAGGCGACGGCTCGACTTTTTCGTAATCGCTCCCTATACTCGGCAGTGTATGAACGTTCTGAATATTGCGAATGTTCGGCACGACCGCTCGGCTTGGGCGGTGCCAGTGCCGCTGCTTGCGCAAGAGCTTCAGACGCTGCCCAAAGTGGACTACGCAGACGCCTTCGAGGTCCAGCTGCCGGCGTCCACACCCCGCGATCCTGAGCGCTGGGCTCGCGCCATCTTCGACCTGGGCAGCCCGCTGGTCGGAACGCTGATCCGAGCGATCGCTCTGGCCCTGGGCGCGCGCCCGTCAGCCTCCACCGGAGCTCGGGTGCGCGGCTTCAACGTCGCGGCGCGCAGCGCGGAAGGCGTCTGCCTCGAGAGCCTCACCCGCGTCGGCCTCGTCCAGCTCGTCGTCGCGATCGAGACGCGCGGCCAGGGCGCGCGACTCAGCCTGTCGACGTTCATCGCGTACAGCGGTCCGGCGGGCCGGGCAGCCTTCGAGCGCGTGGTCGGCAACGGGCATCGCCATGCGGTCCCGCTGCTGCTCGAGCACGCGGCGGCATCGGCGGGCTGATGGACCGCGTCACCGCCGTCTTCGTCGAAGGGATGGGGGCCGCTGCGGCCACCTCTGGCGTGCTGACTCAGCTCCAGGGCCGGATCTTCGGGCTGCTCTACCTGCACACCGAGCCACTGTCGCTGGACGACATCTCGCTCGAGCTGCAGCAGAGCAAGAGCAACGTCTCAGTGCAGATCCGCGGGCTGCTGGAGTGGCAGCTCGTGCGGCAGCTGCGTGTGGCCGGCTCTCGCAAGGACCATTACGAGGCCGCGACGGACTTCTGGCGCGTGATGCAGGAGGTGATGGAGCGCCGCTTCCGCTGGAACATGCGGCAAGTGCTGGCCGCCGCCGACGAGACTTTGCAGGCCCTTCAGCGCGGCGAGGGTGATGCCACCGCGGGCCGCGAGAGCGTCGAGCGGCTCACCGCGATGCGTGACTTCTTCACCGCCCTCGACACCGGTCTCGGCGCGATGAGTCGCGGTGAGGTGTTCGTGCCGGACAAGGTCAGACGGACGTTGGTGCGCGTGCCGATCGAGAATGCCACTGCTCTGAAGCCAGAGAAGAATTAGCTCGAGCGGTCCGCCGACTGATCGACGACGCCGACTATCAACAGCCACGCCGCCGTGATCATGTAGCTCGTGTTCAGCACCATCCCCACCGCCAGGACATACAGACCGGCCAGGTAACCGCTCAGAAACAGCGCGGCGCCAAACATCTCAGTCAGGTGCACGAGACTGCCGCCGACGATGCGAGTGATGCGGAGGCCGCGACTGAGTCGTATGGCATTGAGGTAGCCGCGAACGAAAACGGCCAACGACACGGCGGTGATCCCGAGCACCTCGGCGCCGACCGCCTGATGCTGCTGCGCTCCCATCAGGACCAGCGCGCAGCGCATGAAGACCAGGGCCAGGCCGGTCAAGGTGTTGATCGCCCGGTTGCGGTGCAGCGCGTCCTTGGCGATCGCATTCAGGTTGAGAGACATGGACACGAAGACCAGGCCCGTCAACGCGACCGCGCCGGTTCCGACCAGAAGGAAGAAGTTGGACCACTGGTCCGGTCGATAGATGTCAGCCGTCAGCACGTTCGGAACGCCGGGGGTGTCAGGCAGCGGGCGGGGGCGCTTGGTTGGCCGGTTGGGAATCCTCCCGCTTGAGATAACCGCCGACACAGATCGCCAGTGCGGCGAGCAAGGCGATGATCAGACCTGCGCCGGTGCTCGACGACAGGGTTCCGTTGAGATAGCTGTCGGAGTTGCTGGTCGTCGGGATGAAGAGCAGCGCGAGCAGCACCATCACCGCGCCGGCGCCGGCGTAGATCTTGAAATCCGCGACCGTCAGCGCCGGCAGGCCTTCCCAGCCGAACCAGCGCACGGCGAAGAGCACCAACACGACCAGCAAAACGAGGAAGAACAGCCCGCCGCTCCAACCGCCGAAAGCGTTGACCGAGTTGCTCGAAGTGCCCCCGGGGATGCCGAACGCCGGCTGCAGCGTCTGTGTGTACGTCGTCCACGGCAGGAAGCTGGCGATCAGCGCGACCGCCGCGCCGCCGCCGACCGCGACATCGCCGTTGGAGAGGCGCTTGCCCGCGACGTCGAGCGGCATGGCGGAGAGGATACTTCGCGTCCGCCCGCCGTGGCCGGCTCAGCTGGTTGCTCGCGAAGCCTCCGCTGCCTCGAGGATGTCCAGGACGACCTCCGACTTGGCGTCGGTATAACCCCAACGGTCGTCTGCCCACAGGCGCGCCGCGTCGAGCTTGACCCGCGAATAGCGGTCGCGCGCGTCTGCGTGCTCGCGGAGGTAGTCACGGAACAGCAGGTGGTCGCGCTCCCAATCGGATCCTGAGTCGCAGACGTGAACGTGCACGTCGCGCGGCGCCGACTTGGGAGGACGGAAGTAGCGATGCAGGCGGTCCCGGCTGCGCAGCTGCAGGCCGAGCCCCTCGAGCTGCGGTACGTACAGCTCCTCGGTCTCGATGTCTTGAACGCTCACCTGGATGTCGATCGTCGGCTTGGCCGCCAACCCGGGAACGGACGTCGACCCGACGTGCTCGACGCGGAGCGCGGTCGGCCCGAGGGCGCGCACGATGCGGTCGCGCCAACCCTCGAACCTGGCCGGCCAGCCCGGGTCGTAAGCGACGACCGCGACCGGGTCGATGCGCTCGGTTCCCGTGGTCGTCTGGAAGCCGGGCCAGACGATCGGCATCGCTGACCGCGCCAGCGCGAAGCGCTCGTCGACGGGCAGCTCGTGGGGCTCAAGACCGCGCGGCTCGGAGACGAGCCGGTACAGGTCGATGACCGTCGTTCGCATTCCCTCTGCGGCTCGCAGGCGACTCCATGCCTCGATCGGCGACAGGTCCGGATTCGCGCCGGCGCGCAGCAGCCGGTCGCGGAGCGATCGTGAGCGGTGGGCGAAGGCGATCAGCACGCGGTGAGGCTAGCGCCCGACGCGAGGGCTTAGGGCGCCTGCTGATCCAGCAGAGCCCTCAGGTAGGCCTCGAGCTTGTCCCAGCTGCTCTGCTGGCCGTCGCCCCGGGTCATGTGGGCCCGGCCCGCCTTGTCGCGGAACGCCAGCGTGACGGTCAGCTTGGTGCCGCCTTCGACTTCCTCGAGCTCCTCCGTCTCGACGGCGTGCGCGTCCGGCCAGCCTTCGAAGAGCCAGGTCGCGACGGTTCGCGTCGGCGGCTCGACCTCCAGGTAAGTCCCTCGAAACGAGCATTCGGTCCCGTCCTCGGTCACGAAGACGATGTGGTAACCGCCGCCGACCCGGAGGTCGATCTCGCACTGCGTCACGCGATCCGTGAAGGGGGCGAACCAGTTCCGGACGTGCTCAGGCTGCGTGATGACGTCGAACACGAGCGCGAGAGGCGCTCCGAACTCTCGGACCGTGACGATCGTGAGCTCATTCGGGTATTCGACGACCGCGGACCCGCGTGGCGTGGTTGTCACTGCACCTCTCCTTGCTGTTGCAGCTCTTTCAGATAGCCGTCCAAACGATCGAGGCGCTCGTTCAGCGCCTGCTCGTATTTCGCCAGCCATTCGGTGAACGGCCTGAGACGGGTGGGTTCCAGGCGGTAGAGCCGTCGGCGGCCGTCAGCTCGACACCTGACGAGGCCCACCTCGCTCAGCACCCGCAGGTGCTTCGACACCTGCGGCTGGGACATCGAGAGGTCGTCGACGATCGCGCCGACGGCCTTCTCGCCTCCGAGCAGGGCGTCCAGCACATCGCGCCGGCGCGACTCGGCCACCGCGTTGAAGACGTCCGCCGTCGTCGCCGAGCGAGCCATCGCCACATAATATGCCGATATCAACATATGTCAATGCGGTTTCACGCCCGGCGAATCGGAGCATCCTCAAGCTGTTGTGAGCAGGGGCTTTCGCGACGCGGACAGCACGGTCGAGCTGTCGGCGCAGGCGGCCGACGCCGCGATCGAGAAGGTGAGGGCCGAGGAGCGGGCGCAGGCGAAGCATGCCGCGGAGCGCGCTGCGGCAGGGACGCGCGGCATCTGCGAGAGCTGCGGCGCGCGGATCCCGCCCGAACGCTTGGAAGCCGTGCCTGAGGCCACCCGGTGCGTCAGCTGCGAGGCTCAGCGAAGCCGGGCGTCCGGAATCCGGAGGTAAGCAAGCCCCGAGCCGTCCCGGACCGAACAGTTTTCGCGAGTCCCGGGTCTATATGGATGACATCCCGGCGCGAGGACCGCCGGGCCGGCGATTTTCGGCAGCAGACCAAAGGAGCGCCCGATGTCTTTCAAGGCTTACATCGACAACATCAAGGCGAAGACCGGCAAGTCCCCCGAGGACTTCGTGCAGCTGGCGGCGGAGAAGGGTCTCCTTGGGGAGGACGTCAAGGCGAGCCGGATCCTGGACTGGCTGCAGGCCGACTACGGGCTGGGACGTGGTCACGGCATGGCCGTGGTCACGATCCTGCGGTCCGCCAGTGCGCCGCCGGCGCCGGCCGGCCAGCGGCTCGGCGAGCATTTCAAAGGCAAGAAGTCGCGCTGGCAGCCCGTTTACGAGGACCTGGCCAAGCAGGTGCGGGCGTTCGGCAATGACGTTTCTGTCGGCGCCGGCGGCACGTACCTGAGCCTGCTTCGAAAGGGCAGGAAGTTCGGCATCGTCCAGGTCACCGCCGACCGGATCGACGTCGGGATCAAGCTCAAGGACCTTCCCGCCGGCGGACGCTTCGAGGCCGCGGGCGGCTGGAACAGCATGGTGACGCACCGCGTCCGGATCGTGGATCCCAATCAGGTCGACGGCGACCTGGTCGCCCATCTGGAGCGTGCTTACGCTGCCGCAGGCACGTGATCGAGCCTGACCAACTGGCGGCGGTGAGGCGTGGCGACGAATCGGTTTTCGCGAGCCTCGCCGAGCCCTATCGGCGGCAGCTCCACGTGCACTGCTACCGGATGGTCGGATCTTTCGACGACGCGGAGGACCTGGTCCAGGAGACGCTACTCCGCGCATGGCGGGCCCGGTCCGGTTTCGAAGGACGGTCCAGTTTTCGAAACTGGCTATACCGCATCGCGACGAACGCCTGTCTGAGCGCGCTGGAGCGCACCCCTCGCGCGGTGACGGCGCCGGACGTTGCGCCGGCCGCGACGGACCCGGCCTCGCCGCCGAAGTGGGACACCGAGCTGCCCTGGATCCAGCCCTACCCGGACGACCTGCTGGATGTCGCAGCCTCCTCCGAGGCCGAACCCGAGTCGGTTGCTATCGCGCGGGAGACCGTCGAGCTGGTCTATCTGGCCGCCATCCAGCACCTGCCGCCGCGACAGCGCGCGGTCCTCATCCTCTGCGACGCCCTCGACTGGTCGGCGCAGGAGACGGCCGAGCTTCTCGAGACCAGCGTGGCTTCAGTGAACAGCGCCCTGCATCGGGCCCGGACGACGATGCGCGCAAACCTGCCCCGCGATGCCGAGCCGCCCGCTCGCCGCACCGAGCCGAGCGCGGACGAGCGATCGCTGCTGGCAAGGTTCATGGACGCATTCGAGCGGGCCGACGCCGGCGCGGTGAGCGTGCTGCTGCGCGAAGACGCCCGGCTGACCATGCCGCCCGCTCTCATGTGGTTCGATGGTCGCGACGCGGTGATGGGACTCTACCGCCAGCTGCTGGGTCCGGACTCCTTCGGCGATTTCAAGCTCGTTCCAACGCGCGCCAATCGCCAGCCGGCAGCTATCGCGTACCTGCGGGCTCGAGGCAAGCGGGAGTACCGGCTGGCCGGTCTCAATGTGCTCCGGGTCGCGGGCGGCCGCATTGTCGAGGTGACATCCTTCCGCCCCGACCTGTGCGGTGGCTTCAACCTGCCCGCGCGGCTGTGAGCCTCAGAGGTCGCGCCTTCTGAACAGCTGGCCGGCCAGCCCTGTCAGGACAAGGGCCAGCGCCAGCGAGGTCACCACGGGCCACCCGACCGACGCCGGCTTGGCGGCCGCCAGCTCGCCAGGCAGCGAGCTAAGCGCCGCGGGCGAATAGTCCTGGAGCGGCTTCCAGATCGCCGCGATCGCTAACACGGCGAACCCGGCCAGGCCGGCGCCGGCGGACCCCGCTGCTGAGCCGATGACGCTCGAGAGCAGCGTCATCAGGGCGACGAACAGCAGTCCCTGCACCAGGAACACGCCGGTGGCGCTCCAGAGGGCGCCCGCCGGAGCCGCGCCGAAGATCGCGAGTGTCAGCAGCCACGTGATCAGCGCGCCGACAGCGACCACGACCGCCAGGAACACGGACTGCACGACAGCTTTGACGAGCACGAACGCTCGGCGGGACAGAGGCTTCGTCAGCACAAGCACAGCGGTCCCGCTCCTGACCTCGCCGGACACGAGGCTGCCGTACACGATGATCACGGCGATCAGGACGATCTGCGTCAGGTTCTTGGTCCACTGGATGTAGGAGTCCGTGTAGGTCGGCGTGGGCACCTTCAAGCCGCCGAGCCGGCTGCCGGCGACGGCGCCGACCAGCTGCGGAGTGAACTTCGCGAGCAGCGGCCCTGTGAGCGCGAAAAAGATCACGATCCCGGGCAGCACCCAGATGCGCCAGGTGCGAAGGATCTCGCCGAGTTCTTTGCGCGCGAACGAGGCGATCGCGGTCAGCGCTTGTCACCCCCGACCAGGTCGACGAACACTTCCTCGAGCTCGACCTCACCGGCCTCCAGCCGGCTTAGGCCGACGCCCCGGGCCGCGACCAGCGCGGGGATCTCGCGCTGGGCGGCCGTCATGTCGGCCACCGTGACCTCGATCCCGCCGGCGCCTGAACGCGTGGCGGCCGCCGCCCACGCCCGCGTGCGGATCTCATCGGCGAGCTGGTCAGCCTCGCCGCTGACCTCGAGCACCAGCTTCTGCGCCCCGTACCGGCGTTTGAGCTCCTCGATCGGCGCCTGGACCAGCAGGCGCCCCTGGTCGAGGACCGCCACCGAGTCGCAGACGCGGTCAACGTCGGCGAGGATGTGGGTCGAGAAGAAGACGGTCGTGCGCCCGCGCAGGGAGATCAGCATCTCGAGGACTTCCTTGCGCCCGACCGGGTCGAGCGCGCTCGTCGGCTCGTCGAGGATGAGCAGCCGGGGGGCGTTCACGAGGGCTTGCGCGATCCCGAGCCGCTGCTTCATGCCCCTTGAGTAGCCGCCGATCCGCGTCCCGACGCCGGCCAGGCCGGCCAGATCCAGCAGCGTATTGATGCGCGCCTGCAGCGTCGGCCCCGGGATTCCGAAGAGGCTGCCCGCGAACTCGAGGAACTGCGGTCCGGTCATCCAGTCATAGAAGCCCGGGACGTCCGGGAGGTAGCCGACCTCGGCGCTGACCGCTTGACCCGGCGCGACCTCGCCGCCGAGGACGCGCGCCGAACCGGAGGTCGCGTGCGCGAGTCCGGTCAGCAGGCGGACCATCGTGGTCTTGCCGGCGCCGTTGGGGCCGAGGAAGCCGAAGATCGAGCCTTCGCCGACGGCCATGTCGACCCCGTCGAGCGCGTGCTTGACGCCGTAGGTCTTGGTCAGGCCGATGGTCTCGATCGCGGCGGTCAATGCGAAGCGGAGTCGTGCGGGCCGTAGAGGTCGTCGACGATGTCGCCGATCCGCTCAGAGCCGCGCTCGGCGTCGGTGCGCGTCTCGACTGCCGGCGGCGGCTGGCGAGCTATCGCCAGGTAGAGGATCGGGCCGAGCACGTTGACGATCAGAATCACGACCACCCAGACCCACTTGTTCCCTCCGGCGACCTGCTCGACCGGCCGGCGGTAGAGGTCGACGAGGGCGATCACGTCCAGGGCGAGCTGGGCCAGCGAGAGGACGACGAGGATCGCCACCGCTCCGGCGGGCAAAGAGGTCAGGCGAGTTGCTAGCAGCATGGCGAATCTCCTTCGGCTGGCTGCCTATTTTCGATCCAAACTGGACGGGCTATGCGAGGCGCGGGGGAACGGATCAAGGCGGAGGTCACCTCGTGGCCTGGCGTGGAGGCCGCGCCGCACCAGTTCGGCGGGATCGAGTACCGCTACGGCCGCAAGGAGATGGGCCACGTCCACGGCGACCGCCTCGCGGACCTGCCGATGCCTCGGCGCATCCACGACGAGCTGATCGCCGCCGGTCGCGCGGAGCCGCACCACGTCCTTCCTGAGACGGGCTGGGTCAGCTGTTGGATGCAGACTGCGGTCGACGTCGACAACGTCATCGACCTGCTGCGGATGCAGTACGAGCGCTACGCGACCCGGCACGCTTGACCGCCGTCCGCGGGCGACGCGGCCGGACGGACTTCTCGAGCTCCCGCAGCGCCTCGCCGGTGTCCACCGCCAGGTTCTGCAGGCTCGGCAGCGTGTCGCGGCAGCCGATGAAGCCGAAGTTGAGCGTCTCGGCGTAGCTCTCGACGGTGATGTTCAGCGCCAGGCCGTGCGTCGGGATCGAGAGCGGATAAGCCGCCTCCAGCCGGGCGCCGCGGAAGTAGAGCGGCGTCCTCGGGCCGGGCACGTTCGAGATCAGCAGGTTGAACGTCAGCGGCAGGGGCGAGCGCACGCCCAGCGCCGCGCTCATCATCTGGGTCGTCGCGGGGCCGAGCAGAGCCGCGCTGTAAGCGAGAACGGCGCGCTGGTCCATGCCCTCGAACTGGCTCTTTGCCAGCCGCGTCGAGTGCATCACGTGCTCGAGCCGCTCTCGCGGATCGTCGATGTCGGTGCCCAGCGAGGCAAGCATTCCGCCCACCGAGTTGCCGCCGCCCACGTCATCCTTGGCGCGCACCGCCACCGGGACCATGGCGATCAGCGACTTCTTGGGGAGTGAGTCCAGGCCGGCGAGATAGGCCCGCAGGCCGCCACCGCACACGGCCAGCACGACGTCGTTCACAGTGGCTCCGGTGGCCTCGGTGATCCGGCGCAGCCGCGTGATCTCGTATTGCTGCGTCGCGAATCGGCGGTTGCGCGTGATGCGGCCGTTCAGGATCGAGCGCGGCGCCTGCATCGAGCCGACCAAGTCGCGGAGATTGCCTGGCCGAAGAGCCAGCCTCCCGAGAGCCTGGGCCAGGCCCATAGCCGACTGCGCCTCGTTGCGGGCGAAGCTCACGAGGTCGCCCCAGAGCGCTGCCTCGGAGCTGCGCGGGGCGCGGCTTCGATGCGGCGGCGGGATCGCGCAGAAGAGCGGCGTGTCGAGGTCCGACGCGTCGTCCGCGAGGCTGCGCACCAGCGTCCGCATCCCGGTGTAGCCGTCCATCAGCGCGTGGTGCACCTTGGTGTAGATCGCGAAGCGGCCGCGCTGCAGGCCTTCGATGTAGTGCAGCTCCCAGGGCGGCTTGGTCAGGTCCATCGGGTTGCTGTGCAGGCGCGCCAGCAGCGTGCCGAGCTCGCGCTCGCCCCCGGGTGACGGCAGCGCCGAGCGCCGGATGTGGTAGTCGAGGTCGATGTCGTCGTCTCGGACCCACGACTGCAGAGGGTTCTGTTTGAAAGCAGGCGTCGAAAGCTTGAGGTTCCAGGGCGGCTGGATGTCGACGCCGCGCCTCACCTCGTCGGAGATTCTGCTCAGCAGCTTGGCCGTGCCACCGGGCGGGGCGGTGAACGGCAGCAGCGCGCCGACGTGCATCGGCGCCGACCCGGTGTCGCCGAGGAGGAAGAAGGTGTCCATCGGGCTCAGGCGCCGCGTGCTCATCGCGTCATTCTCTTTGGAAGGCGTCACCCCGTGGGGCTCTCGAGCGAGATAGCTGGAAGCGCCGCCCTCACGCGGGGGTGTACGGTCAGCGTCGATGGCCGATGTCGGAACGCTCGAGCTGCCCGAGTTCGATCCCGCCGACACCGAGTTAAGCGGCGACGACTTCCACCAGGCCATGGCCGACCTGGCCCAGCAGTCCTGGCTGGTGCGAATCCCGCTCGGCTACATGACCGTGGATCGGGCGGCCGGCGAGTTCTTCCTGCGCACGCGGCAGGCCACGTTTCCAGGGCAGGTGATCGCCGAGCTCTACGGCGTCGAGGGCGGGCCGCTGCGGGAGGAGATCGACCGCAACATCCTCCACATCGACGGCGACGACCACACCCGGCTGCGCAACCTGCTCAATCCGTTTTTCACGCCGAAGGCCGCCGATCGCTGGCGCCCGGTGATGCGCGACATCCTGGCCGAGCTCTTTGCCCAGCTGCCGGAGTCGCGCGAGACCGACTTCGTGCAGGCCATCGCAAAGCCGTACCCCTCGCTGACCATCTCGACGATCGTCGGCGCCCCGCGCGAGGACGCCGACCGGCTCTACGACTGGTCGAACTGGATCCAAAAGCAGTTCGACGGGCCGAGCCTGATGACGCAGCGGGCGGAGATAGACCGGGCGGTGGAGGAGTTCTACGCATGGTGCCGGCAGGTGCTCGCCCAGCGACGCGAGAATCCTGCCGACGACCTGATCTCCGTTCTGATCGCGGCCCGGCACGAAGGCGACCGGCTGAACGACGAGGAGCTCGTCAACCTGGTGCTCAACGTCCTGGTCGGCGCCGTGGACACGACGCAGTCGCAGCTTGCGCATGCGATCCGCCTCTTCGCCCTGCATCCCGACCAGTGGGAGCTGCTGGGCCGCGAGCTCGACCGGGTGCCGGCCGCCGTCGAGGAGGTTCTGCGGCACGAGCCGGTGACGCCTTTCACGGCGCGGATACTCACCGGCGATGTCGAGTACAGAGACGTCAGCTTCCCGAAGGGCACCGTGGTGATGGTGTGCTCCTTCACCGGCAATAGAGACGGCGCCGGAGCGCCGGACTTCGACATCACGGCCGAACGCGAAGGGGCTCGGCTGCTGACGTTCGGCGCCGGCGTGCACTACTGCGTCGGCTCCAACATCGCGCGCGCCGAGCTGGAGGAGGGCCTCACCTTCCTGGCGCCACGGCTGCCCAACCTGCGGCTCGCGGGCGAGCCCAAGTTCGGGACGATCCAGGGCATCTACGGCCTGGACTCGCTGCCGATCGCCTGGGGCTAGCCGCCGGGCGGGACATTTCTCCAGAAATCGCTGCCTCTGACGCGCCCGGGCGGGACATTTCTCCAGAAATCGCCCAGTTCGGCCGGGCGCCGCTGGGTAGCTAGGCTCGAGCGGCGGTCGGGGTCTTGGCCAGGTGCTCCAGAGCCTTCAGGAGCAGGCCGCGCAGCGCCTGGCGGTCGGACTCGGCGAGCCCGGCCAGGATCTCGTTCTCGATGGCGTCGCGGGCCTTCTCAGCGCGCTCGACCGCCCGGCGGCCCTCGGGGGTCACCTCGACCACGTGGCGCCGGCGGTCCTCGCTGTCGCGCTTACGGACCGAGAAGCCTCGCTCCTCGAGCCCGTTCAGGATCAGCACCACCGTGTTGGGGTCGAGGAACATCGCCTCTCCCAGCTCCTGTTGGGTGGTGCCGCGGCGCTCCGCCAGGTGGGACAGGACCATGAACTCCTTGAGGCGCATGCCGAGGATCTCCTCGGTGCTGCGCTTGATGAACGCCTTGTAGAGCTGGGTGACCAGCGCGATGAGCCCGGCGCCGTCGTCCCGTCCTCTGCCGTCAGCCATGGTCTTTCACCGCGGATATTACCAAAGAGGCGGATGATGCAAACAGCCTAATCATCATGATATAGTGATCATCGTTGCTACCGGGCGATTGGAGAATAACGATGATCGAAAGGTTAAGGGGAACAATGCTAAGGGACGATCTGAGGCGCTGGATCGCCTTGCTCGTCGTCTGCTTCGGACAGCTGATGATCGTTCTCGACTCGACGATCGTGAACGTGGCGCTGCCCTCGATCCAGGGCGACCTCGGCTTCAGCGAGGCCGGGCTGACCTGGGTGGTCAACGCCTACAGCATCAGCTTCGGAGGCTTCGTGCTCCTGGCGGGACGCCTCGGCGACCTGGTCGGGCGCAAGCGCGTCTTCCTCGCCGGCGTCCTGGTGTTCACGATGGCGTCAGTCCTCTGCGGTGTGGCGCCGGCACCCGCGGTGCTGGTCATCGCACGCTTCGTACAGGGCATGGGCGCGGCGCTCTCGGCCGGCGTCATCATCGCGCTGATCATCAGCGGCTTTGCCGGCGCTCGCGAGAGGGCCCAGGCGATGAGCGTGTTCGCCTTCACGATCGCCGGCGGCGGCTCGCTGGGCCTTTTGGCCGGCGGCTTTCTGACCCAGGCGGCGAGCTGGCACTGGGTGTTCTTCATCAACCTGCCGATCGGGCTGGCCACTTTCCTTGCCGGCCTCTTCCTCATCGACGACGACCGGGGAGCCGGACTCGGCGAGGGCCTGGACCTCGCAGGCTCGCTGCTCGTCACGTCGGCCGTGATGCTCGGCGTGTACGCGATCATCACCGCGGCCTCATTCGGCTGGGCGTCCGCGCACACACTCGGGTTCGGCGGCACCGCAATCCTGCTGCTGGGAGCTTTCTTCCGGCTGCAGTCGCGCCGGCGCAACGCGATCCTGCCGCCGCGAGTGCTGCGGATCCGGAGCCTGGCCGGAGCCAGCGCGGCCCGCGCTCTGCTCGCGACCGGAATGTTCACCACCTTCTTCCTCGGGGCGCTGTACCTGCAGCAGGCGCGCGGCTACTCCTCCTTCGGGACCGGCCTCGCCTTCCTGCCGTTCACGGGCGCGCTCGGCGCGATGTCGTTGGGCATCACTGTGCGGCTGGTCGGCCGCTTCGGGCCGCGCCGGGTCCTCGCCGCGGGCCTGGTCGCCATCGCGGCCGCTCTGTTCCTGCTCTCGGGACTCGGCCCCGAGACGGCGTTGTTCCCGCGCCTGTTCGTCGCCCTCGCGATCTTCGGGACGGGTGCCGGGATGTCGATCATGCCGATGACCCTGCTTGCGATGGCCGATGTGCCGCCCGAGTTCACCGGCCTGGCGGCCGGGATGACCAATCTGTCGCTGCAGCTGGGCGCCGCGGTCGGTCTCGCGGTGCTCGGCACGGTCGCCGCGCAGTCCGGCTACCAGCTGGCCTTCGCGATCGCGGCCGGGCTCGTGACGACCGCCCTGCTGGTGGTGCTGATCACCCTGCGTCCGCCGCGTCCGCGGCTGCTCGAGGCGGTCGGCGGGCCGGCGAATGTGGATTTGCAGGAAGCAGCGTGAGCTGTTTCCGGTTACAGGAGGAAACCAGATGGCCAAAGCGATGATGCGAGCTGTGATCTGGAGCTTCGCCCGCCTGCTGCGGGGGAACCGGGAGCCGGTCAGCCACGTGCAGCTGGAGCACGCTCACTGGGACCGCGACTCCCGCCTCTGGATCGAGCACGAGGACGAGCGCCAGGCGGCGTGAGGTTCCTCTTGCTCGGCGCCGGGGAGTTCCTGCCCTGGTCGGGTGAGGCGGAGAAAGACGCGCTGGCGGAGGCGCCCAAGGGCCCCGTCGTGGTCCTGCCGACCGCCAGCGCGCCGGAAGGCGACGCCGTCTTCGAGCGCTGGGCCGCTATGGGCATGAGCCACTACACGGAGCTGGGACTCGAGGCTCGGGTCGTGAACCTGCGGACGCGCGAGGATGCGTCCGACGGAGAGCTCATCTCCCAGCTGCGGGGGGCCAGCATGTTCTTCTTCTCAGGCGGCAACCCGCTCTACCTGGCCCAGGTGCTCGAGGAATCGCCTCTGCTGGAGGCGATCAAGGCGGAGATGGTGGCCGGCGCGGTCTTCGCCGGCTGCAGCGCCGGGGCGATGGTCGCCGGCGCTCGCGTCGAGCAGCAGCGCGGGCCCGCCTTCTGGTACGTCGGACTCGGCCTGATCCCCGACGTGCGGTTCGGCGTCCACTGGAACCGCATGCCGGGCTTCCTGCCCGGCCTGAAGGAGTTCGTGGTCTCAGGCACCCGACGCGGCCAGCACTTCGTCGGCATCGACGAGGGCACGGCGATCTCCGGTGACGGGATGCACTGGCGCGTCTTCGGATCGGGCGGGGTCGATGTCCGCAGCAGCGGCCGGCGCGCGCGCTACCGAGCAGGCGATGAGTTCACGCTTGACAGCTGATGAAGTCGGAGGGCAGACGAGACTGGCTCGACCGGGCCTTCGAGATCGGCGTGCTTTTGAAGGGCCTCGATGGACTCCTGGAGCTGCTCGGCGGTCTGCTGCTGCTGCTGGTCACGCCGGCGACGATCGACCGCGTGGTCCGCGCCCTGACGCAGCACGAGCTTTCTGAAGACCCGCACGACTTCTTCGCGTCGCACCTGCTGCACGCCGCCGGCAAGCTCTCGGCCGGCTCGCTGCGCTTCGGCGCGCTCTATCTGCTCCTGCACGGCGTCGCCAAGGTCGTGCTGGTCGGGGCCGTCCTGCGCGACAAGCTGTGGGCCTATCCGGCGCTGATCGCCTTCCTGGTCGCGTTCATCGCCTATCAGCTCTACCGGCTGACGTTCGCTCCTTCGGTGGGCCTGGTGGCGCTGACCGTCTTCGACGCCGTCATCGTTGCCCTGACGGTCAGGGAGTACCTCAAGCTGCGCTCGGCCAAGCCGGCGGCTGGAAAAAAGTGACCCCGACGGATCGCCTCCGGCTCCGAAACCGACCTTGCGGTCTGCCTCGGCTCCAAGAACGTGTCCCTCGGGGCCGGGGCAAACCATAGCGATGAGACCGCCGCGGTGGCAAGCCCGAACTTAGTTTCGCCGCCAGGCGACGATCGGTAGGTCTTGCCCCTCCCGGTCGCGGGAGGGGTTAGGGGTGGCTCAGCCGGCAGCCTTCCCGGGCCGTGTCAGCCGCGGGTCGGGCACGATCCAGATGATCGATACGGCCACGTAGAGCGCGTACGAGATCCAGGGCGAGACGAAGGCGGCAGCCACGCCCAGCCCGTAGATGACGACTGACGCGATTCCCTTCGAGTCCCGCTCGACCGCGAGCGCCAGCGCCGACTGGCGGCCGTTGGCCCTGATCAGCGCTCTGACCAGAAGGAAGTAGGCGAAGCCTGCGACGAACGCGACGCTGCCGTAGATCGCGGCCGGCAGCGACTGCCGGTAATCGTTCGCCAGCCAGGCCGTGAGCACCGGTATCAGCGAGAGCCAGAACAGAAGGTGCAGGTTCGACCACATCACGGCTGCGTTCAGCCGCGTCGCGCTCCGCAGCAGGTGGTGGTGGTTGTTCCAGTAGATGGCGATGAACGCGAAGCTCAGCGCGTAGACGAGCAGCTCCGGCATGCGGGCGGCGAGCGCGGCGGTGGTCGGCGCCGCCGGCGGCTTCAAGTTGAAGGCCATGATCGTGATGATCACGGCCATCACGCCGTCGCTGAACGCCTCGAGGCGCTTCAGGTCTGACTCGACCCGTCGCGGCGTGTGCGGTGGCGGCTGCTCGATCACGGCGTTCTCTGCGGTCGCTAATCATCGCCCCTCACGGCGAGCCAGGGCCCCGCCGACCGACGCATAGCGGAAAATACTTCGTAAATTCCGCGCGGGCAATCGGCAGCCATGCATCTGTAGGGGCCGCAGGCCGTCCCCCTGCAGGATGCGTAGGAACCCCGCCGAAAGTACCGTGCGCGAATGCTCCAAGAGGGGAGGGGAGCGTGCTGCCGCATTACTCCATGAACTGATGAGCGTCGCTTCGGAGCGACGGGACCTGGCGGCGCGCGAAGCGCGCGATCGCCTGGCCGGCACGCTTGGCGTGCACCCCCGGCGGCTTGGGGGCCTCGACATCGAGATGGCCAACCTGATCGCCTTTCGGCTCGAGCAGGCGCTAGAGGCGGCCGAGCTCGCCAGTCACGACGAGCTGACCGGGGTCTTCGCGCGCGCGCACGGACGCGCGATCTGCGTTCGTGAGATCGAGCGGGCGGCCCGGTCCGGCGAGAACCTCTCGATGCTGTTCATCGACTTCGACGGTTTGAAGCAGGTCAACGACGAGCACGGCCACTCGATCGGCGACCTCTTGCTGGCCCGGCTCGGCGAGACGCTCGCCGACACTCTGCGGCCGTACGACACGGCGGTTCGCTGGGGCGGGGACGAGTTCCTGGTCGTGCTCCCCGACTGCGACCTGGCCCGCGCCCAGCGCATCGCCGAGCGCCTGGCGTCGGATTTCGAGGTCTCGACCCACCACTCGGTCACCTGGGGGGCGGCGGAGCTGATGTCAAGTGACAATTTCGGCGCTCTAGTCGCCCGAGCGGACGCCGCGATGTACCAGGTCAAGCGGGCGCGCAGGGCCAGCCGAGACGGGCAGTGGAACGGGCCACTTGACACCCGCTCGACAACGGCCCAAGGTTCCGAGCCGGGGGGAGGCTAGCTTGAAGCCTGGGTCTCGTGTTGTCGCGCGAGATGTCGGTTCCCTTAACGGGATTGTCTCCGTCTGCGCAAGGACCAGCCCTAGCGTACGTCGAGGGCTGTTGATGGAGATTAATTTTCAAGGGAGGAGCGGCTGAATGAGCGCAGAGCTCGCGCGACCACGCCCTGCGCCGCCTCCGAGCGGAAGTCGGAATCGCCGGCTGCCGCTGCTGGCCGGCCTGACTCTGGCGGCGGTGGCGTTCCTGGGCGTCTTCGCCCTCGGCACGCAGGGAGGCAAGTCGGCACAGGTCACGACGACGGTCATCGTCGTGGCGGCGCGCGACATCCAGGCGCGTGAGGTCCTGAGCCCGGACATGATGACGACGGCCGCCATCCCGACTTCGGCCGTCCCGCCGGGGGCTGTGATCCACCCGACCGACCTCAAGGGCCAGACGATGCTGGTCTCGGCCCTCAAAGGCCAGCCTCTCACAACCAACTTGGTGGCCACGTCGCCCGACGCCGCACTAGGGCAGGGCGTCGCCTACCTACCGATCCCGGCGGGTTTCGTGGCCCTGGCCATCCCCACCGGCGAGCTGCAGGGCGTGGCCGGCTACGTCTCGCCCGGCGACTACCTGAACGTGCTTGTGACCGTGGGCACCCAGCCCTTCGGCGACGCGCGGAACATCCAGGTGACCAAGCTGGCCTTCAAGAACCTCCACGTGATCCGCGTCGGCCCCGGCACGCCGGGCAAGGCGGGCCAGGTGCAGGGTGTCTCCGGCAGCCTGACCGTCCTCATGACGGTATGCGACGCGGAGATGTTCTTGGAGCTGGAGAACCTGGCGGCCAAGCTCACTTACGTACTGCTCTCCTACAAGGACTACATCTCGCCACCGATCGCTCCCGATCCGGCCTGTCCGACCGCTTACCCGACGTCCGGCGTGACCGCCGCGCAGGTGAACGCGAGATATGGCTTCACCAGCCCCTGACCGCGCGGCCGCCGAGCCGCGTTCAGCGCTGGATCTGGCAGCCGTCGAGGGCAGGCCCGACACGGCACGCGAGCGCATGCCACTGAGCGAGTGGAACCGCAGGATCGAGGTGCTGGAGCGGGCGCCGGTCTTCTTCACGCTGCCCGCGGCGACGCTGCGGGCGACAGCACGCCGGCTGCGGCCGATCGAGCTCCGAGCGGGCGCCGTCGCGATCAACCAAGGCGAGGTGGTCGACTCGGTGCTCATCGTCGAGTCGGGCCGTATGGCATTGCGTGTCGAGGAAACGCCCGGCCGCACGATCACGGTCGGCCTGCTCGGTCCGGGCGAGCTGTTCGGCGAATCAGGGTGCCTCGCCCAGGAGCCGAGCCCGGCGGCGATGGTCGCCGTCGAGGACACGCGCGTGCTCGCCCTCGACCGCCAGAGCCTCGAGCAGCTCCTGGCTGACGAGCCGGACGCCGTGGCGGGCTTGCAGCGGCTGGGCGACCAGCGCGTGCGCACCTTCCCGGCGCTCGTCGTGACGGCGGGCCGCGACCAGGGCACGGACCTGGCCGAGGTCGTCGCCGTCTACTCGGCGAAGGGCGGGTCGGGCAAGACGACCATCGCGCTCAACCTCGCCGCGGAGCTCGCTCGCAGCCACCCAGGCCAAGTTCTGCTGGTCGACCTGGCCTTGCCCTTCAACCACGCGGCACTGCTCGCGAACCTGGTGCCGAGCGGCTCGCTCGCGCGCGTGGTCGCGGCGCGACCCGAGCGGTTGGACGAGGCGCTGCTGGGCGCCGTTCTCTATCACTCGAGCGGCATGCTCATGCTGCCCGGGACGCTTAAAGCTGAAGAGGCCGACGCGCTGCAGCCGCAGCACGTGCACGCGGCCCTCGACATTCTCCGGACCGCGTTCAGGTACATCGTCATCGACCTTTCGACCAGCCTCGACGACATCACGCTGGCCGCCCTGGAGGAATCGCAGCGCCTGGTCCTGGTGACCACGCCGGAGCTGGCGACGCTGCACGGGGCCTCCGAGCTCGGCGAGATCCTCTCCATCGCCGTCGGCGTGCCGCCGGAGGCGATCACGATGGTGCTCAATCAGCGCTCGCCCAAGACGGCGCTCAGCCGCGAGGCGGTCGCGCGGGCCATCGAGCGTGAGATCGATGTCGAGGTGCGGCACGACGGCGTCCGCGCCGACGAGGCCGCCCTGCGCGGCGTCCTGAGCCACGACGACCCCAAGAGCGAGATCACGATCGGCGCGCGCTCGCTCGCCGACCTCATCGAGTCCGCCCGCCCCCGCCGCGGAGGCGACTGACGATGTTCTCCCGGCTCCGCGGTCGCGGTTTGCGGTCGCGGCTCGAGCAGGTCGCGTCCGGGGCATTGACCGATCTCGAGATCGATCTCGCCGGCGCTCCTGAAGGCGCAGACGAGCTCATGGCCGTGGCCGGTCGCCTGACCCGCCGATCGGCGGCGGTGCGGCGGCTCCGCGTCGCGATCGGCCCCCAGGCCCGTGGGCTCCTGCTCGACCTGCTGGCCGCTGAACAGCCCGCCACGCGCCGACGCGGCGCCCAGCTGTGCGGCGCCCTCGAGCTCGAAGAGGCGGTGCCGTGGCTGGAGCTTTGCCTGGCCGATCGCGATCGCGGCGTGCGCGAGGCCTCGGCGCGAGCCCTGGGCCGGATCGGCGGGGCCCGCAGCGCGCAGGCCTTGCTCAACGCGTTCGCCCACGACCTGCTGCCCTGGTTCCGCCTCACTGTCGAGCTGGCGAAGGCGGCGCCTCACCTCTACCTCGAGCAGGAGGTCGCGCGCACGTTCTGGGCGCACGAACGACCTGCTCTGATCGCGGCGATGGGGCTGCGCAATCCCGCCGCCGGCGGCGCCGACTTCCTCGCCGCCGTGCCGATCAGCGGCCCGCGCGACATGATCGCCGCCTGCCATGTGCTGGCTCGGGCGGGCGCTTGGGCTCCGGGCTCCTGGGTGGCGGCACTGCGGGATCACTCAGACCACCGCGTCCGCGAGGCCGCCGAGCGCGCGCTGCGCCGCATCCGCACCGCCGGCCGCGCGCCGGTCTACGTGATCGGGGCGACGGCCCAATGAGCCTTTCCGAGCGCATGCAGCGCGGGCGCGAGCCCCTGGCGCCGAGCGGTGAGCGCGACCTGCCGCGCGTGGTGCCGGCTCCGGCCGCTCCGGCCGAAGCGCCTCCCGCTCCGAGGCCCGCGCCGGCCGAGGCGCCCAAGCCCCAGGCCGGCCCCGCCGCGCCGGCGATCCAGCCGGGCCGCCGGCTTGGCTTCTCGGCCATCAAGGCCCAGATCCAGGACCTCCTGGTCGAAAGGCACGCCACCGAGCTGGACGTGACGGACCGCGAAGCGGTGCGCTCGACGATCTCATCGCTCGTCGACGAGTTCCTGCGCGACAACGCGGTGCCCGTCAGCGCGCTCGATCACACGCGGCTGGTGGAGGGTCTCCTCGACGATGTGCTCGGACTCGGCCCCCTCGAGCCCTTGCTGCAGGACCCCAGCGTCACCGAGATCATGATCAACCACCACAAGCAGATCTACATCGAACGGGCGGGCCGGATCGAGCTGAGCCCGGTCGCCTTCGAGGACGAGCGGCAGCTGCGCAAGGTGATCGATCGCATCGTCAGCACCGTCGGCCGCCGCGTGGACGAGAGCTCGCCGATGTGCGACGCGCGGCTGCGCGACGGCTCGCGCGTCAATGTGGTCGTCCCGCCGCTGGTGCTCGGGGGCGCCTGCATGACGATCCGCAAGTTCGCCCAGCAGCGGCTGAGCGGCGAGGACCTCGTCGAGATCGGGACGATGTCGCCGGAGATCCTGAGCTATCTCGAAGCAGCGGTCCGCGCCCGGCTGACCATCATCGTGTCGGGCGGCACGTCGTCCGGCAAGACCACGCTCCTCAACGTCCTCTCCGGCTTCATCCAGGGCGGCGAGCGCCTCATCACCATCGAGGACTCCGCCGAGCTGCAGCTTCAGCAACCACACCTCATCCGGATGGAGTCGCGGCCGGCGAGCGTCGAGCGGACCGGAGCCGTCGAGATCCGCGACCTCGTGCGCAACGCCCTGCGGATGCGACCTGACCGGATCATCGTCGGCGAGTGCCGGGGCGGCGAAGCCATCGACATGCTGCAGGCCATGAACACCGGCCACGAGGGTTCGCTCAGCAGCGTGCACGCGAACAGCCCCGAAGACGCCTTCAGCCGTCTCGAGACGATGGTCCTGATGGGCGGCACCGAGCTGCCCGCGCGCGCCATCCTCAAGCAGATCGCCTCGGCGATCGACGTGGTCGTGCAGATGCAGCGGGTGCGGGGCGGGACGCGGAAGATCACCAGCGTCGGCGAGGTGACCGGGCTCGGCGAGCACGAGCCTGAGTTCCGCGAGCTCTTCACCTTCAAGCAGGTGAGCCTCGCGGAGGATGGCAGCGCCCTCGGCTACCACACCGGGACCGGCTTCCTGTCACAGCACCTGGAGCGCTTCAAGCTGAACGGCTCCGAGATCGATCCCAACATCTTCCAGGCCGCCCCGCCGCCGGAGTCGGGCCGGCTCTACTAGGACCGGGACCGCCATGCTCATGACCCTCATCCTCGCCATCGGCGGAGCCCTGGGCGCATTCGTCGCCGGCAGCTCCCTGCTGGCGGCCCGCCGGCCGAAGGTCGACGAGTTCGTTGTCACCGGTGGGGGCGGGCGCCGGAACGTCGCCCCCGTGGCGATGCGCGATCGGATCGAGCGTCCCTTCTCGCGGCTGGCCGACCGTGCCAGCCGGCGCGGGGCGCGGAAAGCCGGCAAGACGCTGGCCGAGGAGCTGGGCCAGGCGGGCCTGACCTTCCGGACGAGCGAGTGGATGATGATCCGGATCGGCTGCGGCGTCCTGCTCTTCCTGCTGGGCTTCATGCGCTTCCAGGGCCCGGTGCAGGGGGTCGTGCTCGGCGTCCTGGGCTACTTCGCGCCTGCTTTGTATCTCCGCTACCGGCAGGGAGCCCGCCGGCGCGCGTTCACGCGCCAGCTCGTCGACGGCGTGACGCTCCTGTCCTCGTCGCTCAAGGCGGGTCACTCGTTCGCGCAGGCCATCGACATGGTCGCGAAGAACGGCCAGCCGCCGATGTCGGAGGAGTTCGACCGCGTGGTGCGCGAGATGAACATCGGAGGCTCGCCCGAGCAGGCGCTGCAGAAGCTCGTCCGCCGCGTCGAGAGCGAAGACCTCGACCTGATCGTGACCGCGGTGCTCATCCACCAATCCGTGGGCGGCAACCTCTCGAAGATCCTGGACTCGATCTCTCACACGCTGCGGGAGCGCATCCGGGTCCGGGGCGAGGTGGCGGCGATCACCGCGCAGGCACGCGCGTCGGGGTGGATCATCACGGTGCTGCCGCTGGCCGTGGGCGGCCTGCTCTACGTCATCGCGCCCAACTACTTCCGGCCTATGACCACGCAGCTCCTGGGCTGGCTGATGCTCGGCGTCTGCGGGGTGATGATCTTCATCGGCAACCTCTTCATCCGCAAGATCACGAGGATCCGCGTGTGAGCGCCCGAGGCTCCCGGCCCGAACGCTGTGGCGGACCTGGGGCGCCCATGCGGGCCGTCTGCGACGTTGGCTCCTGTGTGCGCTCGGTCATGCGCCCCGGCGCACTTCCTCGCGTACTCGTCGCCGCCTTGCATCCGGCGCACCTGGAGGGCCCCATCTCTCGCCGAAGGTCCGGGCCGTGAGCCTCCCTACCGCCGAGATCGTCGGACTGGGTGCGGTCGCCGCCGTGGGCGGCTTCATGGCGGCCCTCAGCCTGCGCCCCTCCGGCCCCACCGACGTCGAGATGGTGGAGTCGCGGCTGCGCACTTACGCCGCCGCCACGCAGGGCCAGGGCCAGGTGCTGTCGCTCGAGGAGATCGAGCTCCAGGTCCCCTTCGTGGAGCGCGTCATCCGACCCCTGATCGCCCGCCTCGCCCGGCTCACTGCGCGCGCGACTCCGGAGCAGGCGCGGCTCGAGCTGCAGAAGAAGCTGAACCTCGCCGGCCGGCCTTACGGCCTCGAGGCGACCGAGTTCACGGTCGTGCGCTACGCGCTGACGGTGCTGCTCTTCCTGGTCGGCGTCGCGCTGAGCGCGCGGTTCGGCAACCCGACCATGACCGTCCTCGTGATCGCCGGGTTCGCGGCGACGGGCTTCTTCCTGCCGCCGCTCTGGCTGCGCCAGCTCGTCAACCAGCGACGCAACGAGATCGAGTACACACTGCCGAGCGCCATCGACCTGCTGAGCGTGTCGGTGGAGGCTGGCCTGTCCTTCGAGTCGGCGCTGGCCACGGTCGCCGAGAAGCTGGAGGGCCCGCTGGGCGCGGAGTTTCAGCAGGCCCTGCAGGAGATCCGGCTCGGCCGGCCCCGCCTCGAGGCCCTCGACGACCTGGGCCGCCGCGTCGGCGTCGAGGAGGTCCACAACCTCGTCCAGGCGATCATCCAATCCGCGCAGCTGGGCACGCCGATCAGCCAGATCCTGACCCTGCAGGCGGACGAGATCCGCCGCCGCCGCCGCCAGCACGCGCAGGAGATGGGAGCGCGCGCCCCGCTGAAGATGCTCTTCCCGATGGTCGCCTGCATCTTCCCGACCATCTGGGTGATGCTGCTCGGCCCGGCGCTGCTCCTGATCATGGCGCAGTGCGGTGGCATCCAGCGCTAGGTCGGATGACCCTGGTCGGACGGCGGGCGGGGAGGGGGCAGTCGCTCATCGAGTTCGCCTTCCTGGCTCCCGTGATGATGCTGCTGGTCATCGGGATGATCGATCTCGGCCGTGGCTTCTACTACCAGACCGAGATCACCGACGCGGCGCGCGACGCGGCGCGCGTGCTAATCGCGCCGAGCTCGTCGGGCGCGACGACGGGCCCAGGCGTGACCGAGGTCTGCAACGAAGCCGAGCGAGATCTCTCGAATATCGGCATCACGAACGTCAGCTGCCAGCAGGTCACCACCGCTCCGCCGTTCAGCTTCACCCAGCCAAGCGCGCTGCAGGCGACCGTCTACGTCTACTGCGGCACGTCGGCCGACTGCTCGTCCGCTCCGGGCACGGGAACGGCCACCACCTGCGACAACCAGAACTCGCCGCACACCTGCATCGCGGTGGGGGTCGCTTATTCGTTCGCGATCCTCAGCGTGCAGATCCAGCAGATCGGGGGGCCGTCGCTGCTGCTCGACAACTCGGCGGCGATGGTGACGCTGTGGTGAGCCGGCGCTCCGGAGGCCAGGCGATGGTCGAGTTCGCATTGATCGCGCCGTTCTTCTTCATCCTCTTCGTCGGGCTGGCCGACATGGGCCGCGGACTGCTCGCCTACACCGAGCTTTCGATGGGCTCGCGCGCCGCCGCGCGGCAGGCCGTGCTGCAGTACAACGCCACCTCGAACTCCGCCAGCTCAGGCTGCTCCAGTCTGTGCACCGCGCCTGGCGTCATCCCGATCATCAAGCAGCAGTCCGGGTTCGGGTTCCCGGTCGTCGACGGCAGCATCGGACCGACGAACGTGAACGTGTCCTCGGACCCGGCGGCGTGGACGCAGTACAGCGGCTCGCCGCCGTATGACCTCGCCCTCTCCAGCTCCGCGGCCGTCAACACGATCTATGTCTTCACCTACGAGTACGACCCGAGCTCCGCGTCGCGCCCGACAGCCCGCTGGCCCACGTCCACGAGCGCCCGCGATTCGGGCCACCAGATGATCGTCGTCGACCTGAAGATGAACTGGACCTCGGTGACGCTGTCGCTGCTCGGGCTGACGCCGTCGGTCACGCTCGATGCGCAGACCGTCCAGCGGGCGGAGTACTGATGTTCCACCGCCACAACCGGCAGCGAGGACAGGTCGTCGTGCTCTTCGCGGTCGGGTCGATGGCGCTGGTCGGGATGGTCGGCCTCGTGCTGATGTCGGGTCTTCTGTTCTGGGACCAGCGCCAGCTCCAGGTCCTGTCCGACGGGTCGGCCCTCGCCGCGGCGGAGACGATCCCGCGGTCCTGCACGGACTCGACGCCGATCACGACGGCGGACAACTTCCTGACCCAGCAGTTCGGAGTGGCGACCAGCGCTCTCAGCGTCAGCGGTGGCTGCCCGGCGTCCGCGACGGACAGCACCCACTACACGGGTACCGCCACCTACTCCTGCTACAACACCACGTGCTCGGTCACCTACGTGTACCCGTGGAACGAGAAGTCCTACGAGATCGAGGTCTCGATCTCGCGCAGCGGCATCCCGCTCCAGTTCGGCGCCTTCATCGGCACGAGCCAGGCGACCGTCGGCGGACGGGCGGTGGCGCAGCACAACTTCGCCGCCCCGCCGAGCACGTTCGCGCTCTTCGTGCAGAACGGCGGCCTCTGCCAGGGCTCCTCGACGCAGTCGCAGAACCCGAAGGTCGACGTGCGCGGCAGCATCTATTCCGACGCCGCTCTCAGCTGGAGCGGCAACTGCGGCTACTACGCCCACGACACCATCGCCTTCGACGGCACCGAGGACTATGGCGACGTGCTCGTCTATCCGGACGGCCAGAGCTGGGGCACGGGCCAGTGCACCACGCCCGTCGAGCAGGCCATCTGCGCCGACGGCTTCGAGCTGTCCGGGCACCTTTCGCCGACCTGCGGGAACGCCCCTTGGAGTGGCGTGTCACCGACCACCGAGTACCTCACGGACACCACGACGAAGGTGGCGGATCCGTGCCAGGGAGTCCCGCCGCCTGTGCCGAACCGCAACGAGACCACCTACCAGGGCACTGAGCCGAACTCCGACGCCGCCGTCGACGCGTCGATAGGCGGCGCCTGCTCGTCCACGGGCAAGCCCGACGGCCTCGTTTCGCGGAGCGGCGTGCTCCAGGTGGGAACCAAGAAGGCCACGACCTATGGCTATGGCCCGACGCCCTCACTCTCGGGCGGCATCGAGCACTTCAAGCCTGGTTGCTACGGCTACCTGGACATCGGCACCTTCCTCGGCGCGGCGGGGCTGAGCTCGCCTGGAAGCGTGGTGGTGAAGCTCGACCCGGGGTTCTACTACTTCAACGGCTACACCAGCTCGACCGGCGGGGGCCTCTGCCTGACCAAGACCAACGCGATCGTCCTCGGCACCGACGTGACGATGGAGTTCGTCAACGGGACGTCGTTCAGCACCACCGCCTGTGCGAGCACCCCGACGTCCTCCTGTGGCAGCAGCATCACGTGTGACTTCGGACAGGGCATCGCGGCGCCCTCCGCGCCCACCGCAAGCACCGGGACGGGGACCGGCCTGCCCGCCGGCACGTACACCTTCGACGCCACCTACCTGGACTCCAGCGGTGGCGAGACGACGGCGTCCACGACGGGGACGAGCTGGACCCTTTCCTCCCCAGGCGCAATCAATCTTTCCAGCAGCGGGACGGCTCCTTTGGAGGCGAGCAGCGCCGCCTACTACCTGGTCTCGTATTCCGGCTCGGGCACCGTCCAGACCGGCTACTTGGGCAGTGCCGCGATCGGGACGTCCCTCGCCTTCACGAGCCCGACGCAGGGCGACTACACGCAGCCGCCAGTCTCCAACACGGCGGTGGAATGGCTCGCGGCGCCGCCAACCTCGCCGGAGTCGCCGCCGGCTCAGCCCACCGTGACGGTGGGCTCGGGCGTGTCGAGCAACCTCCCGGCCGGCACCTACAACTTCGCGATCACCTATGTCGACCCGGAGGGCCAGACGCCGGCGTCGACGACCGCGTCGGCCACCACGACCACCTCCGGCCAGGACATCTCGATCACGACCGCGGCGGCGCCCCAAGGAGTCACAGCGGTGAAGTTCTACCTGCTGAGCCCGGCTCCGACCGGAGTCAACACCGGGTACATCGGGGAGATCTCAGCCCCCGATGGAACCTCCAGCACGCCGCGCACGCTCACGTTCACGAGCGCGACGCACGGCAACGGTGCGACGCCGCCCACCACGAACACAACGTCTTCCGCGTGGTGCTCGGCCACCAACTTCCTGTCCATCGTGCCCGGGTACACGTCGACGCAGGCGGCGACGTCGGCGTCGGTGTGTGCCAACCGCCTGATCTGGGCGCCGCCCGCGAACTGCACCTGCGGTCTCTCGGAGATCAGCGGCGAGTTCTACGTAAAGGGGCCGGGCGAGAACTCAGCCCTTCTCGGCAACCTCTACTGGCCGGGACCGGCCAACTCGACCCCGACCGCGAACACGGCCGGCTGCAACTACGACGCCAACGGTGTCGGCGGCCTGCTCGGCCAGGTCATCTGCGACAGCCTGTTCGTCCAGGGCGGAGCCCAGGCCGGCAACGCGGCCATCGGCTACACGACCGGGGCGCAGTACTCCTCGCCACCGGAGATCTCGCTGGTCGAGTGACATGAAGGGGCCCACGGCCGGCCGCGAGCCCTTTCCAAGCCGCCGAATGGAGCCCGCGGCCGGCCGCGGGAACTCATTCAGCCGCCGGCATGCACCTCCAGGCTGATCGGCACGGCGGCGAGCGCCTTCGACACGGGGCAGCCCGCCTTGGCGGCCTCGGCCTGCTCGCGGAATCCATCCTCGTCGAGCCCCGGGACGTCACCGGAGACCGTCAGCTTGATCGCGGTGATCCCCTCGCCGGCTTGGAAGGTCACGGTCGCGGACGTCCGCAGCTCGGTCGCCGGGTAACCGGCCTTGGCCAGCCCGTTGGACAAGGCCATCGCGAAGCAGCCGGCATGCGCCGCGGCGATCAGCTCTTCCGGGCTGGTGCCCGATTCCCGCGACTGGGCCCGCGCGTTCCACGTCAGCTGCTGCTCGGGGAAAGCTCCGCTCGCCGGCGTGACGCGACCCTCGCCGCTCATCAGGTCTCCACGCCAGGTCGCTTCGGCTCTGCTGTCTACCGCCACGTTCAGTCCTCCTCGTCGGCCGGCTCGGCGACGAGCCGGTGGTGCAGGGGCGGGTCCTCGGCCGCTTCGACGATCGCCCGGCCGATGACGAGCCGCTGGATCTCCGAAGTGCCTTCGAAGATCGTGTAGAGCTTGGCGTCGCGGTACCACTTCTCGACCGGGAAGTCGGTGATGTAGCCCCACCCGCCGAGCACCTGGATCGCCTGCTCAGTGGCGCGCACCGCGACCTCGCTCGCGTAGAGCTTCGACATCGAGCCCTCTCCTTGGGAGAACGGGATGCGCTGGGCGGCCATCCACGCCGCGCGCCAGGTGAGCAGGCGGGCGGCGTCGATCTCGGCCGCCAGCTGGGCGAGCGGAAACGCGACGCCCTGGAACTCGATGATCGGCTGGCCGAATGCCTCGCGCTCGATCGCATAGTCGCGCGCGAACTCGAAGGCGGCGCGGGCGATGCCGATCGCCTGGGCGGCGACCATCGGCCGGGTGCGCTCGAACGTGCCCAATGCGGCCGAGCTCTTCTTCTTCGCAGGCTGCGCCGTCTGCTCGCGCCCCTTCGCGATACGCGCGTCGAGCCTCTCGTCGCCGCCCAGCAGCTGGTCGCCGGGGATGCGGCAGTTCTCGAGCTTCAGCTCCGCCGTGTGCGAGGCGCGGCAGCCGAGCTTGTCGAGCTTGCGCAGCAGCTTCAGGCCCGGAGTCCCCTTGGGGACGATGAACAGCGCCTGGCCTCGGTGGCCTGCTTCCGGGTCGACCGTCGCCACGACCACGTGGACGTCGGCGATGCCCCCATTGCCGATGAACACCTTGTGGCCGTCGAGCACCCAATCCGATCCGTCGCGCCGCGCGGTAGTCGCCAGCGAGCGGACGTCGCTGCCGCCCGTCGGTTCGGTGACCGCGAGGGCGGCGCACTTGAGGTCGCCGGGTTTGCCGAAGCACTCCGGAGCCCAGCGTCCGAGCTGCTCGGGCGTCGCCGAGCCGGCGATGGCGGAGAGCGCAAGGGCCGGCATGACGATCGAAAGACCGATGCCGGCGCAGCCCCAGAAGAGCTCCTCCATCACGAGTGGAAGCGAGAGGCCGGTCGGGTCTTCGATCAGTCCGGCATAGAGGTCGAGGTCGTAGAACCCCTGCTTGGCGGCTTCTTCGAGGACGGGCCAGGGGAACTCCTGGCGGCGGTCGTACTCGGCGGCCACCGGCCGGATGACCTCGGCCGCGAAGCGGTGCGCGCGATCGACCAGCTTGCGCTGCTCTTCGGTCAGCTCGAGGGTGAAGCCGTCGGTCAACTCTCCTCGATCGTACGAGGGCAGCGCGAGGCGGTACAGTCAGCGGGTGCCGCGCCAAGGCAAGCCGAAAGCGAAACCCACGGCTGAGCGCACGTGGACGCCGCCCGAAAAGTCGGATCAGCCGCCAGGCGAGGAGGTCGTCCAGGTCAACGACGCCTACCTGGGTGGTTCGCCGCCGCCCGAGGCTGAGCCGATCAAAGAGGAGCAGCACCCGACCGGGGGCTGAGCCTCTGGACGCTAGTCCAGGTCAGGCGGCTCGTAGCCGGACGCAAGCGCCGCCCGCAGACCCGCTTCCCCGCGTCTCATGGCCGCCGCGTGGTTCGCTTCCAGCAGCCGCCGCAGCCCGAGCCGCGCCGCCAGGTTGATGAGCATCCAGCTCGTCTCCGTCTGCTCGTGGAGCGTCATGCGGGTGGCGTCCGGACCCGCCTCCTCCAGCGTCCAGTCGATCTCGCCCTCGAAGAAGCCTTCGACATGCGTGCGCACGTACCGCGGGCGCTCGTGGGCCAGGACGTCGAAGTGGAAGTCGACGGTGTACGGAAGGTCGGCCTTCACCCGGACGTGCCAGCGGGCGCCGACCCCGTGCTCCACCGCTGAGACGCGCTCCGCCAGCCTGTAGTCAGGCCACCAGCGGGGCCAGCGCGCGACGTCGTCGACCATGCGCCAGACGACCTCCCGCGGCGCCGGCACGGTCCAGACATCGACGAACTCATATTTGGCGCCCATCAGCCGCGACGCGAGCGGATCGCGTCGGCCCTCTCGATCGTGCCGCGCAGGATCCGGACGCTCGCCACGTCGACCATCCGCCCGTCCACCGCGACCGCGCCCACCCCGGCGGCCTGCGCGCGCTCGTACTCGGCCATCACCAAGCGGGCGGCGCGCTCCTCCTCGTCGGTCGGAGAGAAGACCTCGTTGGCCACCGCGATCTGGCTCGGGTGGATGGCCCACTTGCCCGTGAACCCGAGCGCGGCTGCGCGCAGGCACTCCCGCCGGTAGCCGTCGGTGTCGCCGAAGTCGGCGAACGGGCCGTCGATGGCTTCGATCCCGGCTGCCCGAGCGGCCACTACGATCTTGCTGCGCGCGTAGTGCCAGATGTCGCCGGGATAGTCGGGTGTGTCGCCGCCGATCCCTCGGGTCTTGACGCCCTGCGACGCGGCGAAGTCGCCGGGCCCGAAGATCACGCTTTCGAGCCGGCGCGTCGAGCGCGCGATCTCCTCGACCGCGATCAGCGCCTCGACCTCTTCGATCAGCACCTCGAGCTTGATCGGAGTCGCTTTCGGCGACTTGCGGTCCAGCTGGTCGAGCAGCGTCTCGACCCACCAGACGTCCCGGGGCGCCTTGACCTTGGGCAGCACGACGACATCGAGGGCGTCGCCGGCGCCCTGGACCACGCTGAGCAGGTCTTCGTGGGCCCACTCGGTGTCGGCGCCGTTGATTCGGACCGCCCTGGTTTTTGACCCCCAGTCCAGCTCTCGCAGGCCGCGGACGACGGTGTGGCGTGCGGCCTCCTTGGCGGCCGGCGCCACCGAATCCTCGAGGTCGAGGAAGACGAGGTCGGCGTCTGAGGCGGCGGCCTTCGCGATCATTCGCTCGCTGTTGCCGGGCGTCGAGAGCTCGGAGCGGCGCAGCCTCACTGAATGATGGCTCCGGTTTCGAGCAGCTCCGAACGCTCGCCCGGCGAATAGCCGAGCTCCTCCAGCAGCTCCTCGCCATGCTCGCCGAGCAGTGGGGCGCGGCCGCGGACCTTGGCCGGCGTCCGCGTGAGCTTGATCGGCGGCCCCGCCACCTGCCGGCTGCCGCCCCGCGGCTGATCGACGTCGGCGAGCATCCCCCGCGCGGCGACGTGCGGGTCGGCCAGGATGTCGGCCACCGTCTGGACCGGGCCCACCGGCACCGTGCCACCCAAGGCCGCGACCACCTCCTGCTTCGAGAGCCCGGCGCACCACTCGGCGACCAGCGCGTTCACCTCGTCGCGGCGATCGAGGCGGGCGGCGTTGGTGGCGTAGCGCTCGTCCTCCGCCAGCTCGGATCGGCCGAGCGCGTTGGCCAGCGCCGCCCACTGGTGCGGTTCCGGCGTGGCGATCGTCACCTGCCCGTCGCGCGTCCTGAAGGCGCCGTACGGGACGAGCAGCGGGTGCGTGTTGCCCTGCGGCTGCGGAACCTCGCCGCCGAACGTGCGCTGGTAGACGATCCGCTCACACATCGAGAGCACAGCGTCGTACATTGCGACGTCCAGGAACTGGCCCTCGCCGGTCCGCCGCGCGTGATGGATGGCCGCGAGCACGCCCACCGCGGCGAGTACCGCGGGGAAGAGATCGCCTATGCCGGGTCCGGCCTTGTAGGACTCGCCGGGCCCCGCACCGGTGATCCCCATGAAGCCGCCGAAGGCCTGGGCGGTGACGTCGAAGGCAGGCCAGTCGACGTAAGGGCTGGCGCCGGTGCGGGGATCGCCGAAGCCCCGGATGGCGCCGTAGACGAGCTTGGGGTTCCGTTCCCGCAGCGATTCGTAGCCCAGCCCGAGGCGCTCCATCACGCCGGGCCGGAAATTCTCGATCAGCGCGTCCGACTGCTCCACGAGCCGGAGCAGCACCTCGCGGGCGGCCGGTTGCTTGAGGTCGAGCGCAATCCCGCGCTTGCCGCGGTTCACGCTCTGGAAGTAGCCGCCCAGTGCGTGCTGCTCGTCCTCCGGCGCGAAGGGACCGAGCTCCCGGCTGCCGTCCCCTTGCGGCGCCTCCACCTTGATCACGTCGGCGCCGAGGTCGGCGAGCAGCATCGTGCAGTAGGGGCCGGCGAGCATGCGCGTCAGGTCGACGACGCGGACGTCTTCGAGCGGACCGCTCATTCAGTGCGCCCTGCGCGCGCCCGGCGGCCTGTGCTTCAGCTGAACCCAGCGCTCGCACTCGAACACCTCGGCGCCGTGCTGGTTGACGCCGCGATGGCGGAAGTGGACCGTGCCATGTTCAGACTTCTCGACCACCTCGGTGTAGGCGTACAGCGTGTCGCCATGGCGCACCGGCGCCTTGAATCGCATGGCGTCGAGGCGCAGCTCTCGCACCGCGTGCTCAGCGGTGTCCTGGGTGGCCAGGCCGATCACGACCGCGGCCACCACACCGCCGAACACTATCGTTCCGCCGAGGTCGGTGCGGCTCATCGCGTCCTCGTTGAAATGCGCCTGCGCCGTGTTCAGGACCAGGTTCGTGAGCAGCACGCCTTCCAGCTCCGTGACCGTCTTGCCGCGCGCGTGCTTGAAGACGGCGCCGGGCTCCATGTCTTCCCACCAGCTCACTGTTGAGGCCCCCGGCCGGCCGCGGGCCCTTTCGCGCCGCCCTGAACGGGCTCGGGGCCGGCCGCGGGCCCCTCCAGCAACCGGTCCGAGATGATGCGCTTTTGGATCTCGGAGGTGCCCTCGAAGATCCGCGTCAAACGCGCGTCACGCCAGTGCCGTTCCATCGCGTGCTCCGTGGTGTAGCCGGCGCCTCCCAGGATCTGCAGGCCTTCGGTGGTCACGCGCTCGGCCATATCGGACGCGAACAGCTTCGCCATCGAGCAGAGGCGATCGTGGCGGCCGCCCGCGTCGACGAGCTCGGCCGCGTGACGCCACAGCTGGCGGCCCGCCTCGACGTCGGTCGCCATCTCGGCGAGCTTGAAGCGGATGGCCTGGAAGTCGGCGATGGGGTGGCCGAACTGGACGCGCGTGCGCGCGTATGCGGTGGCGTCCTCGAGAGCAGCCTGAGCGGCACCCACGGCTCGCGCCGCCGTATGCACTCGCGCCTTGTCCAGACCGCTGACCGCGATCCGGAAGCCCTCGCCTTCGACGCCGAGCAGGTTGCCGGCGGGCACCCGCACGCCGTCGAGGCGGAGCCGCCAAGAGCTGAGGCCGTGGTAGCCGATCTTGTCGATCGGCTCGCCGCTCATGCCCGGTGGAAAGCTGTCCCGTTCCTTCTCCACCAGGAAGCAGCTGATCCCGCGGTGCCGGTTCTGCGCATCCGGGGGCGACGTGCGGGCGAAAACCATGATGAAGTCGGCCGGCAGCGCCCAACCGGCCCACTTCTTGTCACCGTCGAGCACCCACTCGTCGCCTTCGCGGCGAGCGGTGGTGGCGATGCCGGCGACGTCTGAGCCGGTCTGCTCCTCGGACAGCGCGAAGGCGCCGATGTATTCGCCCCGCGCGACCTTTGCCATCAGGTGGCTGCGCCGCGGATCGTCCGCCAACGCCCCGAACAGGATGGAGTTGCCGCGCGCGATGATGCTGGCGACGCTCATCCACGCGCGAGCCAGCTCTTCGCTCACGAGGCAGTACTCGAAGAGCCCGAGGCCGAGGCCGCCGTGCTCGCGCGGGATCGTGATCCCGAAATACCCCTGCGCGGCGACTTTCTCGATCAGCTCCCAGGGGATGTCGACCTTCTGGCGATCGAGCTCGTCGGCCACCGGCAGGACCTCGGCGAGCGCGAACTCTCGCGCGCGGCGCCGCAGCTCCTCGCGCTCCGGCGACAGCGCGCTCACGCGGGCCGCCGCACAACGAGGTTGGTGCGCGTGAAGTCGATCACGATCGTGCCCCGCGCATCGACGCCCTCGGTCCGCCAGGAGACGACGCCGTGCTCCGGGCGGCTGTCGGAGAGCCGCGCCGTCAGGACCTCGCTGCGGGCGGTCAGGGTCTCGCCCGGATAGACGTGGCGGTGATAGGTGAGATCTTCGACGCCGAGAAAGAGCCCACCTTTCTCGCTCAGGTCCTCGACGCTCAAGCCGAACACCACGTCGAACACGAGCAGAGGGTTCACCACCAGGTCCGGGTGGCCTTCGGCCAGAGCGTGGTCGCGGTTCAAGTAGAGCGGGTTGTAGGCGAGCGTCAGCGTCGAGAACAGGATCGCGTCGGACTCGGTGATGGTGCGCCCCCAGTGATGATCGAATCTCTGCCCGACCTCGAAGTCCTCGAAGTAGCGGCCGTGAAGCCACTCCCGAGCGGAGCTGAGATCCACTAGGCGGGCTGCGAGAGCCGCACCAGGTCCGCGGCCGGCAAGTGTTCCAGAGAGCGGATCGCCTCGCGCAGGTTGCGGGCGCCCGATTCGCCGAGCACCGGGGAGGCCAGGGCGGTGAACTTCGCCTCCAGTCGCTGCCATTGGGTGTCGATGTCGCGCGCGGGCAGGCCTGCGTCAGACCGGGACTCGAACCGCCTGCCGCCGGCGTGGACGACAGCCACCGCCTCGGCTGCGGCAAGGTCCTCGTCGCCGCTCACCCGGACGCGGTCGCGCAGCGAGCGCAGCCGCGGGTCGGCCATGCGCGCGTCGCTGAAGGTGGCCACGTCGTCCGTGGGATCGCCGAGCAGACCCATCGCGGCGGTCGCGCGCAGGCTGAACTTCCCCTCGAGGCCGGTTTGGGGCTCGGCGATATCGCACACCGTGAGCGCCGCCGGATGCACCCTCACCTCCACGAGCTCGGCATCGTCGGCCGGCACGCCCTCGAGGCGCAGCCGGCGCAGGTTCTCGATCGTGCTGTGGGTGAGATAGCAGGCGGCGTGGTACTTGAACAGCGTCTCGGTGATGAGGTAGCGGGTGCCAAGCTCGTCAAGGCGCTCCGGGTGGATCTCGGGAGCATGGGTTTCGACGAAACCCTGGGCGCCGTCGATCATCTCGTCGCTCGCCGTGAAGCCACGGGCCCCGAGCCGCGCCGCCAGCAGCCCGTTGAAAGCCGCCTTGCCGGCGTGCAGAGGCTTGCTCATGGTGCCGAAGGCCGACTTGAGGCCCGCGGCCTGCGTCGCGGCGATGCCGAGGGCGGCCCTGGTCGCCGCCCGGTCGAGCCCGGCCAGGTGGCAGCAAGCGGCCGCCGCCCCAAACGTCCCCAGGGTCCCCGTGGGGTGCCAGCCGGCGGCATAGTGGCCCGGGCTCAGCGCGAGCCCGAGGCGGCATTCCAATTCGACGCCGGCGATGAAGCTGTTCAGCAGCTCGAGGCCGCCGGCAGCGCGGACTTCGGCTTCGGCCAGCGCCGCGGGTAGGACCGGGGCCGTGGAGTGACCCATCATCACGAGGTTCGTGTCGTCGTAGTCCAGCGCGTGCGACGTCGCCCCGTTGACCAGGGCAGCGAAAAGCGCGGAAGTCCTCGCCGCCGTGCCGACGATCCCGGCCTGCGGTGCACCTCCGGCCGCCTCGGCCTCCGCCCGCAGCATCACGGCCAGTTCTTCGCCCGCGCCGGCGAGCGTGACGCCGAACCAATCCAGCACGCACTGCTTCGCGACTTCGCGGACCTCGGCCGGCGGATGCCCCGCCGGCAGCCCGTCGGAAGCGAGCAGCGCCTCGACGAGGCTGAGCGCGGCCCTCACCGGCCTACCTTAACCGCGCCCGGCGCGCAGGTTCTATGGCTGCGCCGGCGTTGAAGAAAACATGAGCATTGCACTGACACAGTTGCGAGCCCCAGCAGCCCACATCAGAGGACTCGGCATCGTGCTGGCGATCGTGGCCCTCGGCGGGACGGCGACGATCAACGCCGTCGCCACCGGCTCCCGGCAGCCGGTGCCGGCGGTTGCCGCACCGGCCCCTCAACAGCCGGCGACGGCAACGGCGCCCCAGGAATCGACTGGGACCACCGCCTCGGGCAGCAACTCGACGACCAACCACGCCAACTCCTCGGCCTTCGGTCAGCAGGTCGTCCAGCAGGTGAAGACCTGCAAGACGCAGGCGGCCGCGGCCGGCACTCACGGCATCGGGCAGTGTGTCAGCAGCTGGGTCGTCCAGCACAACGGCGGGGCGAGCCACCACACGTCGCACTAAGTCACAGTCCGGGCTGTCAACATCGCGGGCGGCGCTCCTCGGAGGCCGCCCGCACAATTAGTTATAGGCAAGCTAGTATCGAAGTCGAGGCCGGCCGTGGGGCGGGCCACTGCTCTTAGCGAAGGGGGCAACGGGATGGGAAGAAGGCTTCGATTTGCCGTGCTCGTAGCGGCGGTCGCACTTGCGGCCGGGATCTGGGTCACGCAGCCGGCCACCGCCGGACCTAACCAGCTGATGGATCCCAGCAACGGCCACGCCAGGCTCAGCGCCAACGGCAAACTGCTGCCACATCCGTCCGGTGGGTCAGAGGTCACGTACGACGACGAACGCGCCGTCGGCGCCGACACGGCCAGTTCGACCGACCCGCCGCTGAGCACGGGGACCGCTCTCGGCTGTGCCAATCGCGGCAGCCTGACCAACCCGAGGGTCAACCAGGACTGCACGGCCCGGCGCCAGGCGGAGGAGAAGGTCCTGGTCAACCCGACCGACCCGACCAACATCATCGCGGGCCAGAACGACAGCCGCATCGGCTTCAACAAGTGCGGCTTCGACTACTCGCTCGACAGCGGCCACACCTGGGGCGACGGAATCCCGCCCTTTTACCAGGCGCTCTCGCCGCTCGGGCACACATACGACGCGGGCAGCGACCCCGCCCTGGCCTTCGACAGCACTGGTCGCGCGTGGTTCAGCTGCGTGCTGTTCGACGTGAACTCGAACGCCAGCGCGATCGCCGTGACCCCGTCGACCCCCGGGCTCAAGGGCTCGGCGTATTCGAACGTGGCCGCCTCCGGCAGTCCTTTCATCGTGGCGCAGGACGCCACCGGACACCACAGCTTCGACAAGGAGTTCATCGCCGGCGGCCCCAGCGCCGATTCGGTCTTCGTCACGTTCACGGACTTCCAGTCCTTCGACTTCTGCAAGAAGTCGTTCAACAAGGGCGGCCTCTGCCAGTCGCCGATCTACATCTCGAAGTGGACCGGCAGCGGTTGGACGAATCCGATCCAGATCTCGGGCCGCAGCTCGCTCTGCACCGGGGGCAACACCTTCAACCCCCAGATTCCAGCCGACGCCTGCAACTTCGACCAGGGCTCTTACCCGGTCGTGCTGCCCAACGGGAACGTCTTCGTGGCGTTCAACAACGGCAACACACCGAGCTCGATCAACCAGACACTCGGCGTGCTGGTCACCGTCAACAACAACACGCTGACGGCCGGCGCACCTGTTCGCGTGGGTCTCGACAACGAGTCGAACGTCGCCCTCTGCGACTTCGGCCGCGGACCTGAGCAGTGCGTCCAGTCGATCTTCGTGCGGACGAATGATTTCCCGGCGGTCGCGGTCGACCCGACCAATGCCAACCACCTGGTGGCTGACTGGACGGACAGCCGCAGCGCGACCTCGAAGGGCAATGACGACGTCGTCGTTTCCGAGAGCACCGACGGCGGTCAGACGTGGACCGACGGCACCGGCTCGGGTGGCGGCGGCACTGTGCTCACCACCTCAACGACTTATTTCGAACCGGCCATCGCCATCGCCGGCGACGGCCACGAAGCGGTGACGACCTACCAGGCCAGCGCGGCCACGACAGATCCCGCCGGAACGGGGACCTACGGTTACGGCTACCTGGTCAACACCGGCTCCGGCTTCGGCTCGTACACCGACGCCAGCGACCTGCAGAACTACCCATCGCCGCAGGCGAACCCGTCGCAGGCGGGCTTCCTCGGCGACTACTCCAGTGCCGCGGGGGACCCGAGCAGCAGCAAGATCTACATGGTCTGGGCAGACACCAGGAACGCATCCAACGGTGTGCCCGACGAGGACGTGTTCATGTTTTCGACGACGATCTAAAGGCATATGACGCAGGGGGCCGGGCAAGCGCCCGGCCCTTTGCTTTTCCTGGAACCCCTCCGTAAATGTCGAGTTACGGGGTAGCGCCGAGACCGCCTTACCTGATAGGAGTGATATCGGCCTAGCGCTCGATCAGGCCCTTCGCGTCACCTCTGGAGGTGCCCATGTTCTCCACTCGTCGCCGCGTGCTCGCCGTCGCGGGCATCGTTCTCGGCACACTCTTCGCCCTCTCTGCCGGCGCGAGCGCGGCATCGAAGGCGTCCGGCGGGCCGACGCCCACCATCTACCTCTTGTGCGGCACGTTCATGCCGGGCACAGACAGCTTCAGCGGGAACAGCAACGTCGACCATCCCAGCGGGGCGTCCGCCATGGGCAAGGCCCAGGCGGTCGGCTCGGTGCCGTCAGGCGATGCCTGCGACAACAGCTCCAACGGCGGCATGTTCAGCTGGACCATCCAGCACGACAACGTCCAGCTCGGCGCGTCCAACCCTCAGTTCGAGGAGGGCACCGAGCACGGAACGGCGATGATCATGCAGCTCTCGGGCTCCAACGCGATCGGGTTCAACGGCCAGATCACGAACTACGACTTCGGCAGCAGTGCCGACAGCTGCGGCGATTCCGACAGCCGCGTCTTCTACTACGCGAGCGGCCACGCGGGTTCGTTCACGGGCTGCGGGGCGGCGGCCGACGCGCCGGGCAACATCAACACCCAGGGCGGCGCGAGCTCGGGCCAGCACTTCAACGGGAAGTACGGCAGCATCGTCTACCAGGAGTCGGACAGCGACATGGACGGCTCCAACTGCCCGGTCAGCGCAAACGGGCCGTTCTGCTTCGAGGCCGTTTTCGTCGGCTTCGTGAACTGAAGGCCTAGCTCTCGACTTCGACGGGGACCCGGCGCCGGCGCGGGGCCGGGTCCTCAACTCGCTTACGCGGCGGGATGAGGTCGTAGGCGTCCGCGTCGAAGCGGCGCATCATCAGCCGGTACTTCCAGGTGAAATCCGGCCACAGCGTGGAGTTGCGACCGTGGCTGTCGAGGTACCAGCTCTGGCAGCCTCCGCTGTTCCAGACCGAGCCCTCGAGCCGGCGCTGGACGTCCGCGTTGTAGTGGCGCTCGGCATCCGGCTTCACATCGACCGCGGCCAGGCCTCGCCGCCGTAGCCGGCGCACCGCGCCGACCACGTAGGGGACCTGCGACTCGATCATCACGATCACGGAGGTATGGCCGAGCCCGGTGTTCGGGCCCGTCAGCACGAAAAGGTTCGGAAAGCCCGAGACCGTCGTGCCTCGGTAGGCCTGCATCCCCGTGGCCTCCCAACGCTCGGCGAGGGATCGGCCGTCGGTGCCGCGCACCCGCTGGTAGAAGGGGTGGTCGGTGACGCGGAAGCCCGTGGCGGTGACGATCGCGTCAACCAGTCGCTCTTCGCCGTCGCGTGTGCGGATGCCATGCTCGGTGACTTCATAGATGGGCTCTGTGACGAGCTCCACGTTGGGCTTCGTGAGCGCCGGGTAGTAATGGTTGGACGGCAGGAGCCGCTTGCAGCCGGGCTCGAATCTGGGCGTCAGCCGTGCACGCAGCTCCCCGTCCGGCACCTGCTTCTGAAGGTGAGCCGTCGCGACGCGGCGGATCGCCTTGACGCGGTTGGTTGCCAGGCCGATCACGAGGAGCTCGCGCAACCAGTAGACGCCCGTTCGCACGAACCTTTGCGCGATCGGCAGGTGACGGTAGAGCGTGCGCTCGCGGTCGGTGATCGGCCGGTCGCGGTGGGGCACGACCCAGGCCGGCGTGCGCTGGTACACGAGGAGGGTTTCGACTTTCGGCTGCAGTCGCGGCACGATCTGGACGGCCGACGCACCGGTGCCGATGACCGCGACGCGCTTGCCTTCGAGGTCGAGGGTGGGATCCCAGTCAGCCGAATGGATCACGGGACCTCGGAACCGCTCCAGGCCGGAGATACCCGCCGGCTTGGGCTCGCTGAGGCCGCCGACGCCGGCGACGAGCACTCGCGCGGTGACCGGGCCGCCCGCGGTCTGGAGGCGCCACAGCTGAGCGACGTCGTCCCAGAAAGCGTCGAGCACCTCGTGCTTGAAGCGGATCTTGGGGGTGATGCCGAAGCGGTCGGCGACGCGGCGCAGGTAGGCCCAGATCTCTTCCTGCAGCGGGTACGTCCGCGACCAGTCCGGGTTCAGCGCAAACGAGAAGGAGTAGAGGTGGGAGGGGACGTCGCACTGGCAGCCGGGATAGCGGTTGTCGCGCCAGGTTCCACCGAGCTCCCCGGCGCGCTCGAGAATGACGTAGTCGATTCGCTCTCGCTCCAGGGCGTGGGCGAGACCCAGGCCGGCAAAGCCTGAGCCGATGATCGCGACCGTGAAGTCGGGCGCTTCCCGTTGAGTCTCGAAGACTGCGTCGACCGCCTGCCGTACAGCCACGTTTTCGAGGCTACCAGAGTTATTGAGCATTGCTCAACAGTCGAGTAGAGTGAGCGGTCGTGGAAGCCTCCCTCAGCCGTCGCTTGAGCCGGGACGAGCGCCGTCGCCAGCTGGTGGAGCTCGGCCTGGAGCTGCTCAGCAGCAGCCCGAGAGAGCTGGTGGCGATCGATCGCATCTCGGAGATGGCCGGCATCTCGCGCGGCCTGCTTTTCCATTACTTCCCGACCAAGCGGGACTACCACGTCGCGGTCATCGAAGCGGCCTGCGCCCGGCTGCTCGAGCGCACCGAGCCCGATCCTTCGCTCGAGCCTGCGCAGCGCCTCCGCGGGAGCCTGGACGCGTACGTGGACTTCGTCCGGCAGAACCAGCCGCTCTATCGCTCCCTGATTCGCGGCGCGGCAGGGGCGGACGCCGACCTCGAAGCCCTCGTGGAGCGCACTCGCGGAGTCATCGCCAGTCGCGTCTTCGACTACCTCGGCCTGACCGTGGCGGCGCCGCCGCTGCGCGCCGCCGTCCGCGGCTGGATCGGCTTCGTCGAGGAGTCGACGCTCGACTGGCTCCGGCATGAGGACCTGTCGCGCTCGGAATTGATCGAGCTGCAGAGCCGCGCCTTCGAGTCGGCGCTGGCCAGCGCGGGCGCGGCGACCTAGGAAAGCAGCGGGCGCGCGTCCCGCAGCAGCCAGAGGGTGCCGGCTGCGATGAACGCATCGATGACGCCGGCGGCCAGCATCGGGAACTGCAGGCCGGCGAAGAAGAACCAGCCGAGTGCGAAGCTCGCCGACGCGACCTTCGCCAGCACCAGGTAGCGCACCGGCCTCGCGATGGGCTTGTTAGCGCGCTGCGAGTCCCAACAGAAAGCGGAGATCAGGACCATGTACGCGGCCGCCAGGGGCACCCAGAAGCCGGTCTGCTCGAGAGAGGTCGCGGGCGTAAACCCGAATGTCCGGCCCAGCTCGTTGAGGAACTTCACCGTCTGGACCGGCAGGAGCAGGAAGTCGATGACGCCCAGCGAGAACAGGACGCCCCAGATCCTGAGCCAGAGGCGGAGCCGGCGCGCGGCGGTGATGGCGTCCATCGCGCCGCAATATAGGGGGTGCGGCTGGGCGGCCGGTCGATGAGTGGCGGCCATCAGGTGCCGCAGCCGGGAGGAAGCGACGAGCACCGGACGAGCCGTACTCGGATACGGCGAGGAGGAGCACAGGAGCTGACGATGCAGATGCGCCGCCTGAGCCCGCCAATCGCGGCTGGTATGTCCAGCCGCACCCCTAAGCCGCGGTGAGTACGCTCTCGCGCGGGCAGCGGCGAGTGCTGGTGGCGCTGGCCGAGTCGCTGCTTCCGGAGGGCGGCGCGATCGAGCCCGGCGCGCGGAGCACGGACCTGGCCGCCCAATTCGAGGCTTACGTCGGCGCCATGCCGGCGCGCGCCCGCCGCACGGTGCGGCTCCTGCTCTCGGCTTTCGCCGTCTCCTCGGTGGCGAGCCGGCACGGGCGGCCCTTCCATCGCCTGAGCCCGGCCGCGCGGGAGAGCTACCTCCACTCCTGCGAGGTCTCGAGGCTGCGGCAGCGGCGGGAGGCGCTGGTCGGGCTGAAGGCGCTGCTGCTGATGCTGTACTGCGCGGACGAGCGCATCCGGCCCCTCATCGGCTACACCGGGACCCCGCGCAAGGCGGTCGAACGCGACCCGGGGGTTGTTGAGCTGGCGGTTTCGCACCCGGCCGTGCCCGTCTCGGAGCGCGTCGATGTTGTCGTCGTGGGCTCCGGCGCCGGCGGCTCGGTGGCCGCCCTGGAGCTGGCGCGGGCGGGACGCCAGGTCGTGGTCCTCGAGGAGGGCGGCTACTTCAACCGGCGCGACTTCGCCGGTCCGCTGCCGGAGCGCCTGCGGCGGCTGTACCGCGACGCCGGGCTTACTTTCACGATCGGCAGCCCCGTCATCTCGCTGCCGATGGGGAAGGGGGTGGGCGGGTCGACCCTGATCAACTCCGGCACGTGCCTGCGGCCTCCCGCCAACGTCCTTGAGGGGTGGCGGCGCGTGGCGGGCCTCGAGCTGCCCGAAGAGGAGCTCGGAGACGTGTTCGAAGAGGTCGAGCGCAACCTGCACGTGACGCCGGTCGGGGCCGGCGTCATGGGGGCAAATGGCGAGGTGATGGCGCTCGGCGCGTCACGGCTGGGACTCAGCGCCGGTCCGATTCCGCGCAACGAGCGAGGCTGCCACGGTAGCGGCGTGTGCGCGTTCGGCTGCCCGCTCGACGCCAAGCTCGGGATGCACGTCAGCTACCTGCCTGCGGCGGTCGCGGCCGGCGCTCGCGTGTTCAGCGGCGTCCGGGTGGAGCGCGTCGTGGTCGAAGGCGGTCGCGCCGTCGGGGTGCGCGGCTGGGCGGTCGATGCGGAGACCGGCGCCCGGCGGCATCCAGTGGAGATCCGAGCCGACGCGGTCGTGCTGGCGGCGGGGGCTGTGCACTCGGCCGACCTGCTGCTCCGCAACCGGCTGGCCGGCTCCAGCGGGCAGCTCGGGCGCAACTTTCGCATCCACCCAGGGCTCGGCGTACTCGCGTTCTTCGACCGCGACCTGGACGCGTGGCAGGGCGTCATGCAGAGCTACCACGTCGACGAGCGGGTCGGGGACGGAATCCTGCTCGAGGCGACCTACCCGCCGCCGGGAGCCGGCTACAGCGCGGGCGGATTGGGGGCGATCGGGCTCGAGCTGAAGGACGCTCTGTCGCGGTACCGGCGCAGCGCGGCGGGAGGGCTGATCGTGTCCGATACGTCGGCCGGCAGGGTGCGGGCGGCGCCGGGGGGGCCGCTGATGTTCTACAGCGTCGGCCAGGCGGACGCGTCGCGACTGTTGGAGGGCCTCGCGCTCGCCTGCGAGACCTACCTTGCCGCGGCAGCGACGGAGGTGCACACGCTGCTGCCCGGCCTGCCGCCCATCCGCCGGCGTGAAGAGTTGGGCTGGATCACGGAGGGGCGGTGGAAGGCGTCGCACCTCAAGCTGTCGGCGTACCACCCGATGGGCACCTGCCGCATGGGCGCGGACCCGCGCTCCTCGGTGGTCGACGAGTTCGGGCGTGCGCACGACCTGCCCGGGCTGGTCATCTGCGACGCCTCCGTGCTGCCCGGCTCCACCCACGTCAACCCGCAGATCACGATCATGGCCCTCGCCACGCGGATTGCTCGCCGCTTGGCGGGGTCGCTCTAACCCCCGACACCTGCGTTCGCCGGCGAACGCGCCCATTGGGGATGGGTGGATACCTGCGCTCGCCGGCGAACGCGCACAACGGGGGGCGCGCTACAGGACTGGCGGCAGGCCCGGCAGCGCCTTCTCCGACGCGTATTCGAACGCCGCTGCGCTCTCGAAGCGATGGGCGAAGACCTCGCGGCCCGCCTCGAGCAGCGTGAGGTCGAGGTCCGCGACCTCGGTGTGGTAGCAGACCCGAATGCCGCCCGCAGGGTCGCCATAGGTCACGCCGATCAGGTCCTCGCGACGCGGGCGGATGCTGACCTCGGCGGTCAGGCCCCCGTCCGAGACCTTGGCGTCCCAACCGACCGGCGAGATCTCGGCGCCGTTGCGGAGCGTCGCCGGCAGCGAGCTCACCCTCACCGAGCGCTCGCCCGCCAGCAGCCCCAGCGCGGTCCCGCCGAGAGTCACGCCGCCAGGCCCGCGCACGCGAGTCGACACGCCGTCCAGGAACTCGCCGCGCCGGCCGCCCAAGCCCGCGGCGAAGCCCCAGTTCCATTCCAGCGCGTGGCGCCGTCCCCAGGTGTGCTGCTGACCGCCGTACGCGCGGTCGAGCTCGTAGGTGACGCCGCCGATCTCGATCGTGCCGGTGACCTCAAGGCACGGCTGGGCGCCGAAATTCGCCGCCGACACCACCTTGAGCCAGGCCGGCTCGGGGATGAAGAAGGGCTCGGCGTGCGACGTCCAAGCGAGGTCCCAGCGGGCGGTGCCGCCCGGCGCGGTCAACGAGCCGCGGCAGCCCCTGACGTCGAGGACGGCGTCGCCGATGCTGATTCCAAACGGCTCTTGGTAGCCGACCGCGGACAGCGGGTGGACGGCCTTCAAAGCCAGGTTCCGCTCTGGGGCGCCCCGGTCGAAGGACGCGGCCCACAAGGCTGCGTGCGGCTCCGAGCCGGCGCCGTCGGCGGGGTTCAACGTCGTGTAGCGGATCCAGAAGCCGCGGCCTTGCGCCGGCTGGTTCACGGTCACGTACCAAACCTCGTACGTGCCCTTGGCCTCGCGGCAGCGCGGCCTATTGGCGAACTCCAGGCGGTCCACCCCAGCAACTTAAGGGATGGTCACGACCCCTGGGTATACTTCCGACTCGCTGTTCGCGGCGGTGGCGGAACGGCAGACGCGCTGGCCTCAGGAGCCAGTGGGGGCAACCCCGTGGAGGTTCAAATCCTCTCCGCCGCACCACTGTTCAAGCTGGGCTGGCGCGGCGCGCGTTGGTACGCGCGGCCTCCTATCAAAAAGACGCGTATTGCACGGCGCGTATACGAGCATTTTGCTGCAGCTCCAGGCCTGGGCTAGAGTCGGCGCCACCATGGGGAAGCAGCAAGCCTTGGTAGAGCGCGTCGGCGCCGATCCGCGGCCCGCGGCCACGCCGGCCAGAGAGCCGGCCCCGCTGATGATCGAGAGAGCGCGGGAGCTTCAAGCGATCGATCGGGCGCTGAAGGGTGCGGGGGATGGACGTGGCGAGCTGCTACTGGTGTCCGGTCCAGCCGGCATCGGCAAGACGACTCTGCTGGACGCAGCGCGAGCCCGCGCCGAGGCCGCCGGCCTCGTCGTGTTGCGGGCCAGGGCAGACGAGCACGAGAGGGCGTTTCCCTACGGCGTGATTCGCCAGCTTCTGGAGCCAACGCTGCGCTCTTCCCGAGGCGGGCGCAGGGCGCGCATTCTGGACGGCGCGGCCGCCCACGCCGTCCCGGCGGTACTCGGTCCGGATCCCGGTCTGCCGCCCGAAGCTGATGCGTTTCTGCTGATCCACGGACTGTACTGGTTGGTCGCCAACCTCTCACACGAGAGCCCGCTCGCGCTCCTGGTCGACGACCTGCAGTGGTGCGACGCCCCGTCTCTCCGTTTCCTCACTTATCTGGCCCGCCGCTTGGACGGCCTCAGCGCGACTGTGACAGCGGCATTGAGGAGCGGAGAGGGTGGGGCCGACGACGCGCTCCTTGCCGGCCTCCGGGTGGGCCGCGACGCCCACGTGGGCGATCTTGCCCCGCTCAGCAAGGCGGGAGTGGACCAGCTGCTGAGCCGGGCATTCGGCCGCCCGGCCGAGCCGGAATTCGTCGACAGATGTTTTACCGTGACCGGTGGCAACCCGTTCTACCTCCATGAGCTCGCCGCCGTGCTTATCGCGGATGGCATGGAGCCTGTGCAAGCGACTGTCGAACATGTTTCGGGGGCCGCGCCACAGACGATCGTGCAGGCCACTCTGGCCCGTCTCGCCCGCGCGGCAAACGGCGCCGTTGAGCTGGCGCACTCGCTCGCCGTCCTCGGCGCCGACTCAGATCTCCCTCGCGCCGCTGATCTCGCCGGCCTCGACCTGCAGCAGGCCGCAGAGGCGCTCGACGCGCTTGTGGCCGTTGAGGTGATCGAGCCCGGCAGCTCCTTGGTATTCCGGCACCCCATCGTGCGCAACGCCGTTTAAGACTCGATGACGGCCGGCGCCCGGTCGAGCGCACACGGAAGGGCGGCGGCGATGCTGCGGACACAAGGCGCCAAGCTCGATCGCATCGCGGGACACCTGCTGCACAGCGGAGCGACAGGCAGCCCGGAGACGGTCATGACGCTCCGGGCCGCGGCGGGCGAGGCCCTGGCCCTCGCGGCCCCAGACACCGCGGCCGTCTATCTGGCGCGGGCCCTGGCCGAGAACCCGGAACGACAGCTGCGATCGGCTCTGATGCTCGAGCTGGCAACTGCCGAACACGCCTGCGGAAGCCCGGCCGCCATCGAACACTACGAAGAGGTGCGGCGGCTTTCTGATGACCCGGCCGCGCGCGCTCGAGCGGCGCTCGCGGTGGCCGAGCTCGGCTGGTTCGCGACCGGCGATAACGCGCGTTACCTCGCTTTATCCGATCTCGCGCTGGCCGATATCGGCGCTGGCGACCAGGGGGCGCAGCTTCGGGCGGAAGCGGCTCGCGCCGGCTACATGCTCTACGACCCGCGGGCGTCCGCCTCCTTCCGCCAACGTGTTCCCGAGCTCGAGCGGCTGCGACGGGAAGGCGGCGCCGGGGCACGACCCCTGGCGTTGGTGCTGGCCGCCTACAAGGCGCAGACCGACGCGGGGACGGAGGCGGTCGTCGCATCCTCCGAGCAGGGTTGGGACAGCGGAGCCTACCTCTCCGACGGCGAGCCGCCGATGTTCCTGCCCCAAGTGCTGGGCGCACTGCTGGCCGTCGACGAGCTCGATCGCGCGTCCGCAGTCATCGACGAGCTGTGGACAAGGGCGCGTCGCAGCGGCTCCGTGATCGAGTACCTGCTGGCAAGTGCCCATCAGACCCTGCTCCATGTGCTGAGGGGCGAGCTCGCCTCGGCTTCCGAGGAGGCGCACGCCGGCTACGCCCGGGCCGTCGAGGTCAACAACCAGCTCGCCGCCTTGACGATGCTGTTCTATATCGGCGACGTCCTAATCGAGAGACCCGACGCCGGCGACCTTGCCCAGCTTGCGGACACCTTCGAGCTTGGGCCACTGGCAGACCTTCAATTCGGCGCCTTTCTCAAGGCCACCCGGGCGCGGCTGCGGTTCGCGGCCGGCCGGCGGTCCGAAGCAGTCGCGGACATGCGATCGGCCGGCGCCGCACAGCGGGCTTGTGCGTTCACCAACCCTATTGGCTGCCCCGCCTGGCGATCCCAGCTGGCCCTGATGCTCGGCCGCTCGGAGCACTCAGAGGCGCTCCAACTCGTCAACGAAGAACTGCGCGACGCCGAGCGGAGCGGCATGCCGCGACGGATCGGGGTCGCGGTGCGTGCCCTGGGGCTGCTCACGGAGGATTGGGAGACGTCGCGTCGCCACCTCGAGCAGGCGGTGACAATCCTGGGCGGCTCGCCTGCTCGGCTGGAGCACGCGCGCGCCCTGGTGGAGCTCGGCGCCGCGCTGCGCCGTCACAATCAGCGAGCCGGGGCGCGCCTCGTGTTGCGAGACGGGCTTGATCTCGCCGACAGATGCGGCGCCGTCCGGCTCGCTGATCGCGCCTACTCCGAGCTGGCCGCCACCGGCGCCCGCCCGCGGCGGCAGCGCGTCACGGGCCGCGAGGCGCTGACGGCCAGCGAGCTGCGGGTCGCGCACATGGCCGCCGAGGGTCAGAGCAGCAAGGACATCGCTCAGGCGCTGTTCGTCACCACCCGAACCGTCGACAGCCATCTCAACCGCATCTACTCCAAGTTGGGCATCAGCTCTCGAGCTCGGCTCCAAGAGGCGCTCGCCGGGTAATCCCGGCAACGATCGGAGCCGGCGCCACCGGCGATCCGGCGAAAGACCAGTAGCGATTACCGACGCGAAGGCCGCCCGGCGGCGCTGACGATTTCGAGGATCCAGGGTCCGTGCGCTTCACCACGCGCGATTCCAACGGACCCGCATGACGCGCAAACGGAGGTCGAAGATGCGGGCTCTCAAACGTAAGTGGCTTCTCACGGCGCTTATCGCGGCGGGCCTGGCGGCGCTTCCCGCCACAGCGCTGGCGGACACGACAATTGGAATGACGGGAGGCAACGGCTTCTGCGCCCACTTCGGTCCCTCCGGTCAAGGCGGCGTGTGGGCCGACACCAGTTACGTGGTGCCGTCGGGCGGCGGGACCATCACGAGTTTCTCGTTTCTGTCTGACTCGACCAACACCGGTCAGCAGCTCGATTTCCTCGTCCTGCGCCCGGTATCGAGCGGCAATTACACGGTGGTGGGAAAGAGCGGCCTGGTCACACTCGGGGGCACCGGCCTGGAAACGTTCCCCGCCCAGATACCGGTTCAGAGCGGGGACATCCTCGGCTTCTGGACGCCTAATGGCCAGAACGTCAATAACTGCGGGGTGTCCGGTAACGACGAGGTGATCACAAGTGGTTCGGTCGATGACAGCACCGGCGGTGCCATCCCACTGGCCCCCTTCTTTCAGGGTGACTTGAACGAGGCGGCGACGCTCGTCACCTCCGCGGCCACGGACCTCGCCAGCCTGTCCAAGACCGTCCAGGGCGTGGGCACGGGCGGCAGCCTGGCCAACAAGGTCAACCAAGCACAATCCCAACTGGCCTCCGGCGACACTGCGGGCGCTTGCTCGACGCTGAGCGCGTTCATCAATCAAGTCAAGGCACAGTCCGGCAAAGGCATCTCCCCAGCGGAAGCAACCCAGCTCATCTCCGATGCCAAGGAGATCGAGGCCAAGCTGGGCTGCCGCGGATAACAGAGAGGGCCAGTCAGGCCTGGCGGAAACGTGAGCACGGCGCGGCGGTCGGATACCCGGCTGCCGCGCCGGTCGCACCCGGCCAGGCGTCGTCGGCGTCCCGCAAAGATCAGTAGCGATTACCGACGCGAAGCCCACATTGCCCCGCGGACGATGGCTGCGATGACGACGCGCGGGGCCTCAAGGGTCGTGCTGGAGCTGGATCCGGGAGAGCCGATCCACGGGCGAATCGGCCCGGGAGGCACGTCCGGCCAGCCGTTCCGAGGCTGGTTGGAGCTCGTGGAAAAGCTCGAGCGTCTCCGGCTCAGCCCTGATGGCCCACCGGCGCCGGATCAAAAGTAGAAAGACGGAGGGTACACAGCAATGTTCGATGCCTTGAGACCTATTGCACGACGAACGGTACGTCTGCACTTCACGTTCGCCTCGCGTGCGCGCGCGCCGAGGCTTCTGGTTGCGACGGCGTTCGCCTGCGCCTTGGGCGTGCTCTTTCCGGCCGGCGCAGCGGCCGCGAAATCGCCGGCCCTGGCGTTCTCGCCGTCGGCCTATGACTACGGAACGGCCCTGACGGGGCACGCCGTTTCTCAGACGTTCACTTTGAGAAACTCGGGCGGGACTGGAAGCGCGGTCCTGACGGTTGGCCTGTCGGGCTCGCCCGCCTTCCGCATCATCTCGGACAGCTGCACCGGGACCAGCCTGGGCCCAGGGATGACGTGCTCGGTTCGTGTGCAGTTCACTGCCGGCATCGGAGCTGTGTCGGCCACGCTGACCGCGCATGGCAAGAAGTCCGCCGCGGCGGCGACTGATTCGTTATCGGCCACGGGCGTCGCCCGCCAGCTCTACTGGACGAACAGGGGCGACGGAACGATCGTCGAAGCAAACCTGGACGGCAGCAATCCGGCGACGATCGTCACCGGGCAAAACGCTCCGCAAGGAGTGGCGGTCAACGCCAGCCACATGTATTGGGCCAACGACGACGGCAGCATCGTGGAAGCCAACCTGGACGGCAGCAATCCGGCGACGATCGTTCCGCAGTCGTCATTCGCACCGGCCGGGCTGGCTCTGGACGGCAGCCATCTCTATTGGGCGGACTTCAACAGCGGCACGATTGTCGAGGCCAACCTGGACGGGAGCAACCCGACGGTGATCGCAAGCGGCCAGAATTCTCCGGTCGGAGTCGCAGTCGATTCCACCCACCTGTACTGGGCCAACGTCGGGGACGGCACGATTGTCGAGGCCAGCCTCGACGGCACCAACCCGACGACGATCGTGAGCGGTCTGGACGGTCCGGCCGGGCTGGCGTTGGACAGCAGTCACTTGTACTGGGCGGACCTCGTCGATGGCACGATCGTCGAGGCCAACCTGGACGGCAGCAATCCGACGGTGATTGCAACGGGCTTGCCGTTTCCGGTGGGGGTCGCGGTCGACAGCAGCAACGTCTATTGGGCCGATGAGAATGACGGCACCGTAATGCAGTCGAACCTGGACGGCAGCAGCCCGACTGTGATCGCCAACAGCCAGAACGCCCCCTATGGGGTGGCGGTCAGCCCGCAGTAACAGAGCAGAGGCGGGCCGGCTGGGCCGGCCCGCCCCTGCCGCAGCAGTGGGCGGGCAGCCGCGCCATTCCGCCTGACGACCTCCGCCCATTTCTACTGACCTCTTACGCAGACCGAAAGCCCCTTAGCGCTCAGCACACTCCTCACTGCGTCATCGACCCGCTGGGTCGACAGCCTCCCCGTGAGAACGGCCTGCCGCAGCGCCGACATGACGGGCTGCCACTCTTGCGAGTCGATCATCGCCAGGTCGGCGCCCGCCGAGATGGCCGCCACCACGGCCCGAGGCTGGCTGTAGCCAGACTCAGCGATGGCGCCCGCGTCGAGGGCGTCCGTCATCGCCACGCCCTGGAAACCTAGCGAGTCGCGCAGAAGACGGTAGGTCGCGGGCGCGAGGCTCGCAGGCACGTTGCCTGTCAAGCCCGGCACCCGGACGTTGCTGATCATGATGACCGGCACATCGGCGGAAACCGCGGCCTCGAACGGCAGCAGGTCGGACGACTCAAGGCTTGCGAGCGAAGGATCTGTCGCGACCGCGACGTCCGTGTTCACGTCGGCGCGGCCTAGGCCCGGAAAGTGCTTCACCACGGGCGTCACGCCGCCGGCCTCGAGACCTTCGGCGTAGGCGACTCCGTCGGCGGCCACCACCGAGGGGTCGTCGCTGAACGCGCGGTCCTCTTCGTCGGCGACCGCGTCATCGGGCGCCGCCACGTCGAGCACCGGGGCCAGGTCCATGTCGATGCCGAGCGCCCTCAGCGCGGCGGCGTGGACCGTCATCTCGTGGCGCACCTGGTCTGGCGTCCACTCGGAACCCATATGACGCGGCGCGGGCAGGACGCCGACGACGCCGGCCAGGCGCTGCACATAGCCGCCCTCTTCGTCGGTCGACATCCAGGGCGGCACCTGGTCCGCCGCAGCGGCGTCTGCGCGCAGCTGCTCGAGACCGTGGGCGATCGAGCTCGCCTGCCCAGCTTGCGGCTGGCCGAAGAGCACCAGGGCGCCGATCCCGGCACGCGCTTCGTCAGCCGAGGCGGACAGGTCGTCGAAGACGCCCGACACGATCAGCAGCTGTTCCAAGCGGCGATCGAGGGGCCAGTGGGCGACGTCGACGCAGACCGGGACAGTAGGTCCGGGCGAGGGGATGGCGACGTCAGGAGGCGAGGGGGTGGCAGCCGCTGTCGGGTACGGTGCGGCCGGTGCCGGAGGGCGATTGGCGACAGCCAGGAAGGCGACCGTGGCGCCGACGACGACCGGCACGGTTCCGACGCTGACCAGGACACCAAGTTGGCGCCGGGACGGCCCGTGCATGTCGGTGTTGCAGAAACGGTTGCACCTGCAGCTCCGTTACGGGCACGGGCGGGCTCTCGCGAGCCCGCCCGCGAAGAGTCAGACCGTGGCGGTGGAGAGCTGCTTGTCCCAGATGGTCTCGATCGGGGGCAGCGGCTCGTTGAAGTCGATGAACTCAGGGAAGATCTTCCGGCACTCGTCCTTGAACCACACGTCGAACGGTTCGCTGGAAGCCGCGAAACGGCGGTTCGACTCGGCGGGGTCGTCGCCCTCGACGTAGACGACCACCACGTCGCCTTCCGGGGTCTGGTTGAGGATCACGGTCTCGCGGGTGTTGCCGAGCTTGTCCCTCGACGCCGCGAACTCGGCGGTGCGAGTGTTCCAGGCCTCGTTGGCGAATGCGCGCGCCGTCTCGGTCGCGCCTGGTTTGAGCGGGGCGATGAAGGCCCAGCCGGGCTTGCGCTCGGTCACGCCGGGCTTCGCCCAGTCCGCGACCACCTCGGGCGCCGGCGCGCCCGCGGCGGCGGAGAAGTCGAATCCGTGCACCTGCTTCAGCGCGTCGCGGAACTTGACGTCGGCGTCGAGCTGCGATGTCGCCAGGATCTGGTTTGCCTCGCCGAAGTCCTTGTCGCCCTCCAAATACGCGATTACGAAATCGCCCATCGGCGTCGGCATCAGGTAGACGCGCTCCATCGTCACGCCCATCTGCCGGCGTGACGCGCGCCAGCCCTCGGGGTCCTCCTGGAAGATCCGCGCCGGCGACCGCCCGTCCTGGCCGGGCAGCACCGGCACGCCAAATCCGTACTTGTGCATCCTTCCCCTCCTTATTCCGACCGAAGTCGGGGGCAGCCTATACCGGCCTTGAGGATTCCGAACAACCTCTTTTCGGTCGTCCGGATGCCCGCCGTTTTTCTTTGCTTCATTTGGCGCACAATTCCTCCCGGCCGGCGGCATTCGGTCCGCGGCCGGTCGGAGGAGGGAGTACGTGACTAGGCGTCTTTGGCGCAGCTTGCGCATATTCGGGTCGGGGGTGGGCGCGGCGTTGGCCGCCTACTCGGTGCTGCTGTTCGTCGGCAGTCCGGCGGCGGTCGTGGCGGGTGGATGCAACACCGCGCCGTCTTCCGACCTGGCGATCACACAGTCCTCGACGGGCACCGTCTCGGGCGGCAAAGTCCAGTCGGTGACGTTCACCGTCCTCGTCGAGAACGAGGGCCCGTGCAACGCGACCGGCGTGACCGTGACCGACAGCTTTGCGGACAGCGGGGCGACAGGGCTGACCACGCAGGTCGTGTCCGTCAACCCGAGCAGCGTCAACTGCGTAGCCGCGGGCACCGTCGTCAGCTGCGCCGCCTTCAAGCTCAGCGGACCCAAGGACGCCAACACGAACAACCCGGGCAACATGCTCTTGACCGTCCTCGTCACCGGCAACTTCTATGTCGGGGCAGGCTCGCCGCCGCCGCTGACCAGCGTCGCGAACGTGGCCTACGCCAACGACCCGGTCTCGGGCAACAACACGAGCCAGGGCGCCTTCCTGATCGACGGCGGTGACCTGAGGTACGCCATACCGGGCAAGCCCGACGGCCAGAGCACCAACCTCCATGTGCCCCAGGGCGCCGGGTTCTCGGGCGGGGCGGAGATAGAGCAAGGCGTGACGGGGCCGGCGTGTCCGACCGGCGTCAAGTGCTTCGGCCAGATCGTCCTGATCAACTCGAACGACATCGTCAACGGAGGCGGGACCGCCCCGATCCAGCAGTTCGTGTTCAACGTGCCGCTGGTGAAGGGGGGCCCGACCGGCGCGAACCAGGTTGTCGTCCTGCACATCCCTGACGGCGGCACTCAGTGGCAGACCGTGGCGGCGTGCACATCGACCTCGCCGCCGACGCCCGATCCGTGTGTCGCATCGATTGTCAAGCTCAAGACCGCGACCGGAGTCCAGTACTTCCAGATCACGGTCGACACGCTGATCAACGGCAGGTGGGTGTTCTAACGAGTTAGGCGACGGCGGCGCGGTCTCAAGCCGCGCCGCCAACCGTTTCCAGAGACCATGCAGATCTGTCCCCTGTGCGGCGAGGAGAACCCGGAGCGCTTCCGGTTCTGCGGCATGTGCGGGACGCAGCTGTCGGCGGCGGCGGCGACCGTGCACATCCGCCGCACCGTCACCGTCGTGTTCTGCGACCTCAAGGGCTCCACCGAGATGGGGGAGCGGCTCGATCCAGAGCTCGTGCGAGAGGCGTTGAACCGCTACTTCGCCGAGATGCGGGCGGCTCTCGAGCGGCATGGAGCGACTGTCGAGAGCTATCTCGGCGACGCCGTGCTGGCCGTGTTCGGCCTCCCGCGTGCGCACGAGGACGATGCGCTGCGCGCCGTGCGCGCTGCCCGCGAGATGCAGGCGGTTCTCGACACCCTGAACGACGACCTCGAGGCCCGCTGGGGCGTGCGGCTGGCCAATCGCGTCGGCATCAACACGGGCGAGGTCATCGCCGGCGCGGTCGGCGAGCAGCGCCTGGTGACGGGCGACGCGGTCAACGTCGCCGCCCGGTTGGAGGGCGCGGCCGGGCCGATGGAGACTTTGATCGGCGACTCCACCTACCGGCTGGTGCGGAGCGCGGTGCGGGTTGAAGCGGTGGAGCCCCTCAACCTCAAGGGCAAGGCCGAGCCGGTCATCGCCTACCGGCTCATCGACGTCGACGAGGCCGAGAGCCGGCGCCAGCTCGACACGCCGCTGGTCGGGCGGGCCGAAGAGCTGCTGGCGCTCGAGAGCGCGTTTGCCCGGGCGGCGCAGGCGAACCCGCAGGCCGCGGTCGTCACTGGCGACGCCGGCTCAGGCAAGACCCGGCTGCTGGCGGAGTTTCTGCGCCGCAACTCGCACGCGCGGATCTTGCGCGGTCGCTGCCTCGCTTACGGCGACGGCATCACCTTCTGGCCGCTCGGCGAGGTCGTGCGCGAGGCTGCTGCCATCACCGACTCGGATTCGCCGGTCGAAGCAAATCGAAAGATCGAGGAGCTCGCGGCCGTCGACGTGGCCCGCCGGCTGGCCGCTGCCATCGGCCTCAGCGTCGAGCCCTTCGGCACGGCGGACATCTTCTGGGCCGCGCGCAAGCTCTTCGAGGACCTCGCGGCGAAGCAGCCGCTGATCGTGGTCTTTGAGGACGTCCACTGGGCGGAGCCGACCTTCCTGGACCTGATCGACAGCGTGGTCGGCACCGCCTCCGGAGCGCCGCTGCTGGTGCTCTGCGCGGCGCGCAGCGAGCTGCTCGAAAGCCAGCCCGACTGGCTGGCTGACCGGTACAACGCGACACGGCTCAGGCTCGAGCCGCTGAGCGGCGACGAGTGCGCCCTGATCATCGAGCACCTGCTCGGTCGCGCCGGCCTGCCGCCGGCGATCCAGACCCGGATCCTCGAGAGGGCGGAGGGGAACCCGCTGTTCGTCGAGCAGATGGTCTCGATCCTGATCGACGACGGCCTCTTGGTCTTCGACGGGGAGGGCGGCTGGACCGCGGCCGAGGGCGCGAGCGAGAGCATCGTCGTGCCCCCCTCGATCTCAGCGCTGCTCTCAGCCAGGTTGGACCGGCTCGTGCGCGAGGAACGGGCGGTCGCCGAGGCCGGAGCGGTCGCGGGCCTGACCTTCCATCGCGGCGCTGTCGAGGCGGTCTGCGCCGACCAGGTCCGGGACCGGGTTCCAGACCACCTCGCGGCGCTCGGCCGCAAGCTCCTGATCCGGCGCCAGGAGTCGAGCCTGGCGCTGGAGGAGGAGTTCCGCTTCCAGCACGGCCTGATCCGTGACGCCGCCTACCAGGGCCTTCTGAAGCGAGCCCGCGCTGAGATGCACGAACGCCTGGCCGACTGGCTGGTCGTCGCGACCGGAGCCCGCGCGCTCGAGTACGAGGAGATCGTCGGCTACCACCTGGAGCAGTCGCATCACTACCTGCGCGAGCTGGGCCCTCTGGACGCGGCCGGCGCGGAGATCGGCCTGCGGGCGGGCCGGCTCCTGGGCGGGGCCGGCCGGCGGGCGCTGGCACGCGGAGACGTCCTGGCGGCCGTCGACCTGCTGCAGCGGGCGACCGCCGTGCTGGTGGGGGCTGACCATGAGCAGCTGCCGCTCTCGCTGCCGCTGAGCGAGGCTCTGATCGAGAAGGGTGAGTTCGCGCGCGTGGAGCACCTGATCTCGGAGAGCATCGAGAGCGCAGCCCGGCTCGCGGAGCATGGGCTCGAGGTCCACCTCCGGCTGGTCCGGATGCGCCTCAACTTCCTCACCGACCCGACCGGCTGGTCGGAGGCGGCGCAGGTCCAGTGCGAGGAGGCGATTCGCGTCTTCACGTCGCTGGGTGACGACGCCGGGCTTGACGCGGCCTGGTGGCTGATCGCCACCATCCACGGCCAGGCCGGCAGCTACTCACGGGCGCAGGAGGCGATCGAGAAGGTCATCGAGCACGCCGCGCGGGCCGGAGACCGCCGGCAGCAGACGCGGAGCTGCATCGCTCTCGCCGTGTGCGAGCTGGTCGGGCCGTCGCCGGTTCCGGCGGCCATCACTCGGTGCGAGCGGCTGCTGGAAGAGGCCGAGGGCGACCGCCGCGCGCAGGCGCTCGTCGCCGGCGCACTCGCCCAGCTTTACGCGATGCGTGGAGATTTCGATCGCGCGCGCGAGCTCTACACCCGCTGCCGCCAGACGCTGCAGGACCTGGGCGACACGCTTCAGGCCGCGACCACGTCGCTTTACTCGGGCACGATCGAGCTCCTCGCCGGCGACCCCATAGCCGCCGAGCGGGAGCTACGGCGGGACTTCGTCATCCTCGACGGCCTTGGCGAGCGAGTCGCGCTGTCCTCCGTCGCGTCGCTGCTCAGCCGCGCTCTCTACCTCCAGGGCCGCTCGGGCGACGCCGACGAGTTCAGCCGCACGGCCGAGGCGGCGGCCGCCCCGGATGACGCGGAGGCCCAGGTCGGGTGGCGGCAGGTCAGGGGACTGCTCCTGCTGGAGGCCGGCCAGATCGACGAGGCGCTAGGCCTGCTGCGCGAAGCCGTCGCCCAGGCTCGCGGCTCCGATTCGCCTGCGGGCATCGCCGGAGCCCTGGGCGACCTCGCGGTGGCGCTCGAAGCCGGTGCTGACGCCGCCGGCGCCAAGCAGGCCAATCTGGAGGCGCTCGCTCTGTACGAGGCCAAGGGCGACGTCGTCTCGGCGGCAGCGCCGAGGGGGGCGCTCGATCGGCTGGCCGCCCTCAGCCGCTGACGATCAAGACGCCTGGATACGGTAGAGGGGCCCGCCGATGTCCAGCGCCCAGAGGTTGCCGCCGCCGAACGTCAGCGTAATGCCGGTCAGAGGCAGCCGCCGTAAGACGGCGTCCCGCTGAGGGTCGATCTCCTCGATGGTGAGCCCGCTGACCCAGAGGCGGCCATTCTGTACGCCCATGCCGTCGAGGCCGTCCTGGCCGTAGAAGGCCTCGACCGGGACCCGCGCGATCACCTTGTCGGTCGACGGGTCGATCCGGTCAACCTGGCTGTAGTACTCGAGCCTCGTCCACACGCTGCCGTCAGCGATCACGACGGGCAGTGGCCGTGACAGGAGATATTGCGGGCCTGCATCGAGAAGGATGCTGTCGACGATCCGGTTGGTTCGCGGATCCAACCTCACCAAGCTGGCGGTCCGGCTGCTCGCGACCCAGACCGAGCCGAAGCCCGTGGCGATGCCGGTCGGCCCGTCTGGAAACCCGTTCAGCGTTGCGATAACGCGGTTGGCGACTGCGTCGACGTGCACGACGGCGTTGTCGAAGTAGCTCGTGACCCAGACGTCGGTGGCGCTGGCCGTGAGGTCCCATCCGGGCATGCCGATCGGGACAGTCGCCACGAGCCTGTCCGTCACCGGGTCGAGCCTCATGAGGGTGTCGTTGTCAGTCCGGAGCACCCAGACCGCACCCGGCGCCACCGCGACCGCCGGCGGCAGATTGCAGGCCCGGATGTAGAAGTTGCCGGCCGCGTAGGCGTGGACGGTGGGCGGTCCGCAGTGGTTGCTCAGTAGGACCTGGCGGTCGCCGATCGCTATGTGCGCGACGACCCGGCCGGCGCGCGGATCCACTTTCCACAGCGCCCCGTGGTCGATGTCGGGCACCCACAGATAGCCGTCGCCGTAGACAGGTGTCCCGGCTGTCAGCCCGAGGTTGACCTCGGCGGTCACGCGGCCCCAGGCGCCGCTGGGCAGGGTCGCGGCGGGCGCGCTTGACGCGCAGCCGGCCGACAGCAGCGCGGCGAGCAAATAGAGGAGTCGGAGTCTCATGTCAGCTGCGGAGCCAGTCCCCGGTGACGGCGCACGCGCATGAGGTTGCCGCAGACCGCCACGTCGCACCAGCGACGCGAGCCGGTGCGCGATTCGTCGAAGAACATGTAGGTGCAATCCGGGTTGGCGCAGACGTGGACGCGACCGAGCTCACCTCCCACCACGAGCTCAGCAAATGACGCGGCCACCACCGCCATCACGGACGCCCAGCCCGGTCGAGTCCAGCGTGTGTTGAGGGCGGGATCGCCTCGGCCAACGCTCACTTCGGGCCATCGCGCCGAGCGCGAGAGATAGCCGTTCAGCGTCGCGAGCGCCGCCGGGCTCGGTCGCCGGCGCCGTTCCAGCTCGCCACGCAGAAAGCGCCGGAACGCTACGAGCTCCACGCGGTCCTCCGCACTCAGCGGCTGGGATTCCCCAAGGCCGCAGCGAGCGACAAACCACCGGCGCCACTCCTCCAGCTCGAGCCGATCGATGACGTGCCCGCTGCCGCGGTAGTCGTCGAAGCGGCTGTTGACGAAGTCGATGCAAACGTGCCGGGAGAGCGTCGAAGGGATCGCACCGATATGCATCGTGTAATAGGCTAAACGCCCATAAGGATATTACTAGCACTGTCCGCCATCGTCGCCCTGGTGGCCGTCGCAATCGGCGCCGCGCTCGTGATCAAGAGCCGCGCCGAGCCCTCGACGCCGCTGCCAGTCGGCGTGGCGAGCACGCTCGACAGCGTGGGTTGCACCAGCTCCGACTCCTGCTTCGCGGTCGGCTCGTACGAGGGCGGCGCCGGGAGCCGCGAACCGCTCGTGGAGCACTACGACGGCAGCGGCTGGAGCGTGCAGGTCGCTCCTTCGCGGGGCTCCGCCGCCGTCCTTCGGTCGGTTGCCTGCTCTAGCGCCGGCTGGTGCGTGGCCGGCGGCGCCAGCGAGGTGGCGGACCCGGCGCACCAGCACGCGCTGCTGGAGACCTGGGACGGCCGGCGCTGGTCGATGACCACCGTTCCTGCGCTGCCCGATCCGAGCTCCCTCCAAGCCGCTCAGTGCGACGCGACCGTCAGCTGCCGAGTGGTCGGCTGGTCGAGCGCGTCAGGCGTGGCTACGCCCTTTGTCGACACCTGGAACGGCCACACCTGGACGCTCGCCTCCCTGCCGGTTCCCGGCCAGGGAGCCAACGACGGTGGCTTCCTGCAGTCGATCGCCTGCACGGGACCGCGGTCGTGCCTGGCCGTGGGCCTGCTGAGCACCAACGACGGCGGCGATGGTACAGCGACCCTGGCCGAGGCCTGGAACGGCTCCCGATGGGCGCTGCTCGACACGCCCAGCCCCGAGGTTCTGACCGGCGACATGAGCGCGCTGCAGTCGATCGCCTGCGCGGCGGCGAGCAGCTGCTTCGCGGTCGGCTCCTACGCGCGCGGCAACGTGTTCAACACGAGCCAGGAGGCACTGCTGGAAGCCTGGAATGGCAGCGATTGGAGCGTCGTCACGCGCGCGTCTCCAGATTCCGGCAGCCAGAGCGAGCTGAACACGGTCGCCTGCCCCACGCGGTCCACATGCGTGGCGGCGGGCTGGAGCACGGATGGCGGGCAGCAGAAGCGGGGCCTGGTGGTGGCCTGGAACGGGCTGGAGTGGGGAACGGTCGCCGGGCTCGACGGCGCCGGGGAGTGGCATGGCGTCAGCTGTCCGCGGTCAGGGATGTGCCTGCTCGTGGGCGAGAGCCAGGGCGCGGGCGACAAGCTGGGGCGGGCGGCAGCCGCGTGGTGGCGCGGCCCCTCCGGGTCCGGCTAAGAGCGGTTGCGGCGCGCGTCGGCGAGGGCGGCGCCCACGCGCTCCAGCGCGCTCGCGATCCATGGCAGCTTCTCGGGCTCGGCAGCGCTGAGCGCCTGCCAGCGCTGGTCGTCGTTCGCGCCGTAGAGCAGGCTGGACGCGAGCCGGAAGCGCAGCCGCGCCTCATCGTCGCCGAACGCCTCGCCCGGCAGGACGGCGATGTCATGGCGGTCGAGCAGGAACTCCGCGAGAGAGGTTGCTGAGGTGAAGGCCGGAGCACTCAGCTCCGGATAGAGGTAGAAGCCGCCCTGCGGCGCCCGGCACCTGCCGGCCTGCTCGACGACGACCGCATGCAGGGCGCGCGCAACGCGCGCGTGGAGCTCGCGTCCGCGGGCGACGTAGTCCGCGATCTCGGCCGGCTCCTGCAGGGCCGTAGCAGCCGCTTCCTGGACAGGCGCTGAGACGCCCGACCAGATCTCGCTGGCGAGGTCTGCGACCCTCGCCATGAGCTCCGAGCCGGCCTCGTTTTGGGGCATCCGCGCGAACCCGAGGCGCCAGCCGCCGACAGACAGGCTCTTGCTCAGGCCGCCGGTGACGACGGTTGCTTCCGGGTACAGCTCGGCCGGGCTCACGAATTCAGACGGGACGTGTGCGAGGTCCCTATAGATCTCGTCCGAGACCACAAGCAGCCCCTCGGACCGCGCGATCGCGCAGACGCGGGCCAGGAGGCTGCGGGAGGCCACCGTGCCGGTCGGGTTGTCGGGCGTCGTGAGGAGCATGATCGCCGGACGCGCCCCCCCGCTCCGGGCGGCGGCGATGGCGTCTTCCAGGAGGTCAGGGTCCGGTACCCCGCCGGCCTCGTCAGGGATCGCCACCCGGATCACCCGCTTGCCCGCCAGCTGAGCCTGAGGCTCGTAGCTGACCCAGGACGGAGTGGGCAGGACGAGGTCGCCGTCGAGGGCGAGCATGAGAGCGAAGAGAAGCGGTTTGCTGCCGGGCCCGATGATGACGGTCTCCGGCACGGTCGGCAGACGCCGCCGCTCGAAATAGCCCGCGGCCGCCGCCCGCAGCGACGCCGTGCCGGCCACGGGCGGGTAGCCGTGCTTTGCTGCGCCATCCGCCAGCCAGCGCTCGAGGTGCGGGTGCAGCGGCAGACCGGCTTCGCCGAAGGCCAGGTGGATCACCGGCCGCCCGGCGGCCAGCTTCACCTGGACGCGCTCGTTGGCCGCCAGGGTCGGCGAGCGCCGCACGGTGGCCACGGCACCATTCTCCGGGCTATCGGCTTGCGTCGTACTTAACTCGTTGACTCATCCGAAGCCGCTCAGCTAGCGTGACTGACCGCCGGCGGTTCAGTCGCCTGGGCGGACCGTTCGCGCAATCGCGGTGAGGAGAGGAATTTGAAGTCCATTCACGGCTATGCACGCATGCTCGTGCTCGCGGTCGTCGTCCTGTTCGCAGCCATCGCGGGCGCCCCCGTGTCTGGGCTGCACGCTGCCGCCGACGCCTACACGGCGCCCAGCTGCAACCTGGCTGCGCCGGCGGCGGGCCAGGCGAGCGCCCCCTGCGCCTGGCAGGGCGTCACTCTCCACTCGCCCGGCAGCGACTCCAACGTGGCCACGCCGACCTCTCCCACCACCTGCAGCCCCAGCACCCTGGGCGACTGTGAGGACACCAAGATCACGGTTCCCTCCGGCGTCAGCCCCTCGACGCTGTACGTGAAGGTCACCTGGCAGCACAGCGCGTGGCAGGCCTTCATGTACGTCATCGACCCCGCCGGCAATCTCCACGGCGGCGGCGGCATCGGCTGTGACTCGAGCAGCTACGAGAAGGGCTGCGGCAACCAGACGACGATGCCGTTCGACGAGCTCGCGATCGCAGACCCGCAGCCCGGCGCCTGGACCGTCCGTGTCGCCGCCGTCAACATCCACAACGAGGCTTACACCGGCGAAGCCGTCCTGACGCACAGCCACGACCTCTCGTACGCAAAGGAGACGCTGGCCCAGCTGACCGCGCACCTCACGCGCACCCAGCGCGTGAACATCGTGTTCGCCGGCTGGAAGCCCACGTCGGACGACCTCTCACAGCTCCAGGGCAACCTCACCACCGAGTTCCGTCCGTCGGTCGCCGAGAAGCAGAGCGCCGACGGCGGCGACGCCAATGACCTGCCAGGCTCGGGCCTCATTCAGCACGAGACGAGCCACTACACCGCGACCGATTCAGCCGGCGACCCGAACTACAACGCAAGCGGGAATGTGCCCTACTTCGAGCCCCTGCGCTTCCAGATGGACTACCACTTCCTCGAAGCCAGCGACCAGTGGACGCAGGACCTCTTCAGCGAGATGAAGAGCGCCACCACGGTGGGTCACTCCCTGAACCAGTCGCACGTGCCCGAGACGACCGTGCCGGCTCCATTCGAGGGCGCCTACCTGGCCAAGTACAACTCGACGGACGCCGCCCTCTTCGGCGGCCCCTCGGTCACGGACACGAGCACCGTCGACGAGATCGACGGCCCCAACGTGGAGGACTGGATCCAGAACCACCGCTTCGACGCCCGCTACAAGGCCGCCTTCACAGACCTCAAGACCGGCACGACGATCGGCGGGGCTTTCCTCAACCCCGACCCGGGCGCGATCCGCGACAACTTCTGGAACAAGAACGGCAAGGCCGCCGTCAATCTCGATAGCGACCCGCAGGGGGCGAACACCGGCGTGACCTTCTTCCTGCTGGACACGTTCACGCCGAGCTACGCGTCGAACTACTTCCGCACCGACCACTACCACTCGTGGTGGACCGCGTCGCACGTCGTCGACCCGGACTACGGCGACCCGGCCTTCGTCGACAACGGACGGGGATGGGGCGGTCGCTACCGCTTCAGCATCCTCGACCTCGGCGCTGCGCCCTCGACCTACGAGCGCGCCAACTGGGTCGCGACCACGGTCGCGCCCGACGGCGGCTCGGCCGCGTTCGATCCGCCCATCTGGGACTACCACAACAACCCGCGCTGGAACGGGTCGCTGCCGCTGGATCCGCTCCAGGCCGGCGGCAACACCCTCGGCCAGGTCATGGGCTGGGAGATCACGCAGGGCATCGCCTTCAAGTACGTCGGCGCCTACCTCTACCGGCCCATCCCGAACGACGTCTACGTGATGGCGACGACTCAGATCGTCGACCACTACTCGCTGCCGTCCGAGGGCGACCTGTATTCAGTCGACATCAGCAAGGTCGACATCGGCGACTACGCCCGGCAGGAGCTCTCGACCGCGGCCCCGTACGCCTCGTTCATCCCCGGTCCTTCGGTCAACCGGGTGCTCGGCTGCGCCCAGTACCACGTGCCCGAGGTCGGCAACGCGAACTACGCCCAGCTGCTCGTCGGGCAGCAGGTCGGTCTCGCCCTGCCGCTCATTCCGGACCCGAACTGCAACGGCAGCTCCGCCCTGGAGACGCCGGACGGCCTGCAGCAGGCGATCGAGGACGGCAAGGCCCACGGCACCGGCGAGGCGGTCAGCATCGCCGGCCAGACGACCTTCGACTACGCCGTCGACGTCGGCTACATCCGCGACTACATCGATGAGCACCGCTCACAGTTCGCGCCGCTGTACAACGGGGCCTTCACCGTGCCGGTCCTGAACGTGATGTTCCCGCAGAAGTGGGACGCGGCCCTGCCCCTGCTGGTCGGCGGCATCGCCGCCGCAGCGAACAACGGCGAGGGCTGGGGGCAGATCGACAACGTCAACGACGATCTCGTGCCTTATCAGGCCATCCAGTGCGCGCAGAGCTCGCCGGCCGCGCCGGGCTGCAACGGCATCCCCGACACGTTCCGTCACAACTACGGTCTGACCTACGTGATGATCCACGAGTCGTCCCACTTCCTCGGGCTCCCGCACCCACATGACGGCACGGCTTCGGTGCAGAAAGCCGGCAACGGTCAGTGGCAGTACTACTACTCGATGCTGAAGTGGCTGTACGACATCTCGGCCTCGCCCACGACCTACGCGGGCGACTACAGCATCTACGAGAACATCGACCAGGACCGGCTGATGTACGGCCACACGGCCGAGTACCTGAAGCAGGCCCAGGACTGGATGGCTGACAACTACTTCCGTGACGCCATGGCCGGTCGCACGCAGCCGTCCGCGGAGACCCTGCGCCGGCTGAAGCTGATGCGCCAGGACGTCAACCTGTCCAGCGCGCTGTTCCAGCGCGGCGACTACCTCCACGCGATGTACGCGATGCGCAACGCCGCGCTCCACGCCCAGGGCGTCAACCAGTCCGCCTCGACGCCGCACAAGATGAGCCTGCAGGCGGCCGCGTCTCACTCGGGCGCGATCTTCGCGATCCACCCGGCGGCCGTCTACAACCCCGAGCAGGCGTCGGCGCCTCCTTCCACCACCGTCAACGCGGCCCCGGCGGCCGCGAACAGCGGCACCGCGTCGGGTCAGTCGCAGGCGCCGAAGACCTCGAAGCCGGGGGCCGGCGGCAGCGCTGCGGGACTGGCCAACACGGGCGCCGGCCTGAACGCGATGATCGCTCTGGTGGCGGCCTCGGGCTTGATCCTGATCTTGGTGGCGGGCGCCGCGCTGATCTTCTGGAAGGAGCGGTCGGCGGCGACCTCTTAATCCTTAACCTGGCAGGAGTGACGACGCTCAACCTCCCCGACTCTCCGGCCGCGTTCCGCGATGCGTCTTTGGAAGAGATCGTCGGCTACTTCCGCGACCTGGCAGAGCAGCCGCTCACCGACGTCGAGGCGTGGCTGCAGGAGTGGTCCCGCCTGACGGCGCTCGTTGAAGAGGCTGTCGCCACGGCCTTGATCGAATACGACCGCGACACGGGTGACGCCGAGAAGGAGCGGGTCTCGCTGCGGCTCGCCAGCGAGGTGGCGCCGGCGCTCGAGGAGTGGTATGTCACCCTCGGTCAGAGGCTGGTCGAAAGCGGCTACAGCAGCCCCGACCTAGACACCACCATCGCGCGTTTCCGGAACCGGATCGAGCTCTTCCGCGAGAGCAATGTGCCCTTGGTGGCCGAGACCGAGCGGCTCGGCTCCGAATATCGCAAGGTCGTCGGGGCCATGACCGTGCAGTGGGAGGGCCAGCAGCTGACCCCGCCGCAGGTCCGTCCCTTCGCCAACTCGGGCGACCGCCAAATCCGGGAGCGCGGCTGGCGCGCGTACTTCGAGCCTTATATCGGCGCTCACGATGAGCTGGCGGCCATCTACGACAAGCTGCTCGCCGCCCGCCGGCAGATGGCTGTCAACGCCGGCTTCGCGAACTACCGGGACTACGGCCACCAACAGTTGAACCGGGTCGACTACACACCCGACGACTGCCTTCGCTTCCACGAGGGCGTCGAAGCCACAGTGGTGCCCGCCGTCGAGCGCATCTACCAGCGCCGGGCCGCCGTCATGGGCCTCGATTCGCCCACGATCCTGCCCTGGGACGCGATCGACAACCACGTCGCGGTGCCGGACCCCAAGGGCCTGCCGCCGGTCCGCCCCTTCGCGACTCAGGAGGAGCTCGAGGCGGGCGCCACGCGCGTCTTCACCAAGGTCGACCCGGTGCTCGGCGAGTTCTTCCAACGCCTGGTCGACGGCAACCTGCTCGACCTGATGAGCCGGCCGGGCAAGGCGCCTGGCGCCTACTGCTCAACGCTCCCGGTCCGCAAGGCGCCGTTCCTGTTCGAGAACGCGTCCGGCCTTTCCACGGACGTCGACACCCTGCTCCACGAGGCCGGCCACGCGTTCCACGCCTACGAGGTCGTCCAGGAGCTGCCCCTCGTGTTCCAGTGGGAGTACGGCGCGGAGATAGCCGAGGTCGCATCGATGGGCATGGAGCTCCTCGCGCGCCCCTACCTCAGAAAGCGGGACGGCGGCTTCTACTCGGAGGAGGACTACCGCAGGGTGCGGATCTCGCATCTCGAGGAGGTGCTGGTCAGCCTCGCGCACATCGCGTCTGTCGACGCCTTCCAGCAGTGGGTGTACACCGAGCCGGAGCCGCCCGACGCCGCGGCGCGCGACCAGAAGTGGCTGGAGCTGAGGAGTCGGTTCGAGCGCGGTGTCGACTGGACCGGCTGCGAGCCGCAGCGGATCGCCCGCTGGTACGAGCAGAGCCACTTCTTCCTCTACCCGCTCTACTACATCGAGTACGGGATAGCTCAGTTCGGAGCCCTCCAGGTCTGGCGCAACGCGATCGACGACCAGGCCGCCGCCGTCCGCGCGTACCGCAAGGCGTTGGCGCTGGGCGGAACACGGTCGCTGCCCGAGCTCTATGCCGCCGCGGGCGCCGAGCTGGTCTTCGACGCCGGCAAGATGGCCCCGTTGGTGGACCTGGTGGAGCGGGAGGTCGACCGGCTTGGCGGGTGATCCCGGCCTTTAGGCTTTAAGGCCCATGCGATCTTTTGGGCCCCTCGCGGTCGTCATTCCCGCACACAACGAGGCCGGCCGTCTGCCCGCCGTGCTGGAGCGACTCGCCGCGGTCAAGTTCGAGGTCCCACTGCTGGCTCCGACGGTCGTCGACGATGGCTCCTCGGATGGCACCGCAGAGGCGGCAACTCGCGCCGGCGCGGCGGTGGTGCGCTTGAGCGGCAACCGCGGCAAGGGCGCGGCCCTGCTGGCCGGTGTGAGCGCGGCTCTGCAGAACGGCGCCGCGGTGATCGTGGTGATGGACGCCGACGGGCAGCACCGGCCAGAGGACATACCCGCGCTGGTGGCGCCCATCCTTGACGGCGCGGCTGAGGTAAGCCTCGGAGCGCGCGACTTCACCGCCGAGATGCCCCGCCTTTTCAGGTTCGGCAACCGGCTGCTCTCGGGCGCCGTGGCCGTCCTCTACGGCCTGCGTGTCTCCGACAGCCAATGCGGCCTGCGGGCCTTCACGCCGGCGGCGCTGGAGCGGCTCCGCTGGGCCTCGCCCGGCTATGCCGTCGAGACGGAGATGCTGGTCCGGCTGGCGGCCGCGCGCATCCCGTGGCGCGAGGTTCGCATCCCCTCGCTCTACCTCGACCGCGACAAGGGCACCAAGCCCTCCGACGGGCTCGTGATCCTGGGCAAGCTGATCGCCTGGCGGGTCGCCGGGCCGCCGGCTCCGCCCCCGGTCGAGATCGGCCGCCCAGCGCCCAGCGCTTGACGCCGCCGCGGCAGCGGGCGCCGCTTCAAGCGGGCCTCGTCCTCCTACTGCTCCTGGTGGCCGCGGCCGTCTGGGCTCTGCCGGTGTGGACGAACCTCGGGACTCGAGCGATCGGGGTGTCCGGCGACCCGGACGAGTACACGTGGTTCCTCGGCTGGTTCCGCTACGCGGCCTGGGCCCACGTCAACCCTCTGCTCAGCGACTACATGAACCACCCCGCCGGCATCAACCTGATGTGGAACACGTCGAACCCGCTGGTCGCGGTGCTGGCCAGCCCCCTGACCGGCCTGGTCGGGCCGATCGCCGCCTACAACCTCCTGGTCCCGGTCGCGATGGCCGTCAGCGGTTGGTGCGCATACCTGGCGGCGCGCCACTTCGGCGCCAGCGTCCCGGCGAGCGCGTTCGCCGGCCTGCTCTTCACGTTCAGCCCCTACATGCTGGCCCAGGGCCGCGCCCACCTGTCGACGCTCGTAGTCGCCTTCGTACCACTGCTGGCGATCGCGCTCGACGAGGTACTGGTCCGCCAGCGCTACCCGGCTTGGCGGCTGGGCGCGGCGATCGGCGTGCTCATGGGCGCGCAGCTGCTGGTGCTGGAGGAATACGTGGCAACGGCGGTGCTCTTCGCGCTGATCGTCCTGGCGGCGGTCGTGGCGGTGGCGCGACGCTGGAGCGCCGGTCGCGCGGCTTACGTGCTCCGCGCCCTGGCGATCGCGGTCATGGCGTTCGCCGTGATCGCGGCCTGGCCGCTTTACACCCAGTTCCTCGGCCCGCACCGGCCCGCGCTTGGAACCACCTTCCACGAGGAGGGCCGGTTTGTGATCGACCTCGCCAACCTCGCGCTGCCCACCCCGGTGCAGGCTTTCGTGCCCCCGGGCGCCACCGGGGCATTGGGCTCGATCACGGGGGATCTCTATGAGAACTCGGGCTACATCGGTCTGCCCCTTCTCGTCGCCACCTGCGTCTTGGCGATCGCGCGCTGGCGCGACCGAACGGTGCGGGTGATGGCGCTCGTGGGCGCGGCCTGCGTGATCGTCTCGCTCGGGAGCCACCTCCACGTCCGCGGCGACGCGACTCCGATGCCGCTTCCGGGCGCGCTCTGGACCAAGCTGCCGCTGCTCAACAACGCGCTGCCCGCACGCTTCAGCCTCTACACGACCACCGTCGTGGTGGTCCTCGCGGCCTTTTTCGTGGACCGCTGGGTGCTGCAGGGCTCGGGCCGCCGGCGGCTCGTGGCCACCGCCGTGACAGGCCTGATCGTGTTGACGTGGCTGCCGAGCCTGCCCTGGAGCTTCGCGCAGCCGGTGCCCCGGTTTTTCGCGACCACCGCCGTCGACGTGCTGCCGCAGGGTGACGTCGTCGTGCTGGCGCCGTGGCCGCTCGAGTCGGTCGAGCAGGGCATGGTCTGGCAGTCGGTCGCGGCGATGCGGTTCCGCCTCGTCGGCGGCTACTTCCTCTACGCCGACCCGCATGGCACCGAGTTCGTCGGCTCACCGGTCACTTCGCTCGAGACGGTCATGAACTCGATCGAGGATGGCAGCCACGGCGGCGACCTGGCCGGCGACGAGGCCGCGCGCCTGCTGGCCGACCTGCGGAACGACGGCGCCGACACGGTGATCGTCGCCGACGTCACGCCTCACCGCGACCGGATGGTGGCGATGTTCACCCAGCTTCTAGGGCGCTCGCCAGAACGGATAGCGGACGTCAGCATCTGGCGAGGACTTAAGGCGTGAACCTGGCCCAGATCCTCTTCCTTGCCCTGCTGCAGGGCATCACCGAGCTGTTCCCGGTCTCCTCGCTGGGGCACGCGGTGATCGTCCCGACCCTCCTGCACTGGCGGTACAACCAGTCCGACCCCAGCTTCGTGCCCTTCCTCGTGCTGCTCCATCTCGGGACCGCCACCGCGCTGCTGATCCTTTACTGGCGGGACTGGGTGCTGATCGTGCGCGGATTCGTCCGCGCCGCCGTGCGCGGCCGCGTCGAGCAGCCGGCGGAGCGCCTTGCGATGCTCCTGGTCGTCGGCACCATCCCGGCCGGCGCGCTGGGCATCGTTCTCCAGGACCGGCTGAAGGCGCTCTTCGCCAACCCCTTGGAGGCCGCCGGCTTCCTGATCGTCAACGGCGGCATCTTGTTCGCCGCTGAGCGGCTGCGCCGCCGTGCCGAGCGCCGCGCCGCCGTCGGCGAGCTGGGGCGCGAGGAGCAGGAGGAGGCCTTCGGCGACCTCGGCAAGCTCAGCTACCGCGCGGCCGTGCTCGTGGGCGCCGCCCAGGCGCTGTCTCTGCTGCCAGGCATATCGCGCTCGGGCTCGGCGATGGCCGGCGGCCTGCTGGCCGGCCTTCGGCACCAGGAAGCGGCGCGGTTCGCATTCCTGCTGGCGACGCCGATCATCGGAGCTGCCGGCGTGCTCGAGGTGCCGTACCTGTTCGCGCCAAGAGTCCCCCTCGGCGCCTATCTCGCCGGGGCCGTCATCTCAGGCCTGGCCGCCTACGCGAGCGCCGCCTTCCTGATCCGTTACTTCAAGGTCGGCCGGCTCGATCCGTACGCGCTCTACTCCGTGGCCATCGGGGTCGTGACGTTGGCCTTGATACGCTGAGACATGAATTGAGCGGGTGGCCTGCCGTCGTGCTCCTCGTGATCCTGGCTGTGGTCTTCGCCGTGCTCGGGTGGCTGTACGCAGCCGGCAGCATCCAGTTCCTCACCACCAGCGGGACCGCCCACGCCCACCACTACACCCACGCGATCGCCTGCGCCGTGCTGGCTGTGCTCTGCCTCGTCGGCGCCAACTTCGCCAGGCCAAAGCAGCCCGCCTAGATCAGCTTCATCGGTGCGAAGCGCACCGTGCCTTCAGCCGCGGCGCGCAGGATCTTCGGCGCGGCAGCCTCGCGCAGCTCGTCAATGCTGGCCGGGACGGGGATGGACACCTCCAGGACCGTGCCCGACCTCCCGACGATCTCCGCTCCCAGCCCTTCGAGCAGGGCGAGCATCGGCTCGTTGTCTGCCAGGATCTCGGCGCGGAAACGCTTGACGCCGCGCTCGATGGCCGACGCCGCAAGCAGCCACAGCAACGCGCGACCGAGGCCCTGGCCGTGGTACTCGTCGATGACGGCGATGGCGGCTTCGGCGGTCTCCGGCTCGCCCTGAAGCCGGATCCAGCGGCCGATGGCGATCCCTCTCGACGTCTCGGCCACCTCGGCGCCCCAGGCGACGTGGTTCACGAAGTCCACGTTGGTTAGGTAGTCGAGCTGCTCCTCCGTGAGGCGGCTCAGCGGCGTCAGGAAGCGCCGGTAGCGCGATTCGGGCGAGGTCTCGTCGAACCCGCGGCGGAGCTGTTCGCGGTGCGCCGGGGTGACCGGCACAAAGCGCAGGACGGTTCCGTCGGCGAGGACGCCCGGCACCGGGTCGGGGAGGGCGAGGGGCAGCGGGCGGGCCACCTCACCAGGCTAGCTGGGCCGGCGGACATTACCGTTAAGGGCGTGCCTCACCCCCTCCCCGGGGTCGTGCCGATGCTTGCGTACGAGGACGGCGCCGCCGCCCTCGACTGGCTGGCGCGCGCATTCGGATTCGTGGAGCGGGCCCGGATGCTCGACGGCGCCGGCCGTCTGTCGCACGGCGAGATGGTGGCGGGGGAGGGGCTGATCATGCTGGCGACGCCATCTCCGCATTACGAAGGGCCTCGCCACCACCGCGAGACCTGTGAGGCTGCCCGGCGCTGGTCAGAGGTGCCCTGGATCGTGGACGGCGTGCTCGTGTACGTCGAGGACGTCGACTCGCACCTCGAGACGGCTCGCGCCGCCGGCGCCACCATCCTGAGCGAGGTCGAAGAGGGCTTTCCGGGCCGGCGCTATCGCGCCGAGGACCTGGAGGGCCATCGCTGGATGTTCATGGAGCGTGGCTGAGCCCTCGCCCGCCCTGCCGGCCGAGCGGTATCGGGAGATCATGGCCTCGTTTCCTTCGGGCGTCGTCGTCCTGACCGCCCTGGCCGCGGACGGCAGCCCTCACGGCTTGACCGTGAGCGCCTTCTCGCCGGTCTCGCTCGCCCCGCCGCTCGTGCTCGCCTGCGTCGATCGTGGCTCCAACACGCTGCCGTTCGTTCGCGAGACGGGGTACTTCACGATCAACATCCTCGCCGCCGGCCAGCAGCAGCTCGCTCGGACGATGGCGACCAAAGACCCGCGCAAGTTCGAGGACCTCGAGTGGGCGCCGCCCCCGGTGCCCGGCTGCGGGCCGGTCCTGGAGCCGTACAGCGCGGCCTTCGCGTGCTGCTCGATCGATCGTGAGATCGAGGCCGGCGACCATGTGATCTTCGTCGGCCGCGTTCTGGCCGGAGACGTCTACGCGGGGCGCACGCCGCTCGTCTATCACCGCCGCGCCTTCCTGGAGCTCGGAGGCTAGGCGGGCTACCCCGAACCCCAGATTCGCAGGGACTCCGTCAGGGTGTCCGTGAGGAGGTCGACCAGGTCCTCCCGCGGCGGGCGACGGGTGCGCAGCCAGTCCAGGCTCACCGCCTCGACGAAGCCGATCCAGCCGCGCACGGCCACTTCGACCAGCGGGGTCACCGGGCCCGGCGCCTGGGTGATGATCAGCTCGAAGGCGGCGTTTCTGAAGCGGTCGGCGATCGCGACGATGTTCGGGTCGCTCCCGATCCCTCCGCGCAGCACGGCCGCGTACGAGATCGCGTTCTCGTCGACGAAGGCCAGGTAGCGGTCGAGGCTGACCCGCATCTGGTCCTCGGGCGCGAGGTCGAGCTGCGGCTGGACGATCTCGATCATCTCGTCCACCGCCGCGTTGAGCACGGCCATGTAGTACTCGCGCTTGGTCGGGAAGTAGTGGTAGAGCAGGCCCTTCGACACGCCCGCGCGCAGCGCGACCTCGTCCATCGAGAGATCGTCGTAGGGTCGGTCGAGGAAGAGCCGGCGCCCGAGCTCGAGCAGCTGAGAGCGTCGCGTTTGGGGAGTCAGCCGCGCGTACGACTTCACGTCGAAGCCACGATAACGCACTGTTGACTTTCAGTCGACAGCTTGTGTAGCCTTATTGACCAGAGGTCAACAGAGAGATATGGGTGGATTCGGTTTCCAGACTCACGACGCTTGGCAGTGGCTCTTCGTGCTCGCCGCGTTCGGGCTGCTCCCGGTCCGGCTGAGGGCCGCGCGCCGCAGTTCCCTAGCCCCTTGGGCCGCGATCGGCGTGCACGTCACCCTCTGGGCTCTCGCGGTCGCCTTCATCGGCTTCATGTGGGACGTCGCCTGGCACGCGGACACCGGGCGCGACAAGGAGCTGTTCACCGTCCCGCACATCCTCATCCTGATCGGCCTGTTCGGCATCTTCGCCGCCTCGCTCGCGTCCATTTGGACCGCGACCAAGACGGCGGCCACCGCCGGCTGGCGTCTCGGCAAGCTGCGCGTGCCGTACTCGTCGCTGCCCCTGTTCTGCGTAGGCGGCGCCGCTCTCCTCGGCTTTCCGCTGGACGACTACTGGCATGCCGTCTACGGGATCGACGTCACGATGTGGAGCCCGACCCATCTGCTGATGATCGGCGGCGCCTCGCTGGCGCCCCTGGCAATCTGGCTGATGGAGGTCGAGGGCGGGCACAAGGGATCGATGACGCGGCCGCTCGCCGCCTCCGTCCTGATCGGCCTCTCCACGCTCCAGCTCGAGTTCGACATGGGCATCCCGCAGTGGCAGCTCCTGTTCCACCCGGCCCTGATCGCAGCCGCCGCGTCCATCGGCTTGGTTGCGGCTAGAGCGGTGCTGGGACGCGGCGGTGCGCTCTGGACCGCGGTCCTGTTCATCGTCCTGCGCGGCCTGCTGGCGGCCTTGATCGGCCCCGGCCTGGGCCACGTGCTGCCGCGGTTCCCGCTCTACCTGGTCGAAGCGCTGCTCGTCGAGGCTGTCTTCCTGGTGCTCGGCCGGCGTCGCCCGATGGTGGTCGGCGCGGTCTCTGGCCTGCTGATCGGCACCGTCGGTCTGGCCGCGGAGTGGGGCTGGACTCACCTCTGGTACGCGCACCCGTGGCCCGCCAACCTGCTGAACGACATCTGGATCGCAGTCGTCATCGCGATCGCGGGTGGCGTGGTCGGCATCGCGGCCGGGCGCGTCCTGGCACGGCAGCCGGCCGGGGTTCCAGCCGGGGCGGTGATCCTGGCCCTCGCCGTGATCGGCGGCCTGCTGGCCTGGCACCTGCCCCTGCGCAGCGCTCCTAACGCGACGGCCGAGATCCGCACCCAGACCGTCGGCCAGGCGGCGTTCCTGGCGGACGGCTCAGGCGAGATCGCATTGCATCGCAACGTCGCGCTCGAGGTCACGATTCAGCCGGCCTCCGCGGTCGCGCATCCCGACTGGCTGACCGTGGTCGCCTGGCAGGGCCGGTCGCCAGTGCGGGTCATCGACCTGACGCCCCTCGGCGGTGGGCGCTACCGCGCCGCCTCGACGATCCCGGTGGGCGGGAACTGGAAGAGCCTCGTCTTCTTCGCCCGTGGCGACGACGTGGCGGCGGTTCCGGTCGACATGCCCGCCGACCCTGCCTACGGGCTGCCCGGCGTCCCGGCGCCGGCCGACCGCACCGAGCAGTTCGTGCCGGCCAGCCACTGGCTGATGCGCGAGACGCATGGCGGCATCATCTGGCCGGCCCTGCTGGCGACGGTGGTCTTCGCCCTCGCGGTGATCACCTGGGCGGTCACGCTCGGCGTCGCCTACTGGCGGTTCTCCGCGAAGCCGGACGGCGAGGAGCTCACGGTCCCCTCCGGCCTCGCTGCGCTCGGCCACCTCCCCGGCAAGCGGGGAGGAGCCCGCACGACGCCTACGTAGCGGCCAGGAAGAGCGAGCCCCACGCCGACTCGACCAGGTCCGGGTCGAGCGTCGCCTTGACGCCCCGGGCCGCCGCGACGTCCGTGACGCGCTCGAGGAGGTCCCGCGGATGGTTGCCGCGCACCGGGCGGCCGCCGTACAAGGCCCGCAGGTGGGGGAGGATGGCCGGGTTGTCCGGCAAGTTCAAGCGGTCCCTTTCCCGCTCGAAGATGCGCTCGAACATCTCCCAGCTGGGGTCGGGCATGTGGACCTTGTATGACAGCCGGCGGATGTAGGCCTCGTCCAGCAGGTCGCCCGGCTTGAGGTTGGTCGAGAGGGCCAGCTGGGCCGCGAACGGGACCTCGATCTTGCGGCCGCTGGTGAGCAGGTTCATGAAGTCGACGCCCTGCTCCAGGGGCAGGATCAGCCGGTCGAGGATCTCCTTCGGCTTGGCCTTCTGACGGCCGAGGTCGTCTATCAAGAGCACGCCGCCGTTCGCCTTCACCTGGAGGGGAGCCTCGTAAGTGCGGCTGCCGCCTTCCCAGGTGGGGTCGAGCATCTCGACCTGGAACTCGCCGCCGACCTGCACGAGCGGCCGCGCGACCAGGCGCCAGCGGCGATCCGGCGGCTGCGGGCCCTCCGGCCGGTGGGCCGACGGGTCGAAGACGCGCATGAGGTCGCCGCCGCCGAGGTCGATGGCGTAGGGGACCAGGATCGGGGCGCCGAGCAGGTCGACGAGGCGGCGCGCGAGAGTCGTCTTGCCGTTCCCGGGAGCTCCGTAGATGAAGATCGACGAGCGCGAATTGACGGCCGCCCTGATCGCTTCGGCGACGCCGGGCACCAGCTCGATGCCCTGGAGCGCCGCGGTCACCCGCTGCTCGTCGAGCGGGGGCGTCCGCGTCGCCGCCGACAGGACGACCTGGTACTCCTGCAGGCTGACCGGCGCCGGCCCCACGTAGCGCGTGCCGGCGGCGCCGATCTCGTCTGAGCGCAGCCGTCCGCGGTTGGTGATCGCGTAGGCCATCCGCTCGGGGATCGGCCGCGAGTTCCACGGCCCGCGGTCGGCCGAGATGCCGAGCGCGCTCAGGAACTCCTGCGTGACGAGTGAGTCGACGGCGCGCTCCACGGATGCGAATGGGAGGGCGAGACCGTCGGCGAGCTCGTAACCGGTCAGCTTGGTCGAGGCCGCGGCCAGGCGCAGCAGCATGCCTTCCAGCAGCGCCGGGGCGATGTCGGGCGGAGGTCCTCCGGCCTGGGTCTTGCGCGTGCCGTCGACACCGGGATGGGAGGTGTCGAACGAGAGCTGGCGATCCAGCCTGTCGAGCAGCACCTGGATGAGCTGGTTGCGGAAGCGAGCGCGGTCGGCGGGATCCGGCCGGTCGCCTTCGCGGTGGCGCGTGATCCAGTCCGGGACCGCGCTCCAGACCACGCCGTTGTCGATGACCAGCTGGACGGTGTCAGGTTGGGCGGTGGTCACCCGGAGCGCGACGCGGTTCAGGTAGGAGGTCTGCTTCAGCGCCGCCCAGCTGCGCTCCCAGGCGAGCTCGGTCCGGTTCAGGAAGTGCTGGCGCACGGTCGGGTCGACCGCGATGCGCACGTCCTTGCGACCCTCGTGCCGCCGCCGCAGGACCTCTGTGACGTCGCGGGTCACGTCCTCTGCGACGAGCGCGGCGAGGGGAAGGGCGCGGTCGTCCACGTTGGGCAGGTGCTTGATCTCGCGGATCGTGCCGGCGGTGACGGCCAGGGCCCGCACCGAGTTGGCGTGGCGAGGGCAGAACGGCCGGTCCTCGACCCACTCGACGTGTTCCTTGCACCACCACGTCTCGCACTGGCGCTTCATCGAATCGACGTACGTGCAGGCCCAGCCCTCCTTCGCCGCGCAGCCGGTGTGCCAGCAGCCGCCGATCCGGACCTTGCGGCCGTCGGCGGCGCCGGCCAGGCTCTTGTCGTCGCCAATCTTGGTCAGACGCAGCTGCGGCATGCGGATCTTCATCGCCGGTGAGTGGCTCGGCGGTGGTTCGGCGGGCGCAGGCGGGTCAGGCGGCGCGTCCGCGACATGCGGCAGGGCGAGCAGCGCGCCGGCGAACTCCTCGCACGACTGGTAGCGGACCTCGAGGCTCTTCTCGGTCGCCTGCCAGATGACGTTCATCAGCGCCGGTGGGATGGCGGCGGACGCGCGCGGGCGGTCGTAGACCTGGGAGTGGAGGACGGCGGCCATCGTCCCGGTGAAAGGTGGCTCGCCGTGGAGCAGCTCGTAGAGCATGCAGCCGAGCGCGTAGACGTCGGCGCGCCGGTCCACGTCCTCGGCGCGAACCTGCTCGGGCGACATGTAGTACGGCGTCCCCACCATGCTGCCTGTCGCCGTGAGGTTGACCCGGTCGTCGACGAGCTTGCTGACACCGAAGTCGAGGATCTTCGTCTTGCCCTGGGCGTTGACGAGGACGTTCTCGGGCTTGAGGTCGCGATGGACGATCCAGCGCTGGTGCGCGATGCCCACAGCGCCCAGCAGCTGCTGGATGAGGTCGAGGCTGGTGTCGACGTTGAAGCGGACGTATTCGTGGAGATAGGAGCGCAGCGAGCGTCCCTCGACGTACTCCATCACGATGAAGAGCGAGCCCTCGTGCTCGTCGAAGTCGTAGACGCGCACGATCCCGGGGTGGTTGAGCGCCGCGATCGCCTCGGCTTCGCGCTGGAAGCGGAGGCGGAAGCTGGCGTCCTTGCTGAACGTCTCGGCCAGCACCTTGATCGCGACCGGTACGCCGAGGCCGGGGTGGGCGCCCTTGTAGACGACGCCCATGGCGCCGCGACCGAGCTCTGCCTGCACGGTGAAGCGGCCGAACCGGGTGACTGGCATGGCAGCGGAAGTATGCGGCAGCGGTTTTACCTCGACGAGTCGTTAACGCGGACTACTTATCGAGGCAACGCCGGGGGCGCGGGGTACTTGCCGCTCGGCGCGGCCGTCCGGCGTTTGGGCGCGTGTTCGGGCGCGTTCGCCGGCGAACGCGGCCCGCCGGGCGCGCCAACCCATGCGTTCGCCGGCGAACGCTGCGTTAACCACCTGGGTTGACGTAGTCTCCGGCCCCCGAATACCCTCCGCCGCACCCCCCGGGTGGGTGGCTACGGCGGAGGGATAGAGGCCGTGCTAGGTGCTCCCGCCGCTGGCGGCGGGCGCTTCGGCCTTGAGGGGCTCGGCGTTGGCGCGAAGCACCTTCTTGTCGAACTTGCCCACGGAGGTCTTGGGAATCTCCCCGATGAAACGAACCTCGTCGGGCAGCCACCACTTGGCCACGCGGTCGGCCAGGAAGTCCTTGATCTCGTCCTCGCTGACGTCGCCCGCGTCAGGCCTCAGCACAACAAACGCGACCGGGCGCTCCGACCACTTGGGGTGCTCGAGGCCGATCACGGCGGCTTCCAGCACTTTGGGGTGCGCCATGATCGCGTTCTCGAGCTCGACCGAGCTGACCCACTCGCCGCCGGACTTGATCACGTCCTTCGTGCGGTCGACGATCTGGACGAAGCCATCCTGGTCGATCGTCGCGACGTCGCCCGTGCGGAACCAGCCGTCGGCGGTGAGCTTGTCGGGGTCGACGCCGTTGTGGTACCCGGACGCGATCCACGGCCCGCGGCACTGGATCTCGCCGAAGGCGACTCCGTCCCACGGCAGCTCCTCGCCGGTCGAGAGCTCGACGATCCGGATCTCGACACCGGGGTGCGGCGGGCCCTGCGACAGGCGCATCTTGAGCTCGCCCTCGTAGTCGTCCGGGTGCCACGAGCGCGGGATGGCGACGGTGCCGATCGGAGACGTCTCCGTCATGCCCCAGGCATGCAGCATCCTCAGCCCGATCTTGTCCATACCCTCCATCAGGGCGCGAGGGACGGCAGAGCCGCCGCAGATCACCGTCCGGACCTTCGGGAACCGCGTGCCCGTCTTCTGCATGTGCGCGAGCAGGCCGATCCAGATCGTGGGCACGCCCGCGAGCACCGTGACCCCCTCGTCCACCGTCAGCCGTGACAGCACTTCCGCGTCGCCCATCCAGCGGTCGGGCAAGATCAACGTCGCGCCCGCGAGGCCGATCCCGTACGGAATGCCCCACGAGTTCGCGTGGAACATCGGCACCACCGGCAGCAGGACGTCCGACTCTTCCAGGCCGAGGCCGCTCGTCATGTTCACGCCCATCGAGTGCAGGAACTGCGATCGGTGTGAGTAGACGACGCCCTTAGGGTTGCCGGTCGTGCCGGACGTGTAGCACATCGCCGCCGCGTCCCACTCGTCCAGCCGAGGCCACGAGTAGTCCGGCGACTCGGCCGCGATCAGCGTCTCGTAGTCGAGAACCTCGCCCAGGTGATGCTCGGGCAGCGGACCGCCGTCGTTCATCACCACGATGTGCTTGACGGCGTCGAGCTTGCCCGCCAGCTTGTCGAGGATCGGGAGCAGGGTCTTGTCGACGAAGATCACCTTGTCGTCGGCGTCCTTGATCACGAACTCGAGCTGCTCGGGGAAGAGGCGCAGGTTCAGCGTGTGCAGCACCGCGCCCATCGCCGGTATGGCGTAGTAGAGCTCCAGGTGTCGGTAGTTGTTCCAGGCGAGGGTCGCGACGCGGTCGCCGTCGCCGACGCCCAGCCGCTTCAGAGCATTCGCCAGCCGCCCGACCCGCGGCACGAAGTCGGCGTATGTGTACCGATGGACCTCGTTCTCCCGCTGCGTCACCACCTCGACGCGCTGCCAGAGCCGCTCCAACCGCCAGAGCATGTGCTGGACGGTCAGCGGGTAGTCCTGCATCAACCCGCGCATACCTTCATTACCTCCTGAGGAAGTTCCCCGATCGAAGGATGAGCCAGTGGCGCGGCTGGCGCAAGGCTGCACGCCCAATGACGTTCATCGCAGGGGATGGATTCTCAGGATCGTAGGGGGTTTGCAGCGGACCTCGTCGGTACACTCCGGGCGATGCCCCGTCGAGGGACCGCGGATCTCCACCTGCACACCAACTTCAGCGATGGCTGGCCCACCCCTGCCCAGCTGATCCGGCACGTGTCCCACAACACCGAGCTCGACGTCATCGCGGTGACCGACCACGACCGGATCGAGGGCGCGCTCGAAGCCGCCGAGCTGGCGGCAGCCTTCAGCCGGCCGCATGTCATCGTCGGGGAGGAGGTCTCCAGCCGCGACGGCCACATCGTCGGGCTGTTCCTCGAGAGGCGCGTGCGCCCGGGGATGTCGGCGGCCGCGACGATCGACGCCATCCACGCCCAGGGCGGCGTCGCCTTCGCCGCCCACCCGTTCTGGCGGACCGCCCGCGCGGTTCGGGGCCACGGCGCCGTCCACGGAGTCGGCTGGCTGGCCGCCGAGCTCGACTTCGACGCGATCGAGGTCGAGAACTCGACCCCCGGGTTCCTGCCCTTCAATGTCCTGGCCCGGCGCCTACAGACCGGCTCCCGCATCGCCGAGCTCGGCAACTCCGACGCTCACATCCTCGACGCGGTCGGCCGCGCCTACACGACGTTCCCGGGCGCTACGGCCCAGGAGCTGCGGCAGGCGATCGAGAGCGGACGCACGCGCGCGAAACGGCGCCGCTACGAGGCGATGGGCCTCATGCGCTACGCCGTCTGGGGATTCCGACACCAGCGCGTCGGAACGGTGCTCGCCCCGGCCGGCTAAGCCGAACCCAGGCGGGAATCAGCCGCCTTCCCGGGCGTTACTGCTTTTCGTGACAGCCCGGATGGCATGGAGCCTGACGACCCTCGCTCTGCTGACCGCCGCCTGCGGCGCGACGCCCGCCGCGAGCCGCCACCAGCAGGACCAGGCGCCGCCCGTGGCCGCCGCCTCCGCAGCTCCCGCATCTAGCCAGGGTGGCGCAGCCGCCGCCGTCGCCTCGCCGGCGCCGGGGAGCACGCCGACGTCCAGCGCCGCCGCCGCCGCGAACAGCGCAGCGCCTCCGGGTTCGGGTCCGGCGCCTTCGCCCCGCCTGACGCCGGCGGCTGCGGGCACGATCGTCACCAGCTGGAGCAGTCCGAAGTACGGTTCGATCCTGGTCGACAGCCGCGGCTACGTCCTCTATCTCTTCACACCGGACGTGAGCACCACTCCTACGTGCACCGGCAGCTGCGCGCAGCTCTGGCCGCCGTTCGCACCGACGAAGGGCGCGCCCGCGGCCGAGGGCGGGGTCCAGCAGTCGAAACTGGCGGTCAACGACGGGCAGATCGACTACTTCGGCCACCCGCTGTACTTCTATGCCGGAGACTCGGGGCCGCACCAGACCAACGGCCAGGGCGTGAACGGGATCTGGTACGTCGTCGGGCTCGACGGCAGCGCCGTCGGCAGACCCTGAACTTGGCGGCGGCCCGCCACTGGTAGGATTGCTGACGCTCTAAACCGCCCGCTTAGCTCAACGGCAGGGGGGCCGCCGTACACGCGGCTTCGCCGCGTAGGCGGTGGGGGAGTCCCCCACAAGAGGCGCACGGAAAGCTGGGTGGTAGCATCGGCTGCGCTCAAGCGCCCGCTTAGCTCAACGGATAGAGCGCATGGCTTCGGACCATGAGGTTAGGGGTTCGAATCCTCTAGCGGGCAGATGGCGAAGACGGGTCTGGGCGGCTGGCGGAACTGGTAGACGCGCACGTTTGAGGGGCGTGTGGGGCAACCCATCCGGGTTCGAGTCCCGGGCCGCCCACCAGCCCGACAATATGGGTCGATGTCCAAACAAGAGGTCGACGCCTACCTCGCGCAGGTCGAAGAGCCGAAACGCTCCACCCTCGAGCAGCTGCGCCGCTCGATCCTGGCGGTGGTGCCGCAGGCGGAGCAGGTCATCTCCTACCGCGTCCCCGCCTTTCGGGTCGAGGGCAAAGTGGTCGCGGGCTTTGCCGCCTTCAAGAACCACCTGAGCTACCTGCCCTTCAGCGGCTCGGTCCTGCCCGCGCTGCAGCAAGAGCTGCGCGGCTACGGGGGAACGAAGAGCGCGCTGCACTTCCCGGTGGACGAACCCCTCCCTGACGACCTGGTCCGGAAGCTGGTCGAGGCCCGCCTCAAGGCGATTCACACCTCCGATTGACAGTGGCCGAGCCGCCCGGTACGGTTGCGCATGCCCTGGCCGGGTCGGGGCTTTCCGTGAGTCGTGAGGAGGGAGCTTTAGATGCCTGCTAGGGGCCGATTCGTAGTCCAGGTGCTGATGCTGGTCGGCGCCGCGAGCGTGTCGCTTACCGGTTCGTCGATCGGCGTCCAGGCCGCGGCGGGCGGCCAGCACGCCCAGGTCAGCTCCAACGCTCACCACGACACGTCGCCGGCCCTGCGCGACATCAAGGACACCCATACGCGGGGCGTGTCGCATCCCGCACTGCGCCTGCCCGCCCACGGGGGACAGTCGGACACCAAAGGCAAGCCCACGGCCGGCCACGGGACCGCCGCCGGCGCCCTGGCGCCCTCGACCAGCACCGACTGGGAGGGACTCGGCACCGGCTTCTCGGGCTTCACGGTCAACGCCGCGCCCCCGGACACGGACGGCGCGGTCGGTCCGAGCGACTACGTCCAGATCGTCAACGAGGGCTTCGCCGTCTTCAGCAAGACAGGCACGCTGCTCTACGGGCCGGTGTCGACCAACACGGTCTTCTCCGGTTTCGGCGGTCTCTGCCAGTCGGACAACGACGGTGACGCAACCGTCGTGTACGACCGCGCGGCGAATCGTTTTGTGATCTCGCAGTTCGCCGTCACCGGCGCGGACGGCACGACCAAACCCTACCTCCAGTGCGTCGCCGTCTCGACGTCGGGCGACCCGACCGGCAGCTACTACCGCTACTCCTTCACGTACTCCGAGTTCCCGGACTACCCGAAGCTCGGGGTGTGGCCGGACGCGTACTACACGACTTTCAACCTGTTCCAGGGCGGCCAGACCTTCACCGGAGCCGAGGTCGCCGCGTACAACCGCACCGCGATGCTGAGCGGCCAGGCAGCCACCCAGCAGACGTTCAGCACGAACGCGAACTACGGCGGCCTCCTGCCCGCCAACGTCGACAGCTCCGCTCTACCTGCGGCCGGAACGCCGGAATGGGTGGTGGCTCTGGGCTTCGACACGACCTCCAGCACGACCAGCGGCCTGGCCTACTGGCGGTACCACGTGGACTGGACGACGCCTGCCAACAGCACGTTCACCGGCCCGATCCAGCTCAGCTCGCAGTCGTACAGCGAGCTCTGCGGCGGAGGCACGTGCGTGCCTCAATCGGGCACCACTCAGCAGCTGGACTCGCTGGCGGACCGGATCATGTACATGGTCGGCTACCGCAACTTCGGCGACCACGAATCGCTGGTCGTCAGTCACTCGGTGACCGCCGGCAGCGGCGGCGGAATCGCATGGTACGAGCTGCGACCGTCCGGCGGCGCCCTCAGCGTCTACCAGCAGGGCGTCTACGCGCCCGACAGCAACTACCGCTGGATGCCGAGCCTGGCGATGGACGGGTCGGGCGACATCGGCGTCGGCTTCTCGCTCTCCGGCAGCTCGCTGCACCCCGCAATCCACTACACGGGCCGGCTTGCCACCGACCCTCTGAACACGATGCCGCAGGGTGAGTCGTCGATCATCGACGGCGCCGGCTCGCAGACCGGCAACTTCCTCCAGGCGCTGAGCCGCTGGGGCGACTACAGCCAGATGAGCATCGACCCCTCGGACGACTGCACCTTCTGGTACACGAACCAGTACGAGGCGCAGAACGGGCAGTTCAACTGGAACACCCGCATCGGCTCGTTCAAGTTCGCCGGCTGCGGCTCGACCACCAGCGACTTCTCGATGGGCGTCACACCGTCCAGCCAGACGGTGACAGCCGGACACAGCGTCACCTACACGGTCAGCACGACCGCGATCGGCACCGCCCAGACCGTGAGCCTGAGCGCAAGCGGCCTGCCGTCGGGCGTGACCGCGAGCTTCCAGCCGCAGTCCGTGACGGCCGGCAGCAGCTCGACGCTGACGCTCACGGCGGCGAGCAACGCTCCGGCCTCGAGCAGCACGACGTTCACGGTGACCGGCACCGGCACATCCAACACTCACACGGCCACCGCGTCGGTGACCGTCAACGCGGCGCCGCCGCCCAACGACTTCTCGATCAGCATCTCCCCGACGAGCCAGACGGCCACCGCCGGCGGGAGCTCGATCACCTACACGGTGAGCACGGCGGTCGTCTCCGGCACGGCCGAGACGATCAGCCTCGCCGCGAGCGGCCAGCCCAGCGGGGTCACCGTGAGTCTCAACCCGACGTCCGTGACAGCCGGCAACAGCTCGACGATGACAGTGACAGCGACCTCCAGCGCGGCCCCAGGCACGTACACGCTCACGGTGACGGGCACTGCGCCGTCTGCCACGCATGCGGCGACGACCGGCTTGACGGTGGCTTCGCCGCCGGCCAACGACTTCTCCATCAGCGTCAGCCCGCCGACGAGCCAAACCGTGACCGCCGGCAACCCCGCGACCTACACCATCACCACGGCCGTCACCTCGGGCAGCGCGCAGACGGTCAGCCTGAGCAACAGCGGGCTGCCGGCCGGCACCCTCGGGACCTTCAACCCCTCGTCGGTCACGGCCGGCCAGAGCTCGACCCTCACCGTGACAACGGCGAGCAATACGGCTCCCGGCACCTACAACTTCACGATCATTGGCAACGGGAACGCCAGTCCGCCGCCTTCACATTCGACCGGCGCGACGCTGGTGGTCAACGCGCCGGCCAATCCGATCGTCAACGGGGGCTTCGAGAGCGGCAGCCTGACCGGCTGGACGACGTCGGGCCCCGCCGAAGGGGTTACCTCCACCGCCCACACGGGCAGCTTCTCGGCCCAGCTCGGTTCGTCACGCAAGACGAGCGGCGCATCGTCGATCAGCCAGACGTTCACCGTGCCGTCCGGCGCGACGACACTGACGTTCTACTACCAGGGCCACTGTCCCAGCGGCGACACCACGTCACAGGCTTGGGCCACGGCGACGCTGAAAGACAACACCACCGGTCAGACGTACACGCCGCTTCTCAAAACCTGCGTCCAGACCTCCGGCTGGACCCAGGTCATGTTCAGCCTGTCTACGCTGCGCAACGACAGCGTCACACTCACGCTGACGAGCCGTGACGACAACGATCGGGCGGACGGCAACTACACGCTGTTCGACGACGTCGCGGTGAGCTAGAGGAAGGCATCCAGGGAACCTCGGTGAGCGAGGCGGCGAGCGCGGCCGCCTCGCTCGAGCTCGCAAGATAGGCAGCTCTTCGGCCCAACCTGGGTAGTTCTCCCGATTCCCGCCCCTGCTGGCGACTCCTACCGTCGATCGGTAGTTGACCAGCCCGCAAGGAGGGACCTGCACATGCTCGCGAAACCTCGATTCACCATCTGGCTGCCCGTATTCTTCGGCGCCGCAGTCTGGGCGCTGGCCAGCGCCCCCGTGCCGGCAGCCGCACAGCCAGATCAGGCGCTGACGCCGGTCAGCCTCAACCAGCTCAGCTTCCAGGGCGGCATCGACGGAGTCGGCGTGACCACCGGGGCGCCGAAGGTTTACGTGGTCTTCTGGGGCACCCAATGGGGCGTCGCCTCGACCAACTCGAGTGGTGATCTGACCTTCACCGGCGATTCGAGCGGGATGGCGCCGGACTATCAGGCTTTCCTGAGAGGTCTCGGCACCGGTGGTGAGACCTGGAGCGGCGTGATGACCCAGTACTGCGAAGCCGTCGCGACGGGCTCGCAGAGCTGTCCTTCCACGAACTCGTCGCATGTCGGCTACCCCACCGGAGGAGCGCTCGCGGGAACGTGGTACGACAACTCCGGAGCGGCGCCGTCGCAGGCGACCGCACACGCGCTGGCACAGGAAGCGGTGAGCGCCGCCAACCACTTCGGCAACACAACCCAGGCCAGCAACCGCAGCGCGCAGTATGTGGTGGTTTCGCCGCACGGCACGAATCCGGACAACTACCAGGGCGGCGCGTACTGCGCCTGGCACAGTTACACCGGCAACAGCACTCTGGACGGCGGCGGGCAGGTCAGCACCACCTACGGGCCGATCGCCTTCACCAACCTGCCCTACCTCCCGGACGCCGGCGGGGGCTGCGGAGCCAACTTCGTCAACGCAGGGACGGCCGGCGCCCTTGACGGCGTCACCATCGTCGGCAGCCAGGAATACGCGGCCACGATCACCGACCAGTTCTCGGGAGGCTGGGCCAACTCGGGCGGCGGCGACGATGCGACCAACTGCGCCTGGATCTCAACCGGCCAGGGCGCGACGCAGAACGTCACCTTCAGCACGGGCACCTTCCCGGTGACGTCGACCTGGGCCAACGACTTCAACGGTGGCACGGGCGGCTGCGAGGTGTCTCATCCAATCGTCACCAACCCCGGCGATTTCTCGATCGCCGCCGTGCCCTCCAGCCAGACTGTCGCCGCGGGCAGCAGCACCAGCTACACCGTGAGCACGTCGGTAACTTCCGGCAGCGCCCAAAGCGTGAGCCTGAGCGCCGGCGGCTTGCCGAGCGGGGTCAGCGCGACCTACAACCCGGCATCCGTGACCGCCGGCGGCAGCACCACCCTGACCATCACCGCCGGCGCCGGCGTCCCCGCCGGCACCTACACCCTGACCATCACCGGCACTGGTCCCTTCGCGACCCATTCGACGACCACGTCCCTGGTGGTCACCGCCGTCACGATCCCGAACGGAGGTTTCGAGTCGGGCAGCCTCAGCGGCTGGACCGTGACGGGTGCGGCTGGGATCAGCAGTACCTCGCACTCGGGCACCTTTGCCGCACTGGTGGGGTCAGCGCGGCGCAGCAAGGGCGATTCCTCGATCTCGCAGACCTTCACCGTTCCGACCGGCGCGACCACCCTGTCCTTCTGGTACGAAGGCGTCTGCCCCGACAGCGTTTCACTCTCGTGGGCGACGGCGACCCTGCATGACGCCGGCACGGGCTCGACGGTCACGTTGCTGCCCAAGACGTGCACCAACGGCGCCGGCTATGTCGAGGTCGTATATGACGTCAGCGCCCTGGTCGGCCACAGCCTCACTCTCAAGCTCACGAGCCACGACGACAACGACCGGGCGGACGGCAACTACACGCTGTTCGACGACGTCGCGGTGAGCTAGAGGAAAGCGTCCAGGGAAACCTCGGTGAGCGAGGCGGCGAGCGCGTCCGCCTCGCTCAAGTCGAGGTGCGCCGTGAGGCCGTTGGGGACCGCGAGGCAGCGCAGCCCGGCGGTCTTTGCGGCACGAATCCCGTTGGGTGAATCCTCGATGGCCAGGGCTGCCGCGGGCTCGACGCCGAGGCAGAGCAGCACGGCCTCGTAAACGTCGGGGTGCGGCTTGCCCCGCAGGCCCGGCGGGTCTTCGCGGCAGGCCAGACAAGCGAAGGCGGAGCGCAGGCCGAGACGCTCCAGGTGCTGCTCGATCCAGGGCCGGCGGGAGCTCGAAGCCACCCCCAATCCGAGAGCCAGCGCCTGCGCCTGGCTGACGGCCTCGACCACGCCTGGTAGCGGATCCTGCAGCCAGACCTTCTCGTAGTAGCGCTCTCTGATCCGCTCCCGCACCGCCTCGCGATCGTCGAAGGCGCCGACCAGGCCTTCGAGGTGCAGGACCGGGTCGAAGTGGTCGGCGGAGCCGATCACATCGGTGAAGCGCTCGAGCTCGAGCTCGTGGCCGTGCTCCCGGAAGAACTCGGCCCAGGTCGTGAACAGGGGTGTCTCGGTGTCGACGATCAGGCCGTCGAAGTCGAAGACGACCGCCTGCAGACGCGGGCTCAGAAGAGCGGGATCTCCGTTCCGACGCCCTCTGCCTCGGCTCGGGCCAGGACTATGGCGCCGGCGGCGACGTCCCACAGCGCCATGCCGTGCGACTCGAAGACGGTGGGGCCGGCCGGCGCCGGGCTCTTGCCGGCGAGGATCGCGCCGAGCTCGAGCGCCTGGTCGAAGTCGAAGCCGGCCCGGTGGAGGTCGCCGCTCTCCAGCCGGGCGACCTCGCGCTGGTCGACGACGACCGTGCTGCGCTCGATCAGTTCGGGTGGCAGCTCGGCCCGGGTTGGGAAGTTCGAGCCCGCACCGACCACGAGCGCGTCAGCGGACACCCAACCGGCCTCGAGGACCGGATCGCCTGAAGTTGTGATCGTGACGACGACGTCGGCGTCGCGCACGGCCTCCTCCGCGCTGGCGGCTGCGCGGCCGCCGGCTTCCGACGCCAGCGCCTCGCGCTTCTCCTGCGTCCGGCTGAAGATGCGCAGGTCGGAGATCTCGACGGCGGTCCGGAGCGCCTGGATCTGCGTGCGCGCCTGGTGACCGGCCCCGATCACGCCGACCCGGTGCGGACCTTTGCCCCGCAGCGCCCGGACGCCCAGCGCCGTGGCCGCCCCGGTGCGACAGGCACCGAGGTGGTCGGCCTCGATCAACGCCCGGCAGGCGCCCTCGAGGTCGAACAGGACGACGAGGAAGCGCACGCCGCCGGGGCCGACCGAATAAGCCTTCAGCCCGGTGAAGCCCGCGGACGGCAGCGCGGCGAACATCACGTTGAGCAGGCTGCCGGGCGCGAAGACGCGGCGTCGAGGCTCGTTCTGCGCCTCGCCGTTGCCGAGATCACGCATCGCGGCTTCCACCGCCGCCACGATCGCCGGCATCTCAGCCAGCCGCTCGACATCCGCTTCGCGCAGAAGTAGCGCCATCCCCTGGACAATATCGGGCCATGGCCCAAGCTCCCAGCGTCGGCATAGGCATGCTCGGCCTCGGCACGGTCGGTCAGCAGGTCGCCGCACGCCTGGCCGAGCGCCGCGACCTGATCCGGCGGAACACCGGCGTCGATCTACTTGTGAAGCGGGTCCTGGTCCGGCAGCCCTCCAAGCCGCGGGCGATCTCGCTGGATGCGGACGTCCTCACGACCGACGCCGCCTCCGTCATCGACGATCCCGGGGTCGACGTCGTCGTCGAGGTGATGGGCGGCGAGGAGCCGGCGCGGAGCTACCTGGAGCGGGCGATCCGCGCGGGCAAGCACGTCGTCACCGCCAACAAGGTCGTGATGGCGAAGCACGGTCCGCAGCTGCTCGAGCTCGCGGCCGAGCGGAACGTGGACGTCTATTTCGAAGCCGCCGCGGGCGGCGGCATCCCCCTGATCTCAACGTTCAAGGTCGACCTCCAGGCGAACGAGATCGAGAGCATCGCCGCCGTGATCAACGGGACGACCAACCACATGCTGACGCGGATGCGCGGCGCGGGCCTGGACTTTCACGACGCGCTCCGTGAGGCGCAGGCCGCCGGCTTCGCTGAGGCCGACCCGACCGACGACGTCGGCGGCTACGACGCGCGCTACAAGCTGGCGATCCTCGCCTCCATCGCTTTTCGCACGCGCATCCATCCAGACCAGGTGTATCGCGAGGGGATCGAGGCGATCGAGCCTGTCGACTTCATCTATGCCGGCGAGCTGGGCTACGACATCAAGCTGCTGGCCTACGCGGCCCGCTCAGGAGACGGCATCGAAGCTCGGGTGCACCCGGCGATGATCCCCACCTCACACCCGCTTGGGCAGGTAGAGGGGGCTTTCAACGCCGTGTACATCGAGGGCGACCTCGTCGGCCCTGTCCTCCTCTACGGCCAGGGCGCCGGCGGGAGGCCGACGGCGTCGGCTGTCATCGGCGATCTCATCGACCTCGTGATCGACATCCGCCGTTGCGTGCAGTCGCGTCCGGCCGCGGCGTTCGACGCGAACCTGCGGCTGCTCGCCATGGACGAGGTGGTCACGCGCGCCTACTTCCGGATGCACGTCGCTGACCGGCCGGGTGTGCTGGCCGCGATCGGCCAGGCGTTCGCGGACGAGGGCGTCAGCATCTCCAGCGCGATCCAGAAGGAGGTGTTCGCCGAGCACGGGACGGCCGAGTTCGTCGTGACCACGCATCGCGCATCCGACCGGGCGCTGCGCGCCACCCTCGATCGGCTCGCCGGGCTCGACTCGGTGGCCAAGCTCTGCTCGTTCCTGCGGGTGTTCTAGGCGCGGGCATGGGGATCATCGCTCGCTACCGGGAGCTGCTGCCGGTCGGCGCCTCGACGCCGGAGGTGACGCTGCATGAAGGGTCGACGCCGCTCGTCCGCAGCCGCAACATCGGGCCCTCGCTCGGCCTCGAGCTCTATTTCAAGTACGAAGGCCTCAACCCGACCGGCTCCTTCAAGGACCGCGGGATGGCGATGGCGGTCGCCAAGGCCGTGGAGGCCGGCTCCTCGGTCCTGGTCTGCGCCTCGACCGGCAACACGTCCGCGTCGATGGCCGCGTACGCTGCCTCGCTGCGGCTCCGGGCGATCGTGGTCGTCCCCGCCGGTGAGATCGCGCTCAACAAGCTCTCGCAGGCGCTGATGTACGGGGCCAAGGTGGTCGCTCTGCGCGGCAATTTCGACCAGGCCCTGGGCACCGTGCGCGAGCTGAGCGAGCAGTACCCCGTCGCGCTGATGAACTCCGTCAATCCGAACCGGATCGAAGGTCAGAAGACCGCCGCGTTCGAGGTGGTGGACGACCTCGGTGAGGCGCCCGATTACCTGGTGCTGCCCGTCGGCAACGCCGGCAACATCACGGCGTATTGGAAGGGGTTTCGCGAATACCAGGCCGCGGGTCGCTCGGCGCGACTGCCGCGCATGGTCGGCGCCCAGGCTGACGGGGCGGCGCCGATCGTGCGGGGGAGCCCGATCGAACACCCGAAGACGGTGGCGAGCGCGATCCGCATCGGCAACCCGGCCTCGTGGGAAGGCGCGACGACCGCCCGCGACGAGTCAGGCGGCCTGATCGAGGCGGTCGCCGACTCGGAGATCCTGCACGCCCAGGTGATGCTCGCCTCGGCAGAAGGGCTGTTCGCGGAGCCGGCCTCCGCCGCGCCGCTGGCGCTCCTGCTGCGGCTGGCGCGCGAAGGCAGTGTCGAGCGCGGCTCGACCGTGGTCGTCGTCCTGACGGGGTCGGGGCTCAAGGACCCGGACGCCGCCCTCGGCAACATCGAGCCGCCGGTGGAGATGGACGGCGACGCCCGCGCCCTCGCCAAGGTCCTGAAGCTGTGAGAGTCCGCGTGCCCGCCAGCATCGCCAACCTCGGGCCGGGCTTCGACGTGCTGGCCATGGCTGTCGACCTCTGGCTCGAGGTGGAGGCACAGGCCGCCGGCGAAGCCGCTTGGACGTTCGAGGGCGAGGGCGCCGACTGGCTGGGGGACTCTGACCACCCCTTCGCGGACGTCGCCATGCGCGGCCGCGTCGTCAACGGCATCCCGGTTGGCGTCGGCCTGGGCTCGAGCGCCGCGGCCAGGGCCGCCGCGCTGGCCCTGTGCGGGGTCCGCGGCCGTGAGCTCCTCGCGCGCACCGCCGCGCTCGAGGGCCACGCCGACAACGCCGCCGCCGCGCTGCAGGGTGGGGTGGTCGCGGTGGTCGGCGGCGCGGTCCACCGTCTGCCGGCGCCGAGGACGGACGTGGCGCTCTTCGTCGCCGCCGAGCGCGTCCCGACCGAGGCCGCCCGCGCGGTTCTCCCGCGGCGCGTGTCGCGCGAGGATGCGATCTTCAACGCGGCGCGGCTGGCGCTGCTCGTGCGCGCTCTCCACACGCGGCGTTACGCGCTGCTGGCGGAGGCGCTCAACGACCGGCTGCACCAGTCCTACCGGGCGCGGCTCTATCCGTGGCTGCCGGCGGCGATCGCGGCGGGGGTCACGGCGGGCGCGTACGGTGCCGCCCTGTCGGGCGCCGGTCCCAGCGTGATGGCGTTCACGCCAGTCGGTGAGGGGCAGAGGATCGGCCGCGCCATGGCGGAGGCGGCCGGCGTGCCCGGCCGGGTCGTCGTCACCCGGCCGGTCAAGCGCGGACTGACGGTGTCGCCGTGATCCGCAGACTGTCGCCGTGATCGTTCAGAAGTACGGCGGCACCTCGGTTGCCACGGCGGCGCGCATCAAGCGCGTGGCGCGCCGCATCGCCGACAACGTAAGGGCGGGCGAGCAGGTGGTCGCAGTCGTCTCCGCGATGGGCCACACCACCGATCGGCTCATCGACCTGGCGCGCCGGATCACAGCCGAGCCCACGCCGCGCGAGCTGGACATGCTGGTCGCCAACGGCGAGACGATCACCGCGCCCCTGCTCGCCATGGCGCTCGCCGAGGTCGGCGTGCCCGCCATCTCTCTCACGGGCGCGCAAGCCGGGGTGCGGACCAGCTCCCAGCACTCCCGTGCCCGCATCCGCGAGATCCAGCCGACGCGCATCCGGGCCGCCCTTCGGGACGGCCAGGTGGCGGTCGTGGCCGGCTTCCAGGGGGTCACCGAGGAGCTCGAGATCACGACCCTCGGCCGCGGCGGGTCCGACACCACCGCCGTCGCGCTGGCCGCCGCGCTCGGGGCCACCGCCTGCGAGATCTATACCGACGTCGAGGGAATCCTCACCGCGGACCCGCGGGTTGTCCCGCAGGCGCGGCTCATCCCCTACATCACGTACGAAGAGATGCTCGAGCTGGCGGCCGTCGGCGCGCGAGTCATGCACCCGCGCGCGGTTGAGATCGGCGAGCTGTACGGCATGCCCATCCACGTCCGCAGCTCGTTCCACCGGCGGCCGGGTACGCTGATCGTCGGCAGCCTGCCTGTGGAAGAGCGCAACCGTGTGCGCGGCGTCGCATTCGAGAAGGACGTCGCCAAGATCACCATCCTCGGCGTCGTCGACCGCCCCGGCGTGGCGGCGGCCATCTTCGAGCCGCTCGGCGAGGCCGGCATCTCGGTGGACGTGATCGTGCAGAACGTGTCCGAAGAGGGGCACACGGACCTCACGTTCACGGTGGCCGAGTCCGAGCTCAAGCAGGCGTCACGGCTGGTGCGCAAGGTCGCCGCCGAGGTCGGCTGTCGCGACATCCAGGAGGCCGGCGGTGTCGCCAAGCTCTCCATCGTCGGGACGGGCATGCTGGGGCAGCCCGGCATCGCCGCCTCGATGTTCCGCGCGCTCGCCGAGGCGAAGGTCAACATCGAGATGATCTCGACCTCCGAGATCAGGATCACGTGCATCATCGGGCGCTCCCAGGTCGAGGCTGGCGTCGCGGCGCTGCACCGCGCCTTCCGCCTCGACGAGGAAGCTCCGGTAGCGGCCCCCGCGGGCTAGGGCGTGCCCGTCACGGTCGCCCTTGCCGGCCCGCAAGGATCCGGCAAGACAACCCTGTTCGACGCCCTGACGCGCGGCCGCGGAGCGGACGGCGTCGGCATGGTGGATGTGCCGGACGAGCGGCTCGACCGGCTTGCCGCCGCGGTCAAGCCGAAGAAGGTGGTGCCGGCCCAGGTCCGGGTGGTCGACGCCCCGCCCGGCAGCCGGGCGCAGCGCATCGCCGCGGCGCGGGAGGCGGATGTCGTCCTCCTCGTGCTGCGCCGCTTCGGGCCCGACCCGGACCCGGCGGGGGACCTGGAATCGATCACGCTCGACATGGTGGTCACCGACCTGGCCACCGTCGAGAGGCGCCAGGAGGCGGTCGCCCGCGAGCTGCGTGGCGGGCACAAGGAGGCGGCGGTGGAGGCTGAGACGCTGGAGCGCGCCAAGGCCCATCTCGACGCGGGTCTGCCCCTGCGGACGCTTGAGCTGGCCCCGGAGCACCGGGCGCACCTGGCCTCGATCTTCGCCGTCAGCGTGAAGCCGGCGGTGATCGTCGCCAACGTCTCCGACCCGTCGGCGCCGCCCGACCCGGCGCTGGCGGCCCCCGGCCTGCCGGTTCTCCAGCTTTCGGCGCAGCTCGAGAAGGAGCTGGGCGAGCTCGAGCCCGCCGAGGCGGAGGAGATGCGCTCGAGCTATGGGCTGACCGAGTCCGGCCTGGACTCTGTCGCGCGCGCCGCTTGGGACGCCGGCGGGCTGATCACGTACTTCACCGCCGGCGAGCCGGAGGCGCGGGCCTGGACCGTGGAGCGCGACGCCTCGGCGCCGGTCGCTGCCGGCCGCATCCACTCCGACTTCGAAAAGCACTTCATCCGCGCCGAGGTGACGAGCGTCGACGAGCTGGTCGGCGCCGGCTCCATGGAAGCGCTGCGCTCAGCCGGCAAGCTGCGGGTCGAGGGCAAGGAGTACGTCGTTCAGGACGGCGACGTCGTCTTCTTCCGCGTGGGTCGATAGTCTTCAGACGTGCCTGATTTCGATCTCGTCGTCGTCGGCGCGGGTGTCGGCGGCTATCCCTCCGCCATCCATGCCGCGCGCCTCGGCGCCAAGGTCGCCATCGTCGAGCAGGGCGCGTGGGGCGGCACCTGCCTGAACCTCGGCTGCATCCCGACCAAGGCCCTGATCCACGGCGTCGAGGTGCTCAAGACGGTCCGCGAGGCCGAGCAGTACGGGGTCCGCGTGCCGGATGGCGTGGAGCTTGACTGGGGCGCGCTGCAGCAGCGGAAGACGAAGATCGTGAGCGGGCTGACCGGCGGGGTCCAGACGCTGCTGAAGGCCAACGGCATCGAGATGGTGCAGGGGCGCGGCCGCCTGGTGGAGGCCGGCCGGGTGCAGGTCGACGGGCGCGACCTCACGGCACGCGCTGTCGTGCTGGCGCCGGGGTCGGCGCCGGCCCGCCCGCCATTCCCGGGCGCCGAGCTCGGCCTCACCTCCGACGACGTCCTGGCCATTGACCACGTGCCCGCCTCGCTGGTCGTGATCGGCGGCGGCGTCGTAGGCATGGAGTTCGCCAGCCTGTTCAACCTGCTCGGCACCGAGGTGACGGTGATCGAGATGCTCGATCAGCTCGTGACCCCGGTTGAGCCGCAGATCGCCTCGCGCTTCCAGCAGCTGCTCCAGCGGCGCGGGATCAAGTTCCACCTCTCGACCACAGTTGAGTCGCTGGAGGGGTCCCCGGGCGCGTTCAAGGTGAAGTTCGGCGGCGGCGAGGCGGAAGCCGAAGCCGTGCTCGTGGCCACGGGCCGGCGGCCGACGACGGCCGACATGGGCCTCGAAGAAGCGGGCATCGCCCTGCAGCGCGGAGCCATCCAGGTCGACCAGCACCTGCGCACCTCGCTTGAAGGCGTCTATGCCGTCGGCGACGCCACGATGATCTCGATGCTCGCGCATACGGCGAGCTACCAAGGCGAGCTGGCCGCCATCAACGCGCTCGGCGAAAAGCGGATCACGGCCGACTACACGGCCATCCCCTCGTGCATCTACACCGACCCGGAGATCGCCTTCGTCGGCCTTTCCGAAACCCAGGCGAAGGCTGACGGCCTAGACGCGCGAACGGGCGCCTTCCCCTTCACGGCCCTCGGTCGAGCGCAGATCCTGGGCGAGACGACCGGCCAGGTGAAGCTGGTCACCGATCGCGACGGCTACCTGCTGGGGGCGACGATCATGGGCCCGCGCGCGACCGACCTCATCGCCGAGGTGACGCTGGCGCTGAACCAGGGGCTCACCGCGGCAGAGATCGCGCACACCGTGCATGCGCACCCGACGCTGCCGGAGGCGGTGATGGAGGCCGCCCTGGACGTCGACGGCACCGCGGTGCACATCGCTCCGCGCAAGCGGTAGCGACTCCTAAGCCAGCCCGAACTCCTCACGGGTCGACCGGCGCAGCAGCAGCGTCAGCGCGGGGATGCCGACCAGGACCAGGGACCAGAGGCCGGCCAGCACGACTCCGAGGAGCCAGCCCTGCACACGACGCGCCCGGATCCCGTAGTACGCCCCGCCGTGCAGGAATGCGATTACGACCTTGACGAGGATCGTCACCCACTGGGTGACCACCGGCACCGGGTTGGCCAGGTCCGGTGCGGCCAGCACGGCGAGGTCGACCGTGGCCCAGGCCAGCAGCACCACCGCCCAGAACGCGAAGTAGAGCTGAATCGAGCCCAGGTTCGCGGGCGCGGGCGGCGTCACCACGACGGGGGGTGAATCGACGGGGTCCGGCGGGCTCCAGCGCTCGGCGCCGCAGTTCCAGCAGAAGGCATGGTCCGGCTGCAGCCGGACGCCGCAGTCGACGCAGTACCAGGCCGCGCTTGCGGGCTCAGCCATGGGCCGCGTTCATTATCAGGCCCGGCGTCCTTTAGCTTGACAAGGGCTGGATTTTGGGGTATACATACCGGCGGGACACAACATGTCGTAGCCAACGTCGAAGCGGTTGGGTCCCAGCGGGTCAGCGGCAGGCAGGCGATCGTTCCGGCAACCCCCTTTCAACGTTCCAGCAACCATCCTCCTCCCGCCTGCCTGCTCCCGCCGCCTGGAAGGGAGCAGCCGGCCGCCGCGCGGGTACACTGCATGGCCGAATGGCTCGCAAGTCCAAGCGCCGCTCCACCAGCAGGCCGCGCCCCCGTCCGCAGCTGCCGCAGCAGCCGCAGGCCCCCCGTTCCGACGGTCCTTCGGCGCCCGCCGCGGCCGCGCCGGCGCCCGCAGCGGGGACCAGCTCGCAGCGAGTAGGGGGTGACCAGGCGCTGGTCCGCGCCGTCGAGATGTCGCTCGCGCCGCCCCAGCAGATTCCCAAGCGCGGCTCCAGGGGCGTCGTGCTGGACACCGGCGACGCCGCCATCCCGCTCGACCGCGTCCCTTACTTCATCAGCGACCTGAGGCGGCTCGGCATCACGGGCGGCGTGATGCTGGCGCTCCTGGTGGTCGCCGCGGTGACGATCATCCCGCAGGTGGTCAAGTAGGCCAAACCATCTACCTGGCGCTGCTTGGCGCCGGGGTGCTGGTCAGCCTTGTTCTCAGCCTGGCGGCGCTCAACCGCCGACAGCGCTCGCGGCCGGCCGCGGGCCCTATCCGGCCGCGCCAATTGGACTCCGGGCCGGCCGCGGAGCCGGCTGGGGCGGTCCCGGGGGCGATCCAGCGGGTGGGCGTCGTGCGGTTCAACCCCTATCACGACACCGGCGGCGAGTACTCGTTCGCCGTCGCGCTGCTCGATGAAGCGGGCGGCGGACTGCTGCTGACCGGTCTCTACCACCGCGACCAGAGCCGGGTCTATGCGAAAGAGATCAGAGCCTGGACGTCGGAGCACGAGCTGATGGACGAGGAGCGCGAGGCGATCGAAAAGGCGCGGGCGCAGCCTCCCAAGTAGACTGCCCCGGTGCGCGTAATCCTGTTCACCGGCAAGGGCGGCGTGGGTAAGACGTCCGTGGCCGCGGCGACCGCCGTGCAGTGCGCGAAGCAGGGCTATCGCACGGTCGTCATGAGCACCGACCCCGCTCATTCGCTCGGTGATTCGCTCGACCTCGAGCTCGGCCAGGACCTGACCGAGGTGGCGCCGAATCTCTGGGCGCACGAGGTGAGCTCGCTTCACGAGATGGAGCGGCACTGGGCCAAGCTCCACGAGTACGCGGTCCGCGTCTTCGCCACGCAGGGCCTGGACGACGTCCTGGCCGAAGAGGTCGCCAACCCGCCGGGCATGGACGAGGTGGCGAGCTTGATGTGGATCAAGCATTACGCCGAGCGCCAGCAGCACGACGTCCTCATCGTCGACTGCGCACCGACCGGCGAGACTCTTCAGCTGCTGACGTTCCCGGACGTCGCCAAGTGGTGGCTGGACAAGGTCTATCCATGGGAGCGCCGCGCGCTCAAGATCGCGCGTCCGGTACTGCAGCCGTTGATGGAGATGCCGCTGCCCTCGGACGAGGTCTTCGCCTCCGTCAAGGACCTGCTCCTCGACCTCGAGGGGATGAAGAAGATCCTGACCGACCCGCAGGTCACCACCATCCGGATCGTGCTGAACCTCGAGAAGATGGTCGTGAAAGAGGCCAAGCGCGCCTTCACCTATCTCAACCTCTTCGGCTACGTCACCGACGCCGTGATCGTCAACCGGATCCTGCCCGAGGGCCTGCAGGACCGCCTCTTCCAGCAGTGGCAGCGCATCCACCGCAAGTACGAGGACGAGGTCGAGGTGTCGTTCGACCCGCTGCCCATCCTGCGCGTCCCGCTCTTCGACCGCGAGGTCGTGGGCACCCCGATGCTGCAGAAGATGGCCGAGGCGATCTACGCCGGCGACGACCCCGCCACGCGGCTGTACACCGAGACGCCGCAGCGGATCTCCAAGGTGGGCGGCGAGTACGTGCTGGGTCTCAAGCTGCCCTTCATCGAACGCTCGGACGTCGAGCTCGCGCAGCATGACGGCGAGCTCTTCGTCACCATCGGCTCCTACCGCCGCGGCATCTCGCTGCCCAGGGTCCTGGCGCAGCGCAAGGCGCTCGGAGCCGCGATCGAAGACGGCGAGCTCCGCATCCGCTTCGGCAAACCTGCCAAGGTGGGAGCTCAGTGAGCAGCAGGCGGGCGCCCAAGTCAGACGCGTGGACCGACTTCCTCCAGGACGCGGCCTACCGCGTCGGCGGCCTGGTGCGCGAGTTCGTGCCGGCCGAGGCCCAGCTCCACCTGCTCAACGCTCAGCGTGAGCTGCTGACCGCGCTGATCCTCATCTATGAGCACCAGGCCGAGGCTCGCCGAGGCAAGCCGGAGCCGCGACGAGCGGTCGGCTCGCGCGGTGGGGAAAGGGCCCCGCGCCTGCGCCGGATCGACATCGACTAGCTCGACGCTTTGATCCGCCGATCCCTCAGCCGGACACTCATCGGCGCTGCGACGCTCTGGCCGCCCGCCTGCATCGTTGCCTCGTGCGCGCGCTTGGTCGCGCATCCCGATGCGCTCCCGCGCGTGCTCCTCGGCGCCTCCCATTCGGGCGACCAGACGGGTCGCATCGCTCAACGGGTGCCGGCCGAGTGATCGGCAACGCCCAGACGTTCATCGTCTCGACGATCTTCCTGATCCCTGCGATCATCGTCGCCATCCCGGTCCACGAGCTCGGCCACGTCTTCGCCGCCCAGCTCGTCGGCGACCACACCCCCCGCCGGCAGGGCTACCTGCGCAGCTGGCGCAACTGGTACGAGCCCTATGGCATCGCCGCGGCGCTGTTCCTCCGCGTCGGCTGGGGGGCCGCCGCGCCGGTCAACGAATACCGCCTCCGCAGCGGCGCCGGCAAGCTCGTGTGGGCCCTCGGCGGACCGGCCGCGAACCTGATCGTGGCGATTCCTTTCGGCATCGCCGCGCGCTTCCTGCTGACGAGCGGCGGCTTCTTCGACTTCAGCACCTGGGTGCAGCCCGGCCTCGGCGATCTCACCTATCTCGTCTACGGGCTGTTCTTCCTCAACCTGGCGTTCTTCGCGTTCCAGCTGCTGCCCGTTCCAGGCCTCGACGGCTGGCGGATTCTCGAGGCGCTGTTCATGCGGGCCAACCCGAAGTTCTTCTTCAACTGGAGCATGCGCAGGCGCGAGATCTGGGGCGTGCTCTTCGTCGCGCTCTTCCTCTCCTACTTCCTCGGGCTGAACCTGCTCGGGTGGGTTATGTCGCCCTTCTTCCACCCGGCGTCGACGCTCATCATGGGCGGGTGCGCGCCGTACCCCGGCCTGTCCCCCTGCCTGCCGTAGGCAGGCTGCTCAACCTCCCCGATTACCAAGCTCTGACTGCGCGCTACTCGCGCCCGCTGGTGACGGAAGCGCTGCGCGAGCAGCTCGACGACGAACGCCGAGAGGGCGCGTCGGCCGAGGCCGAACGCGTGGAGGCGGTCTCCGCTCGGCTGCAGGCCTGGACACAGCCCGCCCTCAAGCAGGTCATCAACGCCACCGGCGTCATCCTGCACACCAACTTGGGCCGCGCCCCGCTGGCCGCGGAGGCGGTGAAGGCGGCGGCCGCGATCGCCGGCTCCTACTCCAACCTCGAGCTCGACCTGCGAACTGGCAAGCGCGGCGAGCGCAGGGCCGCCGTCGGCGGGCTCCTCGCGCGGCTCACCGGCGCCGAGGCCGCCCTCGTCGTCAACAACAACGCGGCGGCGGTGCTGCTGACGCTGACCGCCCTGGCCAAGGGCCGCGAGGTGATCGTCTCGCGCGGCCAGCAGGTGGAGATCGGCGGCGCGTTCCGGATGCCGGACGTGATGCGCCTGAGCGGCGCTCGGATGGTGGAGGTCGGCACCACCAACCGCACCAGGGTCGCGGACTACGAGGAGGCGATCACCGAGCGGACGGCGGCCCTGCTGCGCGTTCACACGTCGAACTACCGGGTCAGCGGCTTCACCGAGTCAGTCGCGCTGGCGGAGCTCTCGGACCTGGCTCGGCATCGGGGGCTGCTGCTCATCGACGACCTGGGCAGCGGCGCGCTGGCTCCCATCGGCGACGAGCCGCTGGTCGCCGACTCGGTCCGGCACGCCGACGCGGTCTGCTTCTCGGGCGACAAGCTGCTCGGCGGGCCGCAGGCCGGGATCGTGCTCGGCCGGTCGGAGCCGCTGCGCCGGCTCGCGAAGCATCCGCTAGCCCGCGCCGTACGGCCGGACAAGATGACGCTCGCCGCGCTTGAAGCGACGCTCTGCCTGCGCCTCCTGGGCCGGGAGGAGGAGCTGCCTGTCGAGCGGATGCTGCGCGCCGGCAAGGACGCCCTGCGGCGCCGGGCGGCGTTCTGGCAGGTGAAGCTGGAAGAGCGAGGCGTGCAGTCGCAGCTCGTGGAAGGCGCCTCGGTGGCCGGTGGGGGATCGCTCCCGGAGCTTCCGCTGCCCACGGTGCTGCTGGCGCTCGACGGCCCCGCCACCAAGCTGCTCGACGCCCTGCGCCGCGGCTCGCCGGCGGTGCTGGCCCGCATCGAAGGCGATCGCTGCTGCCTCGACCCACGGACGGTGCTCAAGGGGGAGGACGAGACTCTGATCGACGCCGTGGAGGCCGCCGCAGCCGCTCGATGAGCTTCGTCGTAGGTACCGCCGGGCACATCGACCACGGCAAGTCGACGCTCATTCGCGCATTGACCGGAATCGATCCCGACCGCCTCGAGGAGGAAAAGCGGCGAGGCATGACGATCGACCTTGGCTTCGCCTACCTGACCCTGCCCAGCGGCCGCCTGGTCGGGATCGTCGATGTGCCCGGACACGCGCGCTTCATCGGCAACATGCTGGCCGGCGTCCACGGCCTCGACGCGCTCCTGCTGGTGGTCGCGGCAGACGAGGGTGTCATGCCGCAGACGCTCGAGCACCTGGAGATCGCGCATCTCCTGGAGATGAGGCGCGGCCTGGTCGCGATCACCAAGGCGGACGTGGCCGACCCTGACCTGCTGGAGGTCGTACGGGCGGACACTGCCGCCGCCCTGGCCGGCACGACGCTGGCGGAGGCGACGCAGGTTGCGGTCTCGGCGGTCACCGGCGCCGGCCTGGAAGAGCTGCGGGCCGAGCTCGACCGGCTGCTGGGGGAGACCCCGCAGCGAGCCGACCTGGGCCGGCCGCGGCTGCCCATCGACCGCGTCTTCACCATCGGCGGCTTCGGGACCGTGGTGACCGGGACGCTGGTCGACGGGACGATCGCGGCGGGCGACGAGCTGGAGGTGATGCCGTCGGGCAGGCGAGTCCGGGTCCGAGGTCTTCAGCAGCACAACCGGGACGTCGAGCGGGCCGAGCCAGGCAGCCGCGCGGCCGTGAACCTGACCGGAGTGGGCAAGGACGAGCTGCGGCGCGGGCACGTGCTCGCCATGCCTGGCGCCCTGGCGGCGACCCGGCGGCTCGACGCGGGTGTCTCGGTGCTTGCGTCAAGTCCGCGGCCGCTGCGTCATGGCGAACGTATGACGCTGCACGCAGGCACTGCGGAAGTGCCGGCACGCGTCATCATGCTGGGCGGCGATTCGCTGGAGCCAGGCTCGAGCGGCTGGGTGCAGCTCTACCTCGAAAGGCCGCTGGCGGCGGCGCCGCAGGACCGGTTCATCCTCCGTCTGCCGAGTCCTTCGCTCACCCTGGCCGGCGGGCGGTTCGCCGATGTCACGGCCCGCCGGCATGCGCGGACAGACGGGACCGTGCCGCTGTCGCTGGCTCGCCGCCTGGGCGGGGCCGTGCTGCAGGAGGAGCTGGCGAAGCATCCACGCGGGATCACGGCCGGCGGCCTGCTGCGTGCGGGGCCGGCAAGCGCCGCCGAGCTCGAGCGCATCGAGGCGCGCCACGCCGGGCGGTGGCTCTTCGCGCCCGAGGCCTGGGACGGCATGCGCGGCCGCGCCGAGGCTGCGCTCGCCGCCTACCACCGGGACCAGCCACTGCGCGCCGGCATGCCGCGGGAGGAGCTGAAGAGCCGCCTCGGGCTGGAATCCGCCGTCTTCGCGGCGGTGGTGCCCGAGCTGGCGGCCGAAGGCGTCCTCACCGAGCGCGACGGAATCGTCGCCCTCCCCGGTCACGCGGTGGATCTCGGCGCCGCCGCCGGTCCGGCGACCCGCTTGCTGGACCTGCTCGCCGGCACTCCGTTTGCGCCCCCCTCGCTGGCCGAGGCGGCTCGCAACGCCGGCGCAACCGGCGAGCTCGTCCGCGCGCTGCAGCGAGAAGGAAAACTCGTGGTGCTCTCCCCGGACGTCGCCTTCACCCGCGACGCGTACGACCGGGCGCTGGAGACCGTGCGTGAGATCACGGCCGCGGAAGGCCAGGTCACGGTGGCTCGGCTGCGGGACGCGCTGGGCGCCTCGCGCCGGCCGATGCTGGCCCTGCTCGAGCACCTCGACGCCGAGAAGATCACGCGCCGCGTGGGCGACGCTAGGGTATTGCGGGCACCGTGATAGCAGGAATCGACTTGGGAGGCACACAGGCTCGCGTGGCCATCGCGCGGTCCGACGGACGCATCACTGCCACCCGCAAGGTCCACACGGCCGACCTCCGAGGCCCAGAGGAGCTGGTGGCGTGGGCCGCGCACACCCTGGACCAGCTCCGCGGCGCCAACCGCGTCACTTCGATCGCGATCGGGTCGCCGGGGCCGATCGACCAGGAGCGCGGCGTGCTGGTGAACCCGCCCAACTTGAAAGGCTGGCGCAACGTGCCGCTCGAGTCGATGCTGTCGAAGGCGACCGGAGCGCGCGTCCATCTCGAGAACGACGCCAACCTCGCCGGCCTGGGCGAGTTCCACCAGGGCGCTGGGCAGGGCAGCCGCAACATGGTCTACATCACCTGGAGCACGGGCGTCGGCGCCGGCGTGATCGTCGAAGGCAAGCTGTACAGCGGCTCGCACGGCACCGCCGGGGAGCTCGGGCACACGATCATCGACCCGGACGGCCCGGTCTGCACCTGCGGGCAGCGGGGGTGCCTGGAGCAGCTCGCAGCCGGGCATGGAATCGCAAGCCAGGCAGGCAAGCCGGCCCTGGAGGTGTTCGCCGACGCGGCCCGGGGCGAGGCCCGCGCCCGCATGATCGTGACGAAGGCCGCCGTCTACATGGGCCTGGGGCTGATCAACGTGACGAACTTGCTCGACCCGGACGTGATCGTTATCGGCGGCGGCATCGTGCAGTCGTGGAGCTTGGTCCAGGGCGTGCTGCGCGAGACGCTCGCTTCGTCGCCGTTCATCAAGCCGGCTCGGCGGCCGAAGCTGCGGCGGGCCCGTTTGGGCGACCGCGCGGGTCTGACCGGTGCGGTCGAGTGGGCGCGCGCGAAGCACTGACCCCCGACCCGGTCCTCGCGGAGTTCCTGGCGGCCCTTCGTCAAGCCGCGGCGGCTGTGGAAGCCCGAGCGTGGCTGGTCGGGGGCTCAGTGCGAGACCGCCTGCTGGGGCGCCCCAACCCCGACTTCGACGTCGTCGTCGAGGACGGCCTGGGCGGCCGTGTCGCCGAGACGTTCGCGCGGCAGACCGGCTCGCCCGAGCCGGTGCTGTTCGAGCGGTTCGGCACCGCCCAGGTGCGCTGGCGCGGCCACCTGGTGGAGTTCGCTTCGGCGCGCGCGGAGAGCTACCGGGAGGACTCGCGCAAGCCAGACGTCGGCCCCGCGACCCTGGCCGACGACCTCCGCCGCCGCGATTTCACGGTCAACACACTCCTGATGGACCTCGACGCCAACGTGATCGATCCCTTGGGCGAGGGGCTGAGCGACCTCGAGCGGGGGGTCCTGCGGACTCCCCGTCCGCCGGCCGAGACGTTCAAAGACGACCCCTTGCGCATGCTCCGGGCCGTCCGCTTCGCCGCTCAGCTCGGGTTCGAGCTCGATCCCGCGCTGCTGCCGGCGATGCGCGAGATGCGCGGCCGGCTGGCGCCGCCGGTGCTGTCGGTGGAGCGCACCGCGGACGAGCTGCGGAAGATGCTCCTCTCAGAGCGTCCGCGGCTGGCGCTCGAGCTGATGGAGGCGGGCGGCCTGCTCGAGATCGTGCTGCCCGAAGTGCACGCCTGCCGCGGCGTCGAGCAGCGGGGCTGGCACCGGTGGGACGTCTACGGCCACACGCTGGAGGCGGTCGAGAAGGCGAAGCCGGATCTCACGGTCCGGCTCGCCGCGCTGCTGCACGACGTCGGCAAGCCGGTGACGGCGACACCGGACGGTGCCTTCCACGGGCACGACAGCGTGGGCGCGGAGATGGCGTCGGTGGCCCTGAAGAGGCTGCGTTTCTCGAACGCGGAGGCTGCGCGCGTCAGCAAGCTTGTCCGCCTGCACCTGCGGCCGGTTTTCTACGACTCGGAGTGGACGGACGGGGCGGTCCGCCGCCTCGCCCGGGCGGCCGGCCCTCTGCTGTGGCCGCTGCTCGACCTCGCCCGCGCGGACATCGCCGCGTCGGCTTATCCGCACCCCGAGAAGCTCGACGAGCTCGCCGACCGCCTGCGCGGCGTGCTGGCGGAGCGGCCGAGCCGGGTCAAGCCGGCGGTCTCCGGCCGCGACCTCATGGCGGCGCTGGGCCTGAAGCCCGGTCCTGAGGTCGGCCGGATCAAGGCGCTCATCGAGGACCTGGTGCTGGAGGGGGAGCTCGAGCCGGACCGGGACGCGGTGCTGGAGTACGCGCGGGCTCATGCGGCGGACTTGTTGCGCGGGTGATGAGCGCGCCGTACCCTCGTTAACGCCTATGAAGACCCAGCCGAACGGCCGCGCAGTCGCACCACACGTCATGACTCGCAACCTCGCTCTCGAGCTTCTCCGCGTGACCGAGGGCGCCGCCCTGGCGGTGGCGCCGCTGCAGGGCCGCGGCGACAAGGAGGCGGCCGACCAGCGCGCCGTCGACGCGATGCGCTCGCGGCTCGCCGCGGTCGACATGCGGGGCACCATCGTGATCGGCGAGGGGGAGAAGGACGAGGCCCCGATGCTCTATTTCGGGGAGGAGATCGGCAACGGCCTCGAGCCCGAGGTGGACGTGGCGGTCGACCCCATCGACGGCACCGAGTTCACCGCCAACGGGCTGCCGGGCGCCATGGCCGTGGTCGCGCTGGCCGAGCGCGGGTCGATGTTCACGACGCACGTTCACTACATGGAGAAGCTGGTGGTCGGCCGCAAGGCGCGCGGCGTGATCGACATCGACATGCCGGTCGAGTGGAACGTGCGCAGGATCGCCAAGGCGGAGGGTTTGCACCCGCGGGACCTGACGGTGATCATCCTCGACCGCGAGCGGAACCGCGACCTAATCCAGCAGGTCCGGGAGGTCGGCTGCCGGATCTCGCTGATCGCCGGTGGCGACGTCGCGGGGGCGATCAGCGCCGTCATGGAGCAGGTCAGCGGCAAGCACGTGCTGATGGGGAGTGGGGGCGCCACGGAGGGCGTGCTCGCCGCCTGCGCTGTCAAGTGCCTCCAGGGCGACATGCAGGGGAAGCTGTTCTTCCGGAGCGACGAGGAGCGGGACCTCGCGAAGGAGGAGGGCCACAAGCCGGGGAAGGTGCTGACGATCGACGACCTCTGCTCCGGCAACGACATCTTCTTCGCCGCCACCGGCATCACGACGGGCGACCTGCTGAAGGGGGTGCGGTACGAGGAGTTCTACGCGTACACGCACTCGATGGTCCTGCGGCACGCCACCGGCACGATGCGCATGGTCGACGCCTTCCACGAGATGACCAAGCTCCGCGAGGGCAAGCTCCTGCCCGAGCAGGTCTAGCCGCCACCACCACGGCTATATAACCCTCCACCGAAGCCACCCACCCGGGGGGTGGCCGGGAGCGTATTGGGGCCGCCGTACCGCGGTCAACCCAGGCTGTTAAGGCACTCGAAGGCCGCGTTCGCCGGCGAACGGGGGTATTGGGGGCGTTTGAACCCCACGTTCGCCGGCGAATGCGGTATCAGGGCGACGGCGACCCGCCCGGCGGCGATGGCGCCGCCTGGGTCGGCGACGGCTGGGTCACGGGGCTGGGCCCCGCGGAGCTGGGCGATGCCAATGGGCTGGGCGACGCCGAAGGCGTGGGCGAGCCGGCCGGGGACGGCGCGATCGCCGGGTTGTCGGTGCTGGGCAGGTTCGACGGCGCAGTCAGCGCGGTCAGCACCAGCACCACGAGGCCGATGGCCCCCGCCACCAGCGGGACCGCCAGCAGACCTCGCGCTCGCGACGGCCACTCCCCAGTGCTCTGCGACGACCGCAGGTAAGCGCGCCGCGTCGGGGTCAGCGTGATGCCCGAGGCCGCCATGCTCGCCCAGACCGCGTTCGAGTACAGAAAGGCCTGGAACAGCAGCAGCACGCCCAGGGCGGCGACCGCCCAGCTGGGCACGCGGACCACCATGACCGCCGCGCCCAGCACCGCCGCAACGGTCAGCATCGTCTCCGCGCGGGAGGTCCAGATCGCCCGCAGCAGTGAGCCCTTGCCCTCCTGGGCTTTCGGGGTCCGCAGGAACGCGGGCCGCTTCGTCACCAGGCCGCCCAGGCAGGCCAGGGTCACCACCCAGCTCAGCGCGAACCAGACGCGCAGGGCGTTCAGCGAGTCCTTCCAGCCGCAGTGGGTGGTGGCTCGAATGGCCCACAGGGCGCGCAGCACCCCGGCGAGGAGGAATGCCAAGGGGACGGCCAGCGCCGCGCCCGTCAGCCGGCGCACCGGCAGCTGGTGGTGCATCGCCGTCGCGACCGCCGTCGCCAGCAGCAGCAGCGTGAAGCCGGCCATCAGCACCTCGCCGAACCACTGGATGCTGCCCAGCAGGTAGTGGATCCGCTGACCCGCCGTCAGGCCGCCTGAGCCGCGCAGCATCCACCGCCAATGGCGCCGCAGGATCTGGATCCCGCCCAGCGCCCACCGGTAGCGCTGCTTTTTGAGACCGCCGAAGTCGAGCGGCATCAGCCCGCGACCGAACGCCTGCTTGACGTAGACGCCGCGATAGCGACGCTGCAGCATCCGCAAGCTCGCCTCGGCGTCCTCGGTGATGACCTCCGGGTCCCAGCCGCCGATCTCGTCCAGGGCCGAGCGCCGGATCAGGCCCATCGTGCCCGCGAAGATGATCGCGTTCCGGTGGTAGCGCGCCGGCATCGAGACCTCGAAGAAGTAGCGGTAGCTGTAATAGAGACCCCGCAGGTATCCATCGTCTTTCCAGTCGCGGTAGTCCTGCGGTGACTGCACAAAGGCCACCTGCTGATCGGCGAAGTGGCCGACGGTCTCACGGAGCCAGCCAGGCTCGACGAGGTAGTCGGCGTCGACGATCCCGATGATCTCGATGTCCGCCGGCAGGCGCTTCACCGCCTCGTTCAGCGCCCCGGCCTTGAAGCCCGGCCAGTTCTCGAGGTGGATGAACTGGAAGCGGTCGCCGAGCTCACGGCAGAGGTCCTCCAGCGGCCGCCAGACCTCCTCATCCGGTGTGTTGTTGTCGACCACCTGCACCAGAAGGCGCGGGTAGTCGAGGCGAGCCAGCGCCCGCAGCGTCTCGCTGACGATCTCGACCGGCTCGTTGTAGGCCGGCACCTGCAAGGCCACGGCCGGCAGATGCTCGGGGTCGGGAGGCGGGGTGGGGTGAGGCCTGGTGCCGAGCACGTCCAGGATCTCGAAGAGATAGCTCGCCGCCAGGGCGAGCGCGGCCACCTCGAGGACCAGCACCACCAGCGATGCCACCGTGCCGCCGACTCCCAGGTCGGTCGAGAACGTGAGAGCGGCGGCGTACGCGAGGTAAGAGAGCGTGCCGAGGAGCACGGCCGCGTAGAGCAGGGCTGAGAGCCAGCCCCAGCGCGGCTGCCAGAGCTTGATCGCCAGGGTGGCGCCGGCCGCGGTCAGCGCCAGCGGGATCGCCGCCGGCTGACCCAAGAGCCGCATCAGGCCGACGCCGCCCACCAGCAGCGCGACTGCCAGGGGTAACGCCAGCCAGCTGCGCGCTCGCGGCAGGTTGGGCACCAGGGCCAGCACGGTGGCCGCGGTTGCGAGTACGGCGTAGGCGATCGTCGCGACAAGGAGCATGCCGCGGACCTACGCTACGTGGCATAATTTGAACGAGCGTTTTAAACGAGCGTTCAGAAAAGATGTCGAAGAGATCTACCGCCACCCGGGAGACGATCGTGCGAGCGTGCCTGGCCACCTTGCGCGAGGAGGGCTTCGCCGGGACCAGTGCGCGCGCCGTGGCCCGCCGCGGCGGATTCGGCCAGGCGCTCATCTACTACCACTTCGCGGACATGCAGGCGCTCCTGGTCGCCGCCGTCGAGCGGGCGAGCAGCGACCGCCTGGCTCGATACCACGAGGTCCTCGAGCCGGTGAGCTCGGTGGCCGAGCTGGCCGCCGCCCTGGGCGACCTGTATCGAGAAGATGTCGCGATCGGGCACGTTGCCGCCATGCAGGAGATCGTGGGCGGAGCCTCCTCGCTGCCCGGCCTCGGCAGGCAGGTCATCGAGCTCCTCCGGCCCTGGGCTGAGTTCGCGACCGAGACCATCGCGCGGCTCGTCGCCGGCACGCCGTTCGAATCCCTCGTGCCGGCTGAGGACGCCGCCTTCGCGGCGCTCGCGCTCTACATGGGCATGGAGACGATGACTCACCTGAACGGAGACCGCGAGCCGGGTGAGCGCTTGCTTCAGGCCCTGGCGCACGTCGCGCCTCTGGCGGACGCGGTTCGCGAGAGCTCCCGATGAGCCACGACTGCATGCAGCAGGACTGGGACGACCTGGCGATGGTGCACTGGCGGATGCCGGCTCCCGAGCTGGAACGGCGCCTGCCGCCCGGTCTGACCGCCGACACGTACGACGGGGCCGCCTGGATCAGCGCCGTCCCGTTTCGCCTGACCATCCGCGCCCTCCGCCACGCGCCGGCGCTGGGCCCCTTCTCAGAGGTGAACCTGCGCACCTACGTCCGCGGACCGCTTGGTCCGGGCATCTGGTTCTTCTCGCTGGAGGCACCCGGCCGGCCGGCGGTGTGGGGCGGACGGATTCTGTACGGCCTGCCGTACCGCAGGGCGGAGACGAGTCAGCTGGCCGCCGGCGCGCTGCGGGTTTACGCGAGCCGCGCCCGCTCGGGACCGGCGGGCTTCGGCCTGGCCCTCGAGCTCGCCGGCGACCGCCCCGAGGACGACCTCGACGTCTTCCTCACCGAGCGCTACCTGATGTACTCCAGCTGGCTCGGCCGGCTGTGGGCTTCACGAGTGCGTCATCCGCGCTGGGCGATGCATGCCGCGGACGTCGTGCGGTGCGAGGAGACGCTGTGCGCGGCGGCGGGCTTGGAGCGCCGGCGCGGCGTTCCGGAGCGTGCGCATCATTCCGAGCGCATGCGCGCGCTGTTCGATTGGCCGCGCGTTGTGCCCGCGAGCAGGCTACGAAATAGCGCTTGATTTAGTCGTGTCGGCAGGCAAGACTAAGGAACAGGTCGGAACGCCGATCCAGCCGCAGACCGCGACAGGTTGGCCTCCACAAGAGGCAACGGCCCAGTAGGGCGCCGGAAACCAGAGAGAGCGCGTCACCCGGCACGGTATCGGCAAGCAACACGGAGGGGACTTCCGTTCCCTCCGTGCGCTCTTTCTAGGCGCAGTCCAGCCCTAGCGCACGCCCCTGATCCGGCTGACGAAGTACGACCCCAGCAGCATGAAGACGACGGCCGCGCTGAAGATCACCCGATAGCCGGAGTTGGGGCTGCTGTGGTTGAAGTAGTCCAGCACCGGCCCCGCGATGGACGGGACCAGCACCTGCGGCAGCGTGAACGCGACGTGAAAAAGACCCATGTCCTTCGCCGCGTGGCCAGGGTCGGGCAGCGTGTCGCAGGCCAGCGCCCAGTCGACCGCGTAGTACAGCCCGAAGCCGAGGCCGTAGATCGCGCCCAGCGCGATCAGGATCGGCACCGCCGTCGGGTAGAAGACGATGAAGATCAGGGCTACGAATGCCTGGAACGCGCCGCTGGCGTAGACGAACGGCTTGCGGCCGAGCCGGTCGCTGACCAGGCCGCCGACGAAGCCGGTCGGCGTGGCGGTCAGGTACACGATCAGCAGGAACGTCGCCGTGAATTGGGCGGCGTTTGGCACCCGCGCCACGTCGTGGAAGAACGGAAGCAGGAAGTTGGCGACGACCCAGATCCCGGCCGTGACCATGAAGCGGGTGAAGATGACCCAGGCGAAGTTGCCCTGTGCCAGCGGCCGCACGAACTCCTTGGCAGCCTGGCCGAAGGGCATTCGAGCGCGCTCCGGCAGCGGTGTCAAGCCCTCGCCACGGGCCGTGATCAGGACCGGGACCAGGGTGACGAGCACCACGACGCCGATCACCCCGTACGTCGAGTTGGCGTGGCCGAATCCCGCCAGCACCGACGCCACCCCGACGCCGACGACGCCGCCGAACTGGTTCATCGCTCCGAGCCAGCCGCTCGCCGAGCCGAACTCGGCCTCCGGAACGACGTCGGGAATCATGCCCGCGTAGGCGGCGCCTGCCGCGTTGTAGAAGAACTGGATCAGCACGTAGCCGACCAGCAGCTGGGCGTAAGAGTGCGCCGTGCCCAGGAGCGCGAGACCGACGAGGTCCCCCAAGGTGCCGGCCACCAGGATCGGTCGCCGGCGACCCCAGCGCGTGGTCAGCCGGTCGGACCAATGGCCGACGAGCGGAGGCACGGTGACCGCGAAGATGGCGCCCGTGGCGGTGATCGCCGCGATCCCGCTGCCGAGCTGGGAGTGCGGGACCAGCGCGAGGACCTGGTTCGGCACCAGCACCAGGGGGATGGGGAGCCAGTGGAAGTTGAAGCCGAACCAGCCGGCGCTCAATCCGAGGTGGCGTGCCCAGCCGAAGCGGGCAGGCGCACCCACCCCGGCTCCGGCGACGTCCGCTGCCATGGCGCCGCGAGTTTAGTGCCTCTTCGTGCCTAATAGAGGCGTGGAGAGCATCCCCCAAGACGTGACCGTCCTCGACCTCGACGGGGAGCCGCGCGAGCTTCGCTCGCTGGCGGATGGCGGCCCTGTGGTCGTCGCTTTCCTGCGCCACTACGGTTGAGCGCACTGCAAGGAAAGCGCCGCGCAGTTGCGTGGCAGGCGTGAGGAGATCGTCAAGGCGGGCGCGCAGCTCGTCTTCGTCGGCAACGGCAGCGTCGCGCAGGCGCGGCACTTCCAGGCCACGGCAGCCCCCGACTGCGAGGTGTTCACCGACCCTGGCCTGAAGGCGTATGCGGCGCTGGGCTTCCTGCGCTCGGTCGGGGCAACCTTGGGGCCGGCGAGCGCGGTGGCATTTGTGCGGGCGACGGCCAAGGGCCACCGGCAAACGTCCGTGGAGGGCGACGCCTGGCAGCAGGGCGGGCTGCTGTCGATGGCCCCCGGCGGCCGCCTGCTGTACCTCCAGCGCAACCGCTCGGCCGGCGATCGGCCGGACCTTGACGCAGCGCTCGCCGCGCTGGTCGCGCGCCGCCCGGAGCGCGCCGTGCGGCGCCGGCCGCAGATCGGATGACGCGCCGCGGTTCAACCAGTTGTTGACAGCGCGTCAATTCGCGCGCAATATCCGCCCCAAGCGTCCCGAAACAGCAGCTTCGCGTCAAATCTAAGCGGGGCGCCCGGAGGTGCGGCAGATGAGCCGCATGTACCGTTTAGCGGGGACCGCCCTGGTCCTCGGCTCCCTCGCCTGGCTGGTGTCGCTCGTCTATGGCGACACGGTCTTCGGGGGTTTCCGTCCGAGTCACGCCGGTGACTCCCTCTGGGGCCTGGTGAACCTGCTCGGCCTGCTTGGCGGCATCCTCGCGATGGTCGGAATCTTCGGGATGTTCGCGCGGCAGTCCGGACGCATGGGCGCCCTCGGCACCTGGGGCTTCGGTCTCACGGCGATGTCCGGCATGATCTTCGGCGTCGGGTTCGGCGCCATCCAGACGGTGGCCGTGCCACTGATGTCCGCCGGCGACCGCAAGGCGTGGGACTTCTATGCCGGCGCCTCGCCGCCGGCCGCGGTAGGCGAGCTGTTCTTGTTCGCCACCCTTCTCTACGTCGTCGGGACGCCGATGTGGGGCTGGGCCACCGCCCGGGCCGGCGTCTGGCCGTCCTGGACCGGCTGGGGACTGATGATCTCCGGCGCCCTGGCGCTGGTGCTCACCGTCATGCTCCTGGCCGGGGTCAGCACCGCACCACTCCTCACCGACCTGCCCTACCTGATGTTCATGATCCTCGGGGTCTACTGGGGCTGGCAGCTGGCCGAGCCGACGCGGACGATGATGCCCGCGAGGGCCGCCGGAGCCCGCGCCTAACACCGGTTGTCAAGGGCCCTGGCCGGCTTGTAAAGGCCGGCCGGGGCCACCCCAAAACGGGTAGGCTTGTGACCGCCTCATGAGCCAGTGGTTCAGTCGCGCCCGCAGCCTGGTTTTCGAAGTGCCTCGCTACGGGAAGCTGGCCTACTGCCTCTTGAGGGATGACCGGGTGCCGAAGGCTCCCAAGGGTGCGCTGCTGGCGTCGCTCGGCCTGATCGTCTCGCCGATCGACCTGCCGAACTGGATCCCGATCGTGGGCGAGTTCGACATGCTGGCCCTGGGTGTGCTGGCTGTGAAAGTGTTCGTGGAGGCGTGCCCGGAGCAGATCGTGCGCGAGCACGAAGCGGCCATGGCGGCCGGCACGAGCATCTGGGATGAGGACGTACAAGGGATCTTGGGCCTGGCGCGCTCTCGCGCGCAGCTCACGGTCGAGCGCTGGAGAGAACGGAAGGAGATCGCGTCGTGAAAGTGATGTTGGTTCAGGACGTCGACGCCCTCGGCAGGGCGGGCGACGTGAAGGAGGTCGCGGACGGCTACGGCCGCAACTTCCTGCTGCCGCGAAAGCTCGCGGTGATCGCCCACAAGGGCATCGAGGCCGAGGCCAAGCGGCTGCGCGACGCGGCCACGCGCCGGGAGGCCAAGGACCGCGAGGAGGCTCAGGCGCTGGCCGACGAGGTCGGCAACAAGACGGTGGTCCTCCGGCTGCGGGTCGGCGAGGGCGACAAGGTATTCGGATCGATCACCAACGCGGACATCGCGACCGGCCTGCAGCAGCAGCACCGCGTCGAGATCGATCGCCACAAGATCGACCTCAAAGAGCCGATCAAGTCGCTCGGCGAGCACCAGGTGACGCTGCGTCTGCACCGAGACGTGCAGGTCCCGATCAACCTGATCATCACCCAGGACCGGTAATGCCGGCGGCCCGGCTCGTGGCCTAGATGGCCACCGCGCCTCCACGTGAGAGCAGGGCCGAGGGCAGGCTGCCGCCGCACGATCTCGACGCCGAGCAGTCCGTCCTGGGCGCGATCCTCCAGGAATCGGACGCGATCACCAGGGTGCTGGACTTCCTGTACCCGGAGGACTTCTACCGTGAGAACCACGCCCAGGTCTACCGGGCCTGCCAGCGGCTCTTCCAGGACGGCGAGCCGATCGACAACGTCACCGTCACCGATGCGCTCGAAAAGATGGGAGTGCTCGAACGTGTGGGCGGTCGCGCCGGTTTGCTTCTGCTCCAGGAAGCCGTTCCGACCGCGGCGAACATCGAGTACTACGGCCGGATCGTCAAGGAGCGGTCGTACAAGCGCAGCCTGATCAAGGCCGGCGGCACGGTCGCGCAGCTCGGCTACGACCCGAGCGTGGAGGCGGAAGACGCGATCAGCCAGGCCCAATCCGCGATCTACGGCATCGCCGAGGACCGGATCAAGCAGGACTTCCAGCGCCTGTACGACCTGCTGCGGCCGGCGATGGACCGCATCGACGCGCAGATGGCGAGCGGCAAGGGCGTGGTCGGCATCCCGACCGGCTTCACCGACCTGGACCGGCTGACCAGCGGCTTCAAGTCGGGCGAGCTGGTGATCATCGCGGGCAGGCCTGGAATCGGAAAAACTTCCTTTGTCCTGAACGTGGCCCTCCAGGTCGCCACCGAGCTCAAGGTGCCGATCGCGATGTTCAGCCTCGAGATGTCGAAGGACCAGCTCGTCGAGCGCTTGCTCTGCGAGCACGCGCGCATCGACGCGCAGCGCATGCATCGCGGGCAGCTCAGCGACGCGGAGTACGACCGCCTCGCCCAGTCGCTGGGTCCGCTGAGCGAAGCCCCGATCTTCATCGACGACGCGCCGACGCTGGACGAGCTCACGGTGCTGCTCAAGTCGCGCCAGATCCACCTGCGCGAGAAGGTCGGCATGATCCTCATCGATTACCTGCAGCTCATGCAGGGCCGCTCGCGCGGGGACGAGGCTAATCGAGTGCAGGAGGTCTCGGCCATCTCGCGGGCGCTGAAGATGGTGGCCCGCGAGCTCGGTGTCCCCGTGATCGCCATCTCGCAGCTCTCCCGTGCGGTCGAGCAGCGGCAGGACAAGCGCCCGATGCTCTCGGACCTGAGGGAGTCGGGCTCGATCGAGCAGGACTCGGACCAGGTGATCTTTCTGTACCGCGACGACTACTACAAGGACGACGTGCGCCCGGGCATCGCCGAGGTGATCCTGGCCAAGAACCGCAACGGCCCCACGGGCAAGGCCGAGCTCAAGTTCGTGAAGGAACAGACCCGCTTCTACAACCTCGAGGCGAGGCGTCCCGAACCGGTGCAGTAGCGATGGTCATAGTCATCGTCGGAGGCCAGTGGGGCGACGAGGGCAAGGGCAAGGTCATCGACCTGCTCGCGGCCCGCGCGGACATGGTCATCCGCTCGCAGGGCGGCAACAACGCCGGCCACACCGTCGTGACGGAGGACGGCGAGTTCAAGTTCCAGCTGATCCCGTCGGGGATCCTGCACTCCAAGTGCACCTGCGTCATCGGCAACGGCGTGGTCGTCGATCCGCGCGTCCTGATCAAGGAGATCGAGCAGCTACGCGAGCGCGGGATCGATCCGCGCAACCTGGTCGTCAGCGATCGCGCGCACATGGTGATGAGCTATCACCCTGTCTTCGACCAGCTCGAAGAGCAGTCCCGCGGTGACGATCGGCTGGGAACGACCTGGCGCGGCATCGGCCCCGCCTACTCCGACAAGGTCAGACGCATCGGCTTTCGCATCGGAGACCTCCAGAAGGAGGTCTTCATGCGCAAGAAGGCGCAGTTCGTGGTGGGTCAGATCAAGAACCCGATCCTCTCGGAGCTCTACCACGAGGAACCGATCCAGACCGAGGCCCTGATCGAGGAGTACCTCGGCTACGCGCAGAGCCTCGACCCCTTCATCAAGGACACCTTCCCACTCATCTCAGACGCGCTCGACCGGGGTGACAACGTCCTGCTCGAGGGAGCGCAGGCGACGATGCTCGACCTGGACTTCGGCACCTACCCCTACGTGACCAGCTCCAACACCACCGCGGGCGGCGCCTGCGCCGGCTCGGGCGTGCCGCCGACAAAGGTCGACGCCACTGTCGGGGTGCTGAAGGCCTACACCACTCGCGTCGGCTACGGGCCGTTCCCGACCGAGCTGCTCGACCACGTCGGCGACGCGATCCGCGAGCAGGGCCACGAGTTCGGCACTGTGACGGGCCGGCCGCGGCGCGTGGGCTGGTTCGACGCCTGCGTCGCCCGCTATTCGGCGCGCGTCAACGGCGCCACCTCGCTGGCGCTGATGAAGCTGGACGTGCTGGATGGCGTCGAGCAGCTGCGGATCTGCACCGGCTACTCGTTCCGCGGCACGGTGCAGCGGCACCCGATGGCCAACATCTCGCATCTGAAGCACTGCGAGCCGATCTACGTCGACATGCCCGGCTGGCTGGAGGAGATTGGGTCGGCTCGCCGCTGGGAGGACCTCCCCGCCGCCTGCCGCGCGTATGTCGAGGCGGTGGAGGAGCAGTGCGGCGCGCCCATCGACCTGATCGGCGTGGGCCCGCGGCGCGACCAGTTCGTCGTGCGCCGGGAGCAGGTCTACTTCAGCTGAGCTAGCGGTACGGTTGACTGGCCCACGCGAAGGCCATCAGCCGCCGGGGCGCTCCGGAACGAAAGGTCCGCGCCAGCGCGACAAAGCCGGCGACCGCGACCTGGACGCCCGCGAGCGAGATGAACGCCACCTCGACCCCGTAGCCGCGCGTGCGCAGCCCGATGCCGACGAAGGCGGCCGCGAACCCGAACACCACGCCGAGGATCGGCGCGCCTGCGAGCAATTTGCGGTCGGCGAACCCGTAGGTCAGAGCGAACAGCAGGGGGCCGCTTAGGAGCTGAAAGGCTGGACTCCAGCGCTGGCCGATCGTGACCACCAGCGCCCCGGCGGCGAACCCGACGATGGGCAGCACGTCGAGCCGGTCCGCGTACCACAGCCAGGCGACCCCGATGCCGACGGCCAGGAGCGACGTCGCGAAGACGGGGCCGGCCACGTTGCCCACGTACAGCGTCACCGGGTCGATCGGCGAGGCGTCCGGGGCGAAGAACTGGTGCCAGAGCGCGATCGGCTCGGGGAAGTGCCGGCCGGAGCGGCCCGGCGCGAGGTAGGAACCGACGGCCCCATGGCCGGCCAGGTAGACGGCGGCGTAAGCGAGCAGCCCGCTGCTGAACGGCAGGGCAGGTCGAGGGGCGAATGTGCGCGCTGTCTCCAGGATGCACGCCGCGCCGGCAACCACAGCCGCCCACCACCAGGCGGCGCCCGGCCCGATGAGCGCCACGCCGACGAGGGCTGTGACGATCGGGCTCATCACAGGCGGGTGCTTGGCCAGCCGCAGGGCTCCGTGAAACACGCCGCCGATGGCGACCGCGAGGGCGGCATCGTAGGCGGCGGGCAGGCCGAACAGGACCAGCCCCGCGGCCACGGGCGGCAGGAGGGCGATGACATAGACGAGGCTCGGCTCGAGGGAGTCGGGTCGAAACGCGAGGCGCCCCATGGTCGACCGGGATTCTAGGGCGGTGTCCCGCAACTGACCACTCGTGGGCGGCTGCCTCGTGCCATAATCCCGTGCCAGGTGTCGCTGCCTCGTCTACGTCTTCTTGCGACAGCTTTGCCGCTGGCTGCGGCTCTGCAGCTGCTTCTCGCCGCCCCTGCGGGCGCCGCGCCCGCCGACACCTGGAACCTGCTCTCCACGGCCCCGGCCGGGTCAGGCGCCGATGGGCTCTTCGCTCTCACAGTGGACCCGAACAACGCGTCCAACGTGCTGTACGCAACGCCATCGGGCCAGATCTATCGCTCTCTCGACACCGGCGCGAACTGGAAGAAGGTGGCGCAGGGCCTCGGCCAGGGCGTCCTCGTGCTGGCGTTCGACCCGATCGAGCCGACCCATGTGCTCGTCGGTACGCGCGGCGGCGGCATCTGGCGCAGCGACGACTCGGGCGGGAGCTGGCGCTCGCTTGACCACGGGACGGAGACGGTCCGCGCTTTCGCCTTCTCGGTTGGACTTTCCGCGGCCGCGACGGACGGCGGCGTTCTTATCACGCACGACGGCGACACCTGGCAGCCGGCCGCCTTGCAGCACGCGAACGTGGCCGCCGTGGCGGTGGCGGGCGGCAAGATCTTCGCCGGCGCCGACCTCGACCGATCGGTGCAGGGCCTGCCGCTCTTCATGTCCTCCGACTCGGGCGTGACCTGGACCAAGCTCGCCGGGCCGGCCTCGGGCGGGGCGATCGTCTCCTCGCTGGCCGTCCAGGGCGGCAAGCTGCTGGTCGGCACGAACGCCGGCCTTTTCGCCTCGCCGGACGGGGGCACCAGCTGGAGCGGCCTTGCCAACGGGGCACTGCCGCAGACCGACTACACAGCGCTCAGGACCACCGACAGCAAGCTCTTCGTCGCGAGCGACGGCGGCGCCGCGACGACCGGCGGCCTTTGGGAAAGCAGCGACGGCGGCCAGTCGTTCCGCTCGCTGGACTCGCCGGTGCCTTCGGTGACCGCGCTCGCCGTGTCCGGTTCCACTGTGTTCGCAGCCACGTTCCGATCAGCCGACCACGCGGTGTTCATCTGGTCCTACGTCGACCAGGGGGGAGCGCCCCAGCAGCCGGCGGCGGGCGTCGTGCCGGCGCCTAACGCGGCCGCGGCAGCCCCGGTGGCGCCGAGCTCGAAGCCGCTGACCAGCGAATGGCTGCAGGCTCTCGTCCACGGCCCCGAGCTGCCCTTCCTCGCCCTCGGCGTGGCCGCGGTCCTGGTGCTGTTCCTGGCGCTCGTCGCCTACGCCCGGAAGGGCAGGGTCAGCTAGCCGGCGCTGAAGCGGCTCAGGGTCTCCAGGGCCACCAGGGGCTTGTCGAAGCTGTGGCCGTAGAGCTCGCCTGTCGCGTAGTTACCCTGGTCGCCCGGCAGGATGACCTGCCGCTGCTCGGTGTCGATCTCATCGATCGGCACGGTCATCTGGGCATTGTCGCTGTCGACAATGAATTCGACGTGCAGGCCGTGCGTGCCGATGTCGCCCTGGAAGTAGCGGATGTCGCCCTGCGGCGAGAAGTTGGGGTTGGGGAGGCCGTCCGCCGGGGACCAGCAGACGCGCTGGTGCACCACCGAGCCGGCGGGCGCCGGTGACATCGCGACGCCGGTGACCGGGTCGTAGCCCCAGGTCGTCGGCTCGTCCTTGCTGCGCAGGTGGAGCTTGGGCCCGGGGTCGTTGCCGGTCCCGTCGTCGAAACAGGAGTCGTCGCGGTAGTAGGGCTGGGTCGCGATCGCGGCCGCGGGTGTGCCGACCGGCGTCACCTGGGACACGTTCCAGCGCTCGACGAGCGAGCCCCAGGGCCCGCTGCTCAGCTCCCACTGCAGCGTTCCGGGCGGCCCGGAGAACGTGTAGTCGGGCGCGTCGAAATCGCCGTGGATGCAGTTGCTGCAGCTGTTGGTGGGATTGCCGATCGTGGTCGTGGTGCCCTGGTTGTGGTTCTGGCCGCAGACGGCGCCGCCCAGCTGGTCGTCGCTCCTCTCGGTGATGCCGTCCGACCCGAGGTGGGCGTTGAAGTTGCCGAAGACCTCGTCGTTGCAGCCGTCGACCGGCACGCCGTTCGGGATGTAGGGATTTAGGTATTTCGTGACCCGGCCGGCCGCCATGTCGCGCTGGACGTAGATGCCGTCCAGCGGCGGGATGACGTGCACCCGCAGGTCGTCCTGGTAGCGGACCTCGTACGGATAGAAGACCTCCGTGCGGACATTGTTCGTCGACGAGTCCGCGCCCCAGGTGGTCCGGATGATCCGAACCGGGCCCACCTTCTCGCCCATCAGCTGGGAGGAGCCGCCCCAGTTGGTCTGCTCCTCCTCGTAGCCGCAGCACGGGGTGTCACCGCCGGGGCTCTGCTGGAACGCCCGCGCCTTCCAGCGGTCGATCAGGTTCGGGCCGTAGTCGCCCGTGCTCAGACCTCGGTCGTCCGGCGACACCTGGATCGAGTCCATGACCCAGCGCCCGTCGTAGCGGAAGCGGTAGCGCGGCGTCGTGACGGTGGCCGTGTCGAGCGGCCGTCGCTGCACGTACGTGCTCGGATCGAGAACCGGCACCCCGGCCGAGTTCAGCTTGAAGCCCTGGCCGATGACCGGCTTGCCGTCCGGTGTGCAGACGGGCCCGCTCGGTGCCTTGCCGTAGTTCCCGAACGAGCTCTGCGAATACACGAACAGGTCCGCGTTCGGGTCCCGCTGATAGTGGACGTAGGGGGAGTTGGCGGCGGTGTAGGCGGGCTGGACCTTGTAGCCGCCGTCACGGTCCTTGCCCGACAGCATCAGGTAGACGAAGGTCGCCTGCCCGGTCAGCGGGTCCGTGACCTGGACCTCCCGGGCGTCGACGATTCCCTTCGGGAGCGAGGCGCCGGTGGGCGCCTGCGTGCCGGCGTCCCGGGCCATGAACACCATCTCGTCGGTGTCGATGAGGGTCGGGTTGGGGTCGGGGGCAGCCACGATCCCGCCGGCGGGCTTGGCCCAGCAGACGATGCCGGGGTTGGCGGCGCTGTAGGGGGCGTTGGTCGTGTAGCGGAAGCCTTCGCGGTCGTACGTGTACGTCAGCTCCTGGTCGACGCCCGAGTAGAAGGCGAAGCCGGATGCGTTGTTCGAGATGTAGTGGATCCACTTGGTATCGACCTGGAACGGGATCTGCTCGAAGCGTCCTTTGCGCGGGTTCCAGCGGTAGCCGCGGATCGAGTTGGGATCCACGCCCGTGCGCCCGGGCACCGTTCGGATGGGCAGCTGGTTCGACTGGTAGCAGTTGTGGTCGTTGTGGAAGGGGTCGACGTTGCCGTTGACGTCCGGCGCCGGTGAGGGCTGGTAGCAGTCGCTCCTGAGCTGCGGCGGGAGCTGGCCCTGGATGTCGGCGACGCCGTAATCGGTCGGCGGCTGCGGCGCTCGAAACGTGACCTCGGGGCCGGTCGACCAGTCCGGGATCTGCGACCCGGTCAGGATGACCGGCTCGAGCGCGCGGGAGGGGAGAATCGTGGAGACGGGCTGGGGCACGTCCGCGAAGGCGCGCGAGATCCCGGCAATCGACAGCAGCACTACCGCCAGGGAGAGCGAACCCTGGCGCCACCCCCGCAGCGGCACGGCTCACTCATACACTGCGTCACGATTTAGAAGCAATGTCCCAAGCTCACGAACGTCTCCGCGAGCTGGGCCTGGAGCTCCCCCAGCCCCCGGCCGCACTCGCCGCCTACGTGCCGACCCGGTCGGTTCCCATCGGCGACGGCAGGGCCGTCGTGTACATCGCGGGGCAGGTGCCGATGCGGGACGGTAAGCCCCTCCACGCGGGGTCGGTGCCGGACGAGGTCAGCGTCGAAGAGGCGCGTGAGTGCGCCCGGCTCTGCGCGCTCAACGTGCTGGCCCAGCTCGAGGCCGCCTCCGGCCTCGACAATGTCGAGCAGGTGCTCCAAGTCACCGGCTACGTGCTGTCCAGCCCTGGGTTCGGCGAGCAGCCCGACGTCATCAACGCGTGCTCGGACCTGCTGGTGGAGGTCCTCGGCGAGCCGGGGCGCCACACGCGGGCGGCGGTCGGCGTGAACGCCCTGCCGCGCAGCGTTGCCGTCGAAATCTCCGCGATCGCGCAGGTAAGACTTCGCAGCTGACACGCCGCCGCCTGCTCCTGGGCGGATCGATCGTCTACCTCGGCCTGGTCTTCGGCGTGATGCTGTGGCGGGGCGTCGAGATCGAGCCCCAGTGGGTCGTGCTCTCCGTGCTGGTGATCGCGCTGGCCCTCGGCCGCGGCCGGGAGTTCATCACCGACTGGCTGCCGTTCCTGCTGCTCTTCTTCGCCTACGAGGTCATGCGGGGCTTCGCCGCGAAGACAGGCTTCGCCCCCCACGACATCGCCACCCTCGAGCTCTGGGTCTTCCGCGGCCGGCTGCCCAGCCTGTTCCTGCAGGAGCACCTCTACAACCCCCGGATCATCGAACCGTGGGACTGGATCGCCATCGGCCTCTACTTCATGCACTTCGTGCTGCCGGTGGTCGTCGGGTTCGTGTTCTGGCTCGGCAGCCGCGACCATTACTGGCGGTACATCGGGGCGCTGCTCGTGATGTGCTTCCTGGCTTTCGCCACCTACCTCTTCTTTCCCAGCACGCCGCCCTGGCTGCAGTTCCCGCATGTCGTGCACAAGGTGGCCAACGAGACGGTCAGCAAGTGGGGGGTGAACTACCTGGAGTCGCCCATCTACGGCACGCTCGGCCGGCTCGATCCGAACCTTTATGCGGCGTTCCCGTCACTGCACGCGGCCTTCCCGACGCTGGCCGCGGTCTACGCGTGGCGGCGTTATCGAGCGCTGGCGATCTTCCTGTTGGTGTGGTCGGCGGCGGTGTGGTGGGCGATCGTGTACCTGGGCGAGCACTACGTGGTCGACGCGCTTTTGGGGTTGGTCTATGTGGCGGCGGCGACGCTGCTGGTCGAGCGGTCGGTCAGGCTTTTCGGCCCGCGGCCGGCCCCGAGCCCTATCGCGGGTTCTTGAAGGGGCCCGCGGCCGGCCGGGAGTCCTGCGGTCAGGCTTGCCAGACCCGCTTCATGATCGCCTCGGCGAGCTTCTCCGAATCGTGGTGGCTCGGGATGCGCGTGTTGACCACGTCGGTGAGGATGAAGCGAACGTCGCGCTGAGCCGCGTCGCGATCGAAGACGACCTTCGTCTGACCGCCGGTCGGCGAGTGGTTGAGGTTGGAGTTGCAGACGACGAAGTCGAAGATGTTGCCGCCGACGTGCTCCTCGATCACCCGGAGGTAGTCGCTGACCTTGAAAGAATCCGTCTCGCCGTGCTGTGAGGCGACGTTGCAGATGAACACCTTGAGTGCCGGCGACGCCTTGATCGCGTCCACCATGCCGCTGACCAGCAAGTTGGGCAGGATCGAGGTGTAAAGCGAGCCGGGGCCGATCACCACGAGCTCGGCGTTCATGATCGCGGCGAGCGCCTCGGGGTTGGCCGCCGGCACGTCCGGCTTCAAGAAGACCCGGCTGATCGGGCCGCCGTTGGTGTGAGGGATCTTCGACTCGCCCTCGACGGTGGTGCCGTTGACGCTGGCGACGAGCGTCACGTCCTGCAGCGTGCTGGGCACGATCGTGCCCCGCACCGCGAGGACTTTGCCGGACTCGCGGAGCGCGTGCTCGAAGTTCCCCGTGATGTCGGCCATGGCCATGATGAAGAGGTTCCCGAAGGAGTGTCCGCCCAAGGACCCGTCGGTGAAGCGGTGCTCGAACAGCTCCTTCACCAGGGGTTCGGCGTCCGCCAGCGCCACCAGGCACTGCCGGAAATCGCCTGGCGGCAGCACCCGGTACTCCTCCCGGAGCCGGCCTGACGACCCGCCGTCGTCGGCCACGGTCACGATCGCCGCGAGGTTGGCGGTGTACTCCTTCAAGCCGCGCAGCAGAGTTGACAGCCCGGTGCCGCCGCCGACGGCTACGACGCGAGGACCGCGACTCCGGGTGCGGAAGGTGTCCAGGAGCTCGGCCAGGCTCTGCTCGCCGCCGGGGAGGAACGGCCCGAGCACCGAGTTCTGCAGCTTCCAGAAAGAGAACAACAGCAGGCTGATGCCGATCGCCGCGAAGATGATCGCCCGCAGCCAGTGGGGCCAGAACTGGAGCGTGATCCAGTACGACTGCGGCGGCAGCTGGATGTTGCCGTAGAGGGTCTTCAGCGCGTAGGCCGCGCCGAGGTCGAGCAGAAGGATGGCCAGCGCGAATAGGCCTATCCAACGTTTGACCTCGAGGCCCGGTTTGAGCCATCGCAGCCAGCGGCGCGACGTGTACAGCTTGGCCAAGCTACCCCTGGCCGGTGGAACGAGAGTGCGTGACCAAAGGTTACCCGCCTTCTCGCCGCTTTAAGGCCGCAACCTGGATAATCGGAGCGTGCGAAGGCAAGGGCGTGTCCGCGGCCTGCTCCGGCTGGCCAAGCTCGCCGCGGCGCTGGTCGCGATCTCGCAGGAGATGGCGAAGCCAGAATCCGAGCGCACCTGGCACGGCGAGGTGTTCGGGTTCGTGCCGTACGACTTCCGGCCGCCGACCTGGGACCGGCTGCGCGAGTCGTACTGGAACCCGACGGATGAGCGGCTCCTCCTGCCCAGGCCCCTGGGCGTGGGCTGGGCCGTCAACTTCTACCAGGCCCGCACCTTGATGATGCGGCTCTTCGATCGCCTGATGGGTTCCGGCCGGCCCTCGCTGACCCTGCGGCAGCGCGGGGATCGCACGGCCTAGGCTCCGCCGCCCAGCCTCTCGGTCAAGAACTCGATCGCCCGGCCGTAGCCGCGCACGCGGTTGCCGTGCTTCGCGAGGCCGTGGCCCTCGTCGTCGAAGATCAGCAGCTCGACGTCCGCGGCGGCCGCGGCGATCTGCTCGGCCTCGCCCACCGGCACGCGCACGTCGTTGCGGCCGTGGAGGACGAGCAGGGGAGCCTTGATCGAGTGAGCGCGGCGCAGCGGGCTGAACTCCTCCAGGAATTCGGCGTCCGCGGTCTCGGGATCGCCGTATTCGGCCGCCCGGACGGCCCGCCGCCAGCCACTGGTGTTCGCGAAGAATGTGCGCCAGTCGGCGATGCCCACGATCTCGACGGCGGCGTCCCAGAGATCTGGATCCTCGACCAGAACGGCCAGGGTCATGAACCCGCCATAGCTGCCGCCCATCGGGGCCAGCGCGGTGGCGTAACCCTCGCGCTTCAGATGCCGGCCCGCTTCGCAGCCGTCGCGCACCGAGTCCCACCGGAGCTCGCGGTCGTCCAGCGAGAAGTAGTGGACGCCATAGCCCGTCGAGCCTCGGACGTTGGGGGCGAAGACGTCGAAGCCGGCGCGGTTCAGAGCCTGGAAGAGCGGGCTGAACCCACCCCGCAGCTGTGACTCCGGACCGCCGTGGAACCAGACCACGGTCGGGCGCGGGCGCCCGTCGACGCGGTAATGGAGAGCCGGCACCCGCAGGCCGTCGAACGTCCGGAACTCGGCTTGCACGGGCTGTCTGAGGCCGCCGGGCGGGGAGGAGGCTTCGGTCCAGCGGACCGGCTCGCGCCCGTCGAGCGTGAGCTGATAGATCTCGGCGGGCTGCGTCGGCGTCTCCCAGGCGACGAAGAGCGAGCCGTCCGGGGCCCAGGCCAGCTGGTCCACGTAGGCACTGACGTTGTCGGGAGAGACCAGGCCCGGAGGCAGCTCCGTGATCGGCTCGATCGAGCCGGATTCGACGTCCAGCAGGGCCAGCTCGTCGAACGGGCCCCGGTTGACACCGACGACGGCGCGCGCGGGATCGGGCGCCACCAGCACCGCCAGCACGTCCGCCTCGGGCTGGAGAATCCAGTGCAGCGGCTCGTCGGGCGCGCTCGGGTCCACCTCCGCCACGCCCAGGAACTCCGAGTCCAGGTCGGTGACGGCGAGCAGCCGCTCGCCCGCCCAGGCGATCTGCTCGACTCGCCGGGCCCGGGGCAGGACGGGGCGCAAGTCCCCGCCTTCGCCGAGCAGGTAGGCGAGGTTCTTCGTGCCCGAGAGGCTGCGGCTGACGGCTGCCGTCCGGCCGTCGGGGCTCCAGCCTTCCCAGAGCCAGTAGCCAGGCTCGGCCAGCCAGTCTTCGATGGCGCCGGTAGCGAGGTCGATCACGCCGAGCCTGAAGTCGTCCTGGCCGCCGGGGTTGTGCGACAGGCCGGCGCGGCGCCCGTCGGGCGCGATGACAACGCTCCGATGGATCGCCTTCGGATCGTGCGTCAGCCGGCGTCGCGTCCCGCTGTCCCGCTCGAGGATGTCCAGCTGCCAGGCCTCGTTGCCGCCGCTGTCGTACGTGAGCAGGAGGCCGAGCTCGGTCTCACCGACGGGGACGGTGCGCTCGGTGCTCGCCGTCAGCCGCTCGGGCCAGGCCCGAGGCGACTTCAAGAGGTAGGGCTGCGGGTGGCCGGGCAGATCGGCGGTGAAGAGCAGGCCGCCGGCGGTCGGAATCGGCCGGGAGGCGCGAGCCAGGAGCAGAAGCTGCTCCACCTCGCGGGCTACTGAGGGCGCGGTCGACTTCTGGAGGGTCGAAATGGCATGCCTAGAATAGGCACCGCCTCACTGGGGAGTGGCCAAGCTGGTAAGGCGCCTGACTCTGGATCAGGAGATCGTAGGTTCGAGTCCTACCTCCCCAGCCAACTTGAACGTTTCGGCGCCCATCGACACCGCGCCCTGCCCAATTCGTTCCAGCCAAGCGGTGGCGCCGAGGCGGCCGAAGATCTCGGCCGCTTCCCTGAAAGCATCGCCGGCCTCATCCCGGCGGCCTGCCGACGCATACGACTCGGCCAGGTCGAAAAGGCAGATCGCGAGCTCGAATGGCAGGCCGGCCTCCCGGAGCACGGCCGTGGCGCTCTTAAGTCCAGCCTCCCAACCCGGGTTGCCCTGCGAGGCCGCGAACCTGGCTTCGTATCGGGCGACCTGCGAGCCAAGGTAAGGCGTCACCAGACCGCGGCGTAAGCTTCGCGCACGGCGCAGCAGTTCTTCGACGACGCGATCTTGACCGAGGCCAAGCGCGCTCTCAACCGCCTGCGACCAGCAAAGTTTGTAGGCCCAGCTCTGCGGCGGGAGCGTGCTGCTCGATGCCGTTCCCTGGACCAGATCAAAGGCCTCGGCGTGCCGGCCCTCCTGGTTCAGCAATCGTGCCTTCAGGCCGCGGACGGCTTCGCGCAGCTCTGCCTGTTCGTGTTGTAGGAGCGGCTCCGAAAGGCGATCGTGCGCTTTCTGCAGGTCGCCACGCGCGGCGTCGACGATGGAGAGCCAGGCCAGCTCGGCCGCGCTCCAGCCCGCCTGCGACAGCGAGGATCCGGCCATCGCCTCTGCTTCGCCCGCGGTGGTCAGGGCCTGGTCCCAGCGCCCCGTGAGAACGAGCGACTGACATCCGCTGACGATGATGTTGAGCTCCTCCTGGCGATCGCCGATGCGGCGCGCCAGCTCGAGCGACTCCCTGCCGGGCTCGATGACCTCTTCGAAACGGTCGAGCGCTACGAGCGAGACCATCAGGTTGTTGTAAGAACGCAGGGCTGCGTTAGAGAAGCCGTTCTCGAGGGCGATGTTCAGCGCCGCCCGCTGCAGCACAAGTGCCTCGCTCAGGCGACCGTCGCCCATGAGGGTGATCGCCTTCGAGTTCAGCGCCTCGGCAAACACTTGAGGAAGCTCGAGCTCCTCGGCGAGTTTGAGCGCCTTCTCCAGAGGCGGCGCCGCCTTCTCCGGCTCGCTGGCCAGGATCAGAAGGCGACCGAGCTGGGCGTAGACCCACGCGCTCGCCTCGTCCGCCTCCTGGCCGGCCAGCACCTCGAGAGCCTTTTCGAGCCGGGCCGCACCCTCGTGGAGGCGGCCCTCATACCGCTCGATTTCGGCCAGGTGCGACTCGGCCAGGGCTGCGGCGTGGACATCGCCAGCCGCCTCCAACAGCGCGATCGCCTCTTCGAAGCGCTGACGGGCAATGTGGGCCAGCCCTCGGCGCCACGCCATCAGGCCCGCGCGGTCCAGCAATGCAGCTCGCTCCACCGCTGAGTCGATGAGCTCTAACGCCTGCTCGTAGTAGGACTGGGCCTCCTCGGCCGCGCCCAGGGCGCCTGCCCGGTCGCCGGCGCCGAGCAGCATCTCCTTGGCTTTGGACTTGATCTCCGCCGCGTCGGCAGCGCCCTCATCGGCCTTGTAGGCCTGCAGGTAATGCGAGGCGAGCACTTCGATGACTTCGTCCCGGTCCTCCTCGAAGCTCTGCTCTAGAAACGCCGCTACCTTCAGGTGCAGGTCCCGCCGCTCGCGCCGGCCCAAGGTGTCGTAGGCCACTTGCCGTACGAGATCCTGGAGAAAGCCGTACTGCCCACGCTCAGGCGAGGTGGGTGACGCCTCGACGGTCACGACTTCTTTGCGCATGAGGCCGGTCAGCAGCTCGAGCACCTCGTACTCGGTGGCCTCGAGCACGAACTGGAGTCCGGCGGTGGTGAATGTCTTCCCGAGTACGGCGGCGGTCTGGATCAATCGGCGTTCGTCGCCGGAGAGGCCGTCGAGCCGGGCGGCGATGAGCGTGTGCAGCGTCTCCGGTATGTCGAGCTCGTCTATGTTCCCGACCGGCCGGTACGTGGACCCTTCTTCGACGAGCAGTCCCCGGTCCAGCAGCATGCGGATGGTTTCCACCGCGTAAAGCGGCACCCCTTGCGCCTGATCGAGGACCCGGTTCCGCGGCTCTTCGTGCAGGCCGGGGACGACAGCGGATATCAGCTTCTCCATCGCCGGGCGGGCGAGCGGCTCCAGATGAATCGAAGTCTGGCCGCGTCCCAGCCTGTTCTCAGATTCGCCCGTCCGGCCCAGGGTGACGACGAAGAGGCGGTAGTTGCGAGACCAGTCGAGCAGGTACTCCACGAATTCCACCAGGCTTGGGTCCGCCCACTGCATGTCCTCGAAGACGAGGATGACCGGCGCCTCTTCGGACAGGCGCTCGAAGAACCTTCGCCAGGCGGCGAAGAGATCCTGCCTGTCGCTGCTCACGGCCTCGGCGAGCCCGATCAGCTGCGCCAGACGAGGCTCGATCCAGCGTCTCTCCTGGTCGTCCGGCACGACTGCCTCGACCGCCTCGTGCAGCTTTCCCAGGGCCATCTCGCCGACCTCGCCCTCGAGGATGCGTACGCGCATCCTCACCATCTCGGCCAGGGCCCAGTAGGTGATGCCCTCGCCATAGGCGAGGCAGCGGCCGGCGTGCCAGAGGATGCGGTCCACCACGCCGTCGATGTACTTGAAGAACTCCCAGGCAAGCCGGCTTTTGCCGATGCCGGCGATGCCGGTGATCGAAGCGAGCTGGGCCTTGCCGTCATCAACCCCGGCGTGGAACAGCTCTTTAAGCAGCCGGAGCTCGCGGTCCCGCCCGACAAAGGGCGGCTCCAGGCCGTTGAAGCGCTGTGAGCCACCACGGGCTGCGACGACGCGGAGGGCCCTCCATGCGTGCACAGGTTCCTCCCGGCCTTTGACCTCGTGGACCCCGGCGTCCTCGTACACGACGGCCCCCTCGCTGAGACGCTTGGTGATGTCGCCTGCCAGCACGGTCCCAGCTGCCGCGAGACCCTGAACACGGCTTGCCGTGTTCACGACGTCGCCGTGGACCATGCCCTCGGTCACGCTGCCTACCGTCACCGCCGCCTCACCGGTGAGGACCGCGGCGCGTGCCTGCAGGCTCGGCAGGTTCTCGTCCTCCCCCATGGACGCCACTGCCTGCACGAGATCGAGGGCTGCGCGGACCGCGCGCTCGGCGTCGTCCTCGCGCGCGGAAGTTGCTCCCCAAAACGCGACGACGGCGTCGCCGATGTACTTCTCGACGGTGCCCCCATACAGCTCGACGAGGCGCCTCGAGATGGCAAAGTAGCGGCTCAGGAACTCGCGAACCTCCTCGGGGTCACGGGTCTCCGAGGTTGCGGTGAAGCCGACCAGATCCGCGAACAGAACCGTGACCAGGCGACGCTCGGCCGCCGGCTCGCTGCTCACCGGTCGCGCGCCCGCCGGTACCCCGTCGCTGGGGACGGTCGTTGCGGCCGGCCTGCCTCCGAGGGCAAAGCCGCACGCCCCACAGAACTTGAGGCCGGCGGTGACCGCCGACCCGCAGGAGGGACAGGTCGCCGAGAGCGGCGCCCCGCACTCCCCGCAGAACTTGAATTCCGCCGGGTTGTCGTGGCCACAGCTCGAGCAGCGCAAGGCGTGCGGAAGCTTACCGCCGGGAGCCTGCACGTGGCGACGGGTCGGCGGGCTCCGCGCCGACCCCAAAACTGCCCCTTCCATTTGGGCCCCGAGAGCGTCAACATTTAGCCACCGTTGGCCGCGCCGCGGACCAGAGCCTCGATTCAGCTACGTCACAGTCCTGGGCTCGATGGACTGCGTGCGCTGGCGGTCGCGGCGGTGGTCCTCTTCCACGCCGGCGCCACCTGGCTGGGTGGCGGATTCCTGGGTGTCGACGTTTTCTTCGTCCTCAGCGGGTTCCTCATCACCTCCCTGCTGCTGGCGGAGTGGAGACGCCGCCGCAAGCCCCGCATCGACTTCGTCGCCTTCTGGCGACGGCGGGCGCGCCGGATCCTGCCCGCCCTCTACCTCTGCCTGGCCGCGGTCCTCCTGGCCTGGCTGATCGCCCGCCCGGCGCAGGTCGCGGCGGTGCGTCTCGACGCCCTGGCGGCCTTCGGCTACGCCGCCAACTGGTGGTTCCTCTTCGGGTCGCAGCCCTACTTCGAGACGGCGGGCCACCCGTCACCCTTCCTCCACCTCTGGTCGCTTGGGGTCGAGGAGCAGTTCTACCTGCTCTGGCCGCTGCTCTTCTTCCTGGTCGCCCGGCTGCGCCGGCTGGCGCCCGTGCTCCTGGTCCTGGGCGCGGTGGCCGGCTCCGCAGCCGGCGCCTTCCTCTACCGGGGTGGCGCCGATCCGTCCGCGGTCTACTACAACACCGGGACCCATTCCGCGGGCCTGCTCCTCGGCAGCGCGCTCGCCTTCGTCTGGCGGCCCGGGGCTCGCCTGCGCCGCGGCCGCGGCCTGCGCCGCGCCCTGACCTCGCGGCCGTTTGCCCAGGCCCTCACCGCGTCATCGCTGGCCGGCCTCCTGGCCGCGTTCGCGCTCATCAACCAGGCTTCCGGCCACCTCTACGAGGGCGGACTGGGCATCGTGGCGGTCCTGACGGCCGCCCTGATCGTCGGCGTCACGCACCCAGCCGGGAGCACGCTCACGCGGGTCCTCGACACCGGGCCCCTCCGCTGGCTCGGGACACGCTCCTACTCCCTTTACCTGTGGCACTGGCCGGCGCTGGTCCTGGTCGGCTTCTCGCCGGTGTGGGCGCCAGTCGCCGTCGCCGCCGCCGTCCTCTGTGCCGAGGTCTCGTACTGCTTCGTCGAGATGCCGATCAGGCGCAACGGGCTGCGCGGCCTGCTCGGAGCCGACCGGCCCGCGCCCGCCGCGACGCGGCGCCGCCTGGTCCCGGCGGGAGGCCTGGCCGCCGCCGCGACGGCCGCGCTGGTGCTGGTGGTGGCCATGGCTCCGACGCCGGCACGGCCGGCCTACCTCGCTCGCATCGCGGTGAACACCGTGGGCAGCGTCCAGGCGGCCGGCCTGACGGCGGTCCGCCCTGACCTCGCCACCCGGTGGCCGACACCGCCCCCGTCGCCCGTGCCGAGTCCCTCGCCGACGCTGCCCACCTTGCCGATCGTTGCGGTCGGCGACTCGGTGATGGTGGGCGCCGCGCCCGCCATGGCCCACGCCATCCCGGGCATCGAGATCGACGCCCGCGAAGGGCGCCAGGTCCAGACGGGCCTCCAGGTCCTCGAGGGGCTCCAGCCGAGCGGCCGTCTCGACGGCGCGGTCGTGGTCGACCTCGGCAACAACGGCACGTTCACCTCCGACCAGCTCAGCGCGTTCATGAAGACGCTGAGCTCGGCCCGGCTCGTGGTCTTCGTGAACTTGAAAGAGGACGAGCCCTGGACGGCGGCCAACAACCAGCTGATCGACGCCGCGCCGCAGCAGTATCCGAACGCCGTCCTGGTCAACTGGGCGGCGGCCAGCAGCAGCCATCCTGAGTACTTCTGGGACGACGGACTCCACCTGCGGCCCGAGGGCGCGCAGGTATACGCCCAGCTCATCTGGACGGCGCTGACCTCCCACCTCTGACCTCAACGGCCGGCGCGAGCCGTCCGATCAGGCCTTGACTCTTAACCGTGATATCGCGCATGTCTGAATAGCGCCCAGGCGCGTAGACAACTTTGAGCAAACGACTGCGGGGGTTCATCGTCCTGGCGTTGGTGCTCGCGGCCGGCGCCGCGCTGCCCAGCGTTCTCGCCCGGCAGCCGCGCGCCCAGACGGCGACGGCGCTCCCGACCGGAGGCGCGCTGACGCCCGCCGGCGCCGAGGTGAAGCCCGCGGCCAACGGGGACACCTTCGGGCTGCTCCCGCAGTCGATCGCGGTCTCGCCCGACGGGAAGCTGATGGCGACGTCAGACAGCGGCAACGACACCAAGTCGGTGACGATCGTCGACCCGGCCACCAACAGCGTCGTTCAGCACCTGGACCTGAACAAGCCGACCTTCGCGGGCCTCGCATTCGCAGACGACAACACCCTCTTCCTCAGCGCCGGCACCTATGACGGCATCTGGAAGTTGACGCGGCCGAGCTCGGCGGTGCCGTTCGCGCTAGCCTCGAGCACGCCGCTGCCGACCGGCTACTTCCCGGCCCAGATCGCCTTCCAGCCGGGTGAGAACCCGCCGCACACGCTGTACGTCGCGAACGACATGAGCAACAACCTCACGGTGCTCGACACCAGCCTGGGCAGCGCGGTCACGACTCTGCCCACCGGCGACCACCCCTACGGCGTCGCGCTAACCGGCGATCGCCTCTACGTCAGCAATTGGGGCAACGGCACCGTCAGCGAGTTCCTGCCGGCCAGCGCCGCGACCACGCCGACCGGCGCCAGCCTGAACCCGGCGGGATACACCGACCTGCACACCATCGCGCCGCTGCCCACCACGGCCGGACGCGTCGCCCAGGTCGGACGCCACCCGAGCGCTCTGCTGGCGGATCCGGCCAACCACCGGCTCTACGTCACGGACGGGAACGACGACGCCGTCTCGTTCGTCGATATGACGACGATGACCGAGGTCGCGCGCGTCAGCGTGGCGCCTCCGCTCAAGCACTCGGCGACGCCGTTCAGCTCCGCGCCCGGCGCGCTTGCCCTGTACCAGCACTACCTCTTCGTGGCGCTGGGCGGCGACAACGCGATCGCCGTCATCGACGTCACGGCCAAGAAGCCCAGCCGCGCGCTGCTCGGCTACATCCCGACCGGCTGGTACCCGAGCGCCCTGCAGATCATGGACGGGGTCCTCTACTACACCAACGCCAAGGGCGACGGCCCCAACAGCGGCAGCGCCGGCGGGAACGGCGTCCTCTTCCAGGGCCGCGGCGTGCCGCCTCACGGCAGCATGTGGTACCTGCCGGTCAGCGCTGCCCTGAGCAACCTCGCGGGCTACACCTACGAGGTCTACCAGGACAACAACTGGACGACGCTCCCAGGCGCCGTCTCCGCGCAGGACTCGCCGCTGCGGCACATCAAGCACGTCGTCTACGTGCTGCGTGAGAACAAGACGTACGACGAGGAGTTCAGCGACATCGCCGGAGGGAACGGCCAGCCCTGCAGGACCCCTGGCGCCACGGCGACTTATGACGCGGCCAACGAGAACTACAGGTGCAGCGACGGCAAGCCGGCGGTCCTCTTCTACGGCAAGGAGGTCACTCCGAACAACCATGCCCTGGCGCAGAAGTACGCGCTGCTGGACAACTTCTACGTTGACGTCGAGACGAGCATCATCGGCCACCAGTGGGCGAACGCGTCACAGCTGTCGGACTTCGCCCAGCGCACCTACGGCTCGACCGAGTTCTGGACCAGCCAGGAGCCGGGCTTCTTCCCGCAGGACGGCGCCTTCGACGTGGCCTACCCGGGTGACGGCTACATCTTCTCCGACGTCGCGGCCTCTGGGCACTCGGTGCGCGCCTACAGCGGCGGCTATGACGGCGCGGACATCAGCGCGCGCCCGACGAACCTGGAGCAGATCCTCGAGGACACCGACCTGCTCGTGCCTATCGGGCTCGACTCGGGGCTCTACCCGGACACCCTGCGGGTGCAGGAGTTCGAGCGCGACGTCGACACCCGGGGCCTGGCCGACTTCAGCTTCCTCTGGCTGCCGGACGACCACACGACAGGCGGCCTGCCCGGCAACCTGAACCCCCAGTCGCAGGTCGCGACCAACGACATCGCGACCGGGCAGCTGGTCGACTACCTGTCCCACTCGCAGTACTGGCCGGACACGGCCGTCTTCGTGATCGAGGACGACCCCCAGTCGGGCTCAGACCACGTCAGCGGCTACCGCAGCATCTTCATGGTCGCGAGCCCGTGGGCAAAGCGTTCGTATCACTCGTCGGCGCACTACGACATGTCGTCGATGCTGAGGACGTTCGAGCTGATCTTCGGGGCGCCGCCGCTTTCGCAGACCGACCTCGCCGTGAAGCCCATGACCGACCTCTTCACGGACAGGCCGGACGCATCGATCTACTCCTGGCTGACGCCGCAGGTGCCGCCGACTCTCAACCCACCGGTGAGCCCGTTTGCGCAGGCGACGCGGAAGTTCGATTTCACCCGAGTCGATGCGGTGGGCTTCGACTCCTTCGTCCGCCAGATGGATGCCGCCGGCGACTACGGCTGGTGGCTCATGGATCCTGCCTACGGCGTCACGCCGGCGCAGCAGTGGCGCGCGTTCATGGCGTCCGGGCTGCGCTTCGGGAGCCTCTTCAAAGCCGGCTAGAGGCGTTCCGGCGAGTTCGCGGGGTTCAGTTGCGCGGGTACCCGTCGTTAGCATGGGCCCGAATGCGGCGGCTTGCGGGAGGCGTGGCCGCGTTGATGCTGGCTGCTCTGCCGGTCGGCGTCGTGGCGCTCACCTCCACCCCCAACGACCCCTATTA
>DASUWK010000055.1:0-33231 GCA_036378435.1 Candidatus Dormiibacterota bacterium | reverse complement strand
CAGGTAGAGGAACGCCGAGTAGTTGCGACGGAAGCGGCCGGTGTCGCGGTCGTTGGCTCCAGGAGGCTCCGCTTCACGCGAATAGGCCTCGTCGAGCCAGGTTGGATTCGGCACCTGCAACGAGGAACAGCGGCGACAGCGATAGTACTCGGCTTCGTGGCGCCCCATCAGGACCGGGAGCCGCCAGGCAAGGTCCATCTCGCCACCGCAGATCCGGCACTTCGAGCCGCTGTCGCCGCGACGCGCTAAGAACTTGTTCAGCCCGCCTCTGCCTCCAGCAGCTCCGCCAGCCGGTGCGCGTTGCGCACGCTGTAGTCGGAGTAGTTGTTGTTCATGACGGCGTGGATCTCCTTGGCCTCGCCCGCAAGTTCACGCACCTTCGGCACCCATTCCGCCAGCTCCTCGTCCGAGTACAGGTAGCGAAAGCGGACGCTGGGCGGCGCCCCTTTCTGCGCCCAGGTCTCCTGGTTCCGCCCGTGAAAGCGGATGACGGCCAGCTCCGGCGATGTCACCTCGGCCACGGGCGGCAGGGCGGTGTCGAAGCCCTGCGGCGTGTCCACCGCCACGTAGGGGATGCCGCGGTGGCGTAGGAAGTCGAGGATGCCCGCTCCGTGCGACTCGTCCAGCCACTCCCGCTTGCGGAACTCGACCGCGATCGGGAACCCGAACATCCTCTCCTGGACCTGCTCGAGGTAGGTCAGCGCCCGCGTGGAGGGAAAGAACCAGGGCGGGAACTGAAAGAAAACGGCGCCCAGCTTGCCCGCTTCGCGCAACGGGTCAAGGGCGTCGCGGAACCAGTCCCACGCCTCGTCGACGACCTCCGGCGGCGCCTTGTCGATATAGAAGTTCTTGTCGGCTTCGACCAGCGCCTGGGGCAGGCCTTCGCGAATCTCCTTGGGCAGCGCCTTGGGCTTGGTCGGGTGCTGAGTGAAGAGCGAGAACGACTTGACGTCGAACTTGAAGTCAGCCGGCGTCCGCTCGACCCACAGCTCCGCATTCCGCTTGTTCGGCATCCCGTAGTAGGTCGAGTCGACCTCGACCAGCGGGAACTGACTGCTGTAGAAGTGCAGGCGCTCCTCGGCCGAGGTGCAGCCGGCGGGATAGAACTTGCCGCTCTCGATGAGGGATTTGTCGATCCAGCCGGCGATCCCAGTCCTGATCACTCTGCTCTATATTTCGCCCAGTTCCGCCACGCGGCACCGATCTGTTCAGGAGGAATCCATATGCAGCAGCCGCCTCCGGGCCCTCCCGAGGGTCCCATGGAACCGCCGCCACCGGTCACGCCGCCGCCGGCGCCACCGCCCTCGGCGAGCTCACCCATGGCCGGCACCTCGACGGGGATGAGCAGGCAGTCCGGCAGCTTGATCGCCTATGCCCTCTGGTGGGTCACCGGGCTGGTGATGCTCTTCGTCGGCAAGGACGACCCGGAGATCAAGTTCAACGCCGCCCAGTCGATCATCTTCTTCGGTGGCTATTCCATCATCGAATACGTTCTCGGATTCCTGGCCCCAGGCTCAGCCTTCATGGCGTTGATTCGGGGCGTGCTCGGCCTCTACGTGTTCATCAGCTGGATCGTCCTGCTGATCCGTACCCATCAGGCGGACGGCAATCGTGTCGAGGTACCGCTTCTCGGCTCCGTGGTCGCACCGTTCGCAGAGCAGCTGGCGGCAGCCGTCACCTAGCTCGCCGAAGCCGGTCGACCGCGCCGCGGAGGCCGGCTTCGAACTCGTCCCGATCGGAGCGAGCGCGTTCGAGCTCGTCGCGCAGCCGGGAGTTTTCGCGCTCCAAGCGCGTCAACGCCGGGTCGGGACGGCGCCTGAGCTCACGCGCCTCCTTCGTCTCGAGCTTGAGGCGCTCGAGCTCGATCTTCAGGCGGCGGATCTCGGCGAGCAGGCCCTGGACGTAGTCGCGGTCAGCGCTCAGGAAGCCTTCTCGTCCTCGGGGTTGTGATCCACGTAGCGGCAGTAGCCCGGCTGGAACTCACGGAGGCGCAGGTGCTCCATCTCGCCGCGCAGGTAACGAGCCTTCGCGCGCAGCCCGGCGATGCGACGCTCCTTCTCGAAGGGATAGCGGTAGAGGCGGCGGGAATCGACCAGCATGCAGACCTCGAGCTTGGTCCCGTCCGGCTCCACCACCCACTTGTAGCAGGGCACCGTCCGGCGGGCGATCTCGCGCTTCTCGAGACCGTCGACCCGCCCCATGAAGACGTCCATCGGAGTTCGCATGGGCCTATCCGAATGCTATGGCAAGCTGCTGCGGCTCCGGCGCGGACGGCGGGAGATCGCGGTCGGGCCTTCGATCTGAGATGGCGTGCCGGACGCGAAACGCGCTCACGACCTGAAGGGTCGGCTCGGTGTGCTCCTTGCCGAGATACGGCCGCGCCCGGTAGAGCTGCTCGTAGCGAGGCAACTGATCTGGCCAGTGCCTGCCCAGCACCTCGAGGAAGTGCTCCTTCGTGCCCGGCTTGAGATGAAGGATGGAGGCCCAGAGGTGGGTGGCCCCGGCGGCGCGCGCCGCGACGACCACGGCCTCGAGCTGCTCGGGGCGGTCGCTCAGACCGGGCAGGATCGGCGCCATGCCGACGCCGGCCTTGATTCCTGCGTCGACCAGCTTCTGCAGCGCGCGGAGCCGCTGGCGCGGCGGGGCCGTGCCAGGCTCTGTGCGCCGCCAGACCACCTCGTCCAGGGTGGGGATGCTGAAATTGACCGTGACCTCGGCGTGCCGCGCCAACTCGGTGAGCACGTCGAGGTCCCTGATGATCATCGGGCCGCGGGTGATGATGCCGACGGGATTGGCGTGGCGGCCAAACACCTTCAAGCAGGCGCGCGTCAGCTTGTACCTGCCTTCCGCGGGCTGATAGGGGTCGGTGGCGGTGCCCACCGCGACCAGCTCGCGACGCCAGCTCCTCCGGCTGAGTTCCTGGTCGAGCACGGAAGCCACGTTCACCTTCACACGCACTGAGCGCCCGTAGCGGTCGTCGCCCGGGCGGTCGGCGCGCAGCTCGAACGCGCGGACGTAGCAGAAGGCGCAGCGGTGCTCGCAGCCCGTGTACGGGTTCAGCGACCACTTGAACCCCATCCCGTGCACGCGGTTGATCGCCGAGCGGCATGGGGTCTCCTGGTACTCCACGTCGACCCGGCGCGGCTCCGCCGCCACCATGGGTCGATTATATCGAACGGATGTTTGGTTTGACCGTGGAGCTGGGGCAGAAGTCGTTGAGCACGCATTCCTCGCAGCGAGGACGCCGAGCCACGCAGACGCGCCGACCGTGAAGGATGAGGCGCAGCGAGAGGCCGGTCCACTCCTCCGGCGGGACCAGCGAGGTGACCTGGGCCTCGATCACCACCGGGTCTCGGCTGTTGGTGAGGCGGAGCAGGTTCGTCAGGCGCCGGACGTGGGTGTCCACGGCAAAGCCCGGGATGTTGAAGCCGGCGCCGAGGATGACGTTCGCCGTCTTGCGGCCGATCCCCGGGATCGTGACCAGGTCCTCCATCCGCTCTGGGACCTCGCCCCCGAAGCGGTCGGCCAGGGCTCGCGCGGCAGCGATGATCGAGCGCGTCTTGGCGCGGAAGAAACCGGTCGGCTTGATGATCGCCTCGACGTCGGCCGGGTCCGCCGCCGCCAGGTCGGCGGCCGCCGGGTAACGGGCGAACAGCATCGGGGTGATCGAGTTGACCGTGCGATCGGTGGTCTGCGCCGACAGGATCGTCGCGATCAGCAGCTGGTATGGCGAGACGTGGTCCAGCTCCGTCTCGGCGAGCTCATAGACCTCCTTCAGCCGTTCGACGGTCAGCAGCGCCCGCTGCTTGGCGCCCGGCGGCACGCGCGGCCGCGCCGGCTTCTTTCTCCGGGCCGGCTTGGCCGGCTTGGGCTGTTTTGCCTGCTTGGCCTTCACCCGTTCAGCAGGCGGCGCACGGCGGTCGCGATGCGGCCTCCTTCGGCTCGATCGCCAATCCTGGCGGTGGCCGCCTTCATGACCTGGCCGAAGCCCTGCGGGCCGCTCGCCCCGACCTCCGCGATCACGGCGCGCAGCTCGAGGTCGAGGTCCTCCTCCGAGATCGCGGCCGGCAGGTAGCGACGCAGGATGTCGGCCTCGGCGAGCTCCTGGTCCGCCGTCTCGGCGCGACCGCCCGAGCGGTAAAGCTCGGCGGCCTCTTCGCGCTTTTTGACCTCGCGCCGGGTCACGCGGATGACGGCGGCGTCGTCCACGCCCTTGGCCCCGGGCTCCTTGCTCGCGTTGACGATCTCGCTTTTCAGCAGGCCGAGCGAGATGAGAGCCCGCTGATCGCCGTTCAAGCGTGCCTGCCGCAGGTCGCGTTCGATGTCGTCGTAGAGGGCCACGGCCGTCGATTCTTCCACGTCCGCTCGGGGCACGCCCGTGCATAATCGGCCCGGCCGTGGTCTATCTAGCCGGACCTCTTGTCGCGTTCGTGGGCATCATCGCTCTCTTCCTGGTGCTGCGAACCCGCGCTCGCACGACCAACCGGTCGATGTATGCGTCGGCCCGCGAGACGCGCGCCCGGAAGGTGCGTGAAGCGCGTGAGCTGGCGCTGAAATCCACCGTGGTCCAGCCGGAGATCGGGACGCTCCCGCCCGAACCGCGGGTGGCGGACGCGGAGCCCGTGCCCCAGGAAAGCGCGCGTTCGCCCGCGATCGAGGCCCCCTGGGCGCCGTCAGTGCCACCTTTGCCGGCGATCGAGCCCCAGATCGAGCCTCTGCTCGAGCCGGCACCGACGCCCGAGCCGGAACCGATGCCCGAGCCGGAGCCGCTGCCGGCGTGGCAGGCCATCCCTCAGCGCGCCACCAATCCACCGGCGCCGGCGGCGTCGGAGCGGGTCGAGGCGTCACCCGCCTGGGAGGTCGTGCGCACCCCGACGATCCCACCTCTGACCCGGGCCGAACGCGAGGCCGAGAAGGCGGCGGAAAGAGCTGCCGTTCAGCCGTCGCTACAGCCAGAGGACCTGGAGGAGCCTCGCGTCGGCGTGGCGTCCACGGTCGTCAGCTACATCGTCCTGGGCGTCTCGCTGGTCGTGATCCTGCTGGGGGTGGCGCTGATGATCGGTATGAGCCGCGGCTAGCGCGACCCTCTAGGCTGCACAGCTCACAAGCTGTGGCGACAGTGGCGGGCCGCAACTGCGGCCGGCCATCCTCCGGACTCCGCTGGTGCACCCCATCCACTGCGTTAGCTTCTGTGCTTCTCGCTCACGCACCAGCGTGCGCTCGCTGCGATGCTCGGCGCTGCCTTGCGGCTGGGGCACCCCAGCGGATCTGTCGGCGACAGCCCGTGAGCCGTACACCCTAGGCGACGACCTCGCCGATCTCGAACTCGCGCAGGATCTGATAGGTCGTCGTTCGCTGGGCCGGGCGTCGCCCGATCGAGCGGATGACGCCCTGCATCTCGGCCGGCGGCACCTCCTGGCCGTGGCTCGCGCCCGCCGCCCGGGAGATGCTCTCGTTCATCAGGGTGCCTCCGAGGTCGTTGGCGCCCGCCTGGAGGATCTCCGCCGCCCCGTCCAGCCCGCACTTGACCCACGACACCTGGATGTTGTCGATGTAGCCGCGCAGCGCCAGGCGTGCCACGGCGTGCACCTTGACCGTCTCCTCCCACGTCGGGCCGCGCCGAGCGCGCCCCTTGCGGTAGATCGGCGCCTCCATGTGGACGAAGGGGAGCGGCACGAACTCGGTGATCCCTCCGGTGCGCGCCTGGAGGTTCCGCAGCACCACCAGGTGCCGCGCCCAATGCTCGGGACCGTCGATCGAGCCGAACATCAGCGTCGACGTCGTGCGCAAGCCGTGGTTATGGGCCTCGGCGACGACGTCGACCCACTGCTGGGTGTCGATCTTGTCCGGGCAGAGGTCGCGGCGGATGCGGTCGTCGAGCACCTCGGCGGCGGTGCCCGGCAGCGTCCCCAGCCCGGCCGATCGCAACAGGGCGAGCTGCTCGCCGACTGAGCGACCCGCCGTGGCCGCGCCCTGGTACACCTCGAGCGGGCTGAAGGCGTGGATGTGCAGACCGGGCAGGGCCGTGCTCACGGCGGAGCACAGCTCGACGTAGAAGTCGCCGTTGAAGCTTGGGTGGATCCCGCCCTGCATGCAGACCTCGGTGGCGCCGCGCGCCACCGCCTCACGCGCGCGATCGACGACCTCCTCGATCGCCAGCAGCTCCGGCTTGCCCCGCAGGTTCTCGGACAGCTTGCCCTTGCTGAACGCGCAGAACTGGCACTTGTAGTAGCAGATGTTGGTGTAGTTGATGTTGCGGTTGACGACGTACGTCACGACGTCGCCGCAGACCTCTTGACGCACAGCGTCGGCGATGCGCGCCAACGCTGTGATCTCGTCGCCACGACCTTCGAGGAGGGTTCGGATCTCGGCCTCGTCGAGGGTTGCGCCACGTTCCGCCCGGCCGAGCGCGGCGGAGAACCGCGAGCGCACCGGCGCCGGCGCATAGCCGGGCGGCACCGCGCTGCCGGCGCCTGAGTACCAGCGGTCTCGGCGCGCATAGCCTTCGGCGTCGGCCGCCGCCAGCGTGTGACGCATGACGCGGGGGTCCAGCCACCGCTGCGCTGTCCGAAGGTCGCCGATGTACTCCGGGTAGACGGGCAGGCGCGGCACGAGCTGCAAACCGGCCGCCCGAGTCGCCGACTCCAGGGCCCTGAGCTGCGGCCACGGCGCCTCGGGGTTCACGTAGTCCTGCGTCACCGGCGACACGCCGCCCCAGTCGTCGATGCCGGCCGCCAGCAGCGCCGGGAAGTCGGCGTGGGAGAGATTGGGCGGCGCCTGCACGTGCACCCGCGGCGGCAGTGTTAGCCGCGTCACGGCGATGACGCGCAGCAGCTCCTCGAGGCTTGGCTCGGGGCTGTCGACCATGGCGGTGCCCGCCTTGGCCCGGAAGTTCTGGACGATCACCTCCTGCACCGCCTCGGCGGCGGCGACCTCGGCCAGGGTGGCGATCGTCGTGGCGAGCTCGGAGGTTGTCTCGCCGATCCCGAGCAGGAGCCCGGTCGTGAACGGCACCTCCAGCTCCAACGCGGTGCGCACCACAGCGACGCGAGATTCGGGCCGCTTGTCCGGGCTCGCCCAGTGCGCCTGGCCGCGGTCCAGGAGCCTCTCGGAGACCTGCTCGAGCATGAGCCCCTGAGAGGCGCTGACGGCCCGCAAGGCCAGCATCTCCTCGCGGCTCACCACACCCGGATTCGCGTGCGGGAGCAGGCCGGTCTCCTCCAGCACTCGGCCCGCGAGCTGAACGAGGTACTCGACCGTGCTGGAGAAGCCCAGCTCCGCGAGCTCTTCGCGGGCGGCTCGGTAGCGGCGTTCCGGCTTGTCGCCAAGGGTGAACAGGGCCTCGGTACAGCCGGCGGCGGCGCCGGCGCGGGCTATCGCCAGGACCTCGTCGACGCTCATGTAGGCGCGCGCTCCCGGCCGTGGCGGCTTCGCAAAGGTGCAATAGCCGCAGTTGTCGCGGCAGAGCTGGGTGAGCGGCAGGAAGACCTTGGGCGAGTAGGTGACACGGTCGCCGTGCGCCTCACGGGCGACGCGCCGCGCCCGCTCGAGCAGCGGTTCGAGCGGCTCGTCCGGTGAGAGCAGACGCTCGATCAGCTGCCTATCCGGCAAGGATCGCCTCCGCCAAGCGCCGGGCGGCGGCCCCGTCGGGCATCACGGTGTCCGTCACCTGAACAACGTAGCCCAAGGCCTCGATCGCCTCCGCTCGAGTCGCGTCCTGCTGATCCAGCACGAACCGCGAGGCGACCGTCCGGTATTCCTCGGCGACGGTCTCGGGCAGCGGTTCGCGCCCCAGCTCGCGCAGCATCTTGACCGTCGGGCCCTTGAGGGCCTCGCCTCCCACGATCGGGCTCACGGCGACCGTCTTCGCGCGCGGTGGGGTGGCCACCGCCAGGATTGGGTTGATCGAGATCAGCGGGTTGCTGGGGCCGATGACGACCAGGTCGGCCTCGTCGAGGGCGGCTGCCACCTCCGGCGACGGCCCGCCCTCCGCGACGATCTCGACGCCCCGCACCTCCGGTCCGGCCCGCTCTCGCACCAGGTACTCCTGCAGGGTGAAGGTCCCGGCGTCGGTCCGGAGACACACTGAGACGGGCTGGTCCGACGCCGGCAGGACGCGTATGGCCAACCCCAGGCGGCGCTGCACCTCCACGGCCGCCTCCGTCGGGCGCAGCCCCTCGTGCTCGAGCCGCGTCCTCAGCGTATGGACGGCGAGGTCGCGGTCGCCGAGCTGGAACCAGGTCGGCTCGCCCAGCCGGCCCATCATCTCCAGCGCCGCCCAGGTCTCGCCGCTGAGCCCCCAGCCGCGCGCCTCGTCGAACAGGCCCGCCAGGCGGTAGACGATCGCGTCGACGTCAGGGCTGACGTGGACGCCCCAGACGGTCACGTCGTCGCCGGTGTTGGCGATGATCGACAGGTCCTCGGGCGGCAGCGCCCGGGCGAACCCGACGGCCAGCTTGGCGCCTCCGGTTCCTCCGGCGAGAACGGCCACCTTCATCGGAACAGGTCTTCCTCAGGCGGGCGGATCAGGTCGGCGCCGGTCCCGGCTGGGCCCTCGGCGGCATAGCCGCGAATCACCACCACCGGCACGCGCGACGTCTTCCCCATCACCAGTCCCGCGGCGGCGGCCAGCTCGTCGGCCACCGCAACGACGGTCGCCGTCAGCGCTCTGCCGAAATCGTCACGACCGCCGCGCAGGTCGACAACGCCGGGCAGCCCCGCCACCCCGAGCGCGACGTTGACGATGCCCAGCCGCCAGGGCCGGCCGAAGGTGTCCGAGACGATCACCGGCACGCCGAGACGCTCGCTGAGCGCAGCAGCGCTCGCGTCCGGGTCGAGGGGCAGCAAAGTCACCGTGTGGGGCGTCTCGATGTTGGAGTGGTCGACGCCCGCGTTGGCGCAGACGAAGCCGTGCGCCGTCTCGACGATGAGCACACGCTCGTCCCGCACCACGCGGACGGACTCGTCGAGCACGACCTGCAGCATCCGCGCGTCAGCGTCCAGCTTGGCCGCCAGCTCCAGCGCACGGTCACTCGGCGTCACCTCGCGGAGATCGCGCAGGCGCCCTTCGGCCTTGGAGACGACCTTCTGGGCGACGACGACGACGTCGCCCGGCTCGAGCGTTGCCGCGGCCGCGATCAGCGCCGCGAGGTCGTCGCCAGGCCGGACCTCCGGCAGGCCCGCAACCGCGAGAACCTCCAAGTCACTCGTCCGGGCGCAGCCCGAGCTGCTCGGCGTGAAACGCGAGCACGTCGGCCTGGAGGTCCGCCGTGCGGCTAACCGAGCGCGGACCGTGACCGACGTCCGTCTCGCGGCGCAGCAGCACCGGCCGGTCGGTGGCGGTCGCCCACTGCAAAGCGGCGCACATCTTGCGGCCGTGCATCGGGTCGACGCGGGTGTCGGAGTCGAAGAGGGTGAACAGCACCGCCGGGTATTCGACGCCCTGCCGAACGTGGTGATAGGGCGAATAGGCGTACAGCCAGCCGAACTCGGTCGGGTCGTCGGCGCGGCCGTACTCGTGGTTCCAGGTGGCGCCGAGGCCGAACTTCTCATACCGGACCATGTCGAGAAGCGGCGCCGAGCACATGACCGACCGGACGAGGTCGGGCCGCTGGGTGAGGGCCGCGCCCACGAGCAGACCGCCGTTGGAGCCACCGCTGATGCCGAGGCTGGTCGACGCCGCGAATCCGTTCGCGATCAGCCACTCTCCGGCGGCGATGAAGTCGTCGAACACGTTCTGCTTGTTCTCGCGCATGCCCGCCTGGTGCCAGGCCTCGCCGTACTCGCTCCCGCCGCGCAGGTTCGCCACCGCGAAGACGCCACCCGCCTCGATCCATGCGATCGCGGCGGCGTTGTAGGCGGGCAGGAGGGGATTGTTGAAGCCGCCGTAGCCGGTGAGGATGGTCGGGGCCGGGCCGCCGCGCTCCGGGCCGGCTTTGGCCAGCACGAACATCGGGATGCGCGTGCCGTCGCGCGATGGGAAGAAGACCTGGCGCGCTTGGACGCTGTCAACCAGATCGGCGCCTGGAGCGCGACCCCAGAGCGTCAGTTCGCCAGAGCCGAAGTCGTATTCGAAGACGCTGCCGGCGTCGCCGTAGTCGGTGTAAGAGATCCAGGCGCACCCACCACCATCGGGGCGCGTGCTCACGCCCGCCGCGCCGAGCCCCGGCAGTGGTACGTCGCCGGTGGGCGCCCCGGTCTCGCGATCGCGGATCTCCACCCGCGAGATGCAGTCCTCGAGCCAGACCACAGCCATGTGGTCGGCGGCCACGGCGATGCCCTGCAGGACGCCGTCGCCCTCGGGAATTAACGTGGTGCGCCCGGCGGGCTGCTCGGGGTCGGCGAAGTCCAGGCGGCCGCGCGGCGCGCCTTCGTTGGTGAACACGTAGAGCCGGCCGTCCGAGCCGAGCCAGGGGTCGGTCAGGGTCTGGTGTTCGATCTCGCGCAGCCGGCCGTCGCCGTGCAGGTCCGCGAGGTAGGAGTCGCCGTACGGAGACGTGCCCTGCTGCGCGCGAACGAGCAGCCAGCGCCCGTCAGGCCACGAGAGGTCGAGGCTGTAGTAGTTCGTCTTGTCCAGGCCTTCGCCGAAGAGCTCGACGTCGGCCGCCTCCGGGTCGGACCCGAGGCGATGTCGGTAGACGCGCCGGTGGTAGCTCTCCTCGCCGGCCGGGACGCGCCCGGGCGCCAGGCGCCTCACGTAGTAGAGCTCCGCGCCCCCCGGCGCCCACTCGACGGGCGAGTAGCGCAGCCGGTCGATCGGTTCGTCGACGAGCTCGCCCGAGGCGATGTCGACCACCCGCAGCAGCGACTCCTCGTCGCCCCCGGTCGACAGCTGATAGGCGAGAAGGTCGCCCTCGTACGAGGGAGCCCAGGCGTCGAGCGTGGTCAAGCCGGCGGGGTCGATCGCCATCGGGTCCAGCAGCGTGCGCTCGGCGCCGTCCGGCTCGCGCAGGACGAGGACGGCGTGCTCCTGGCCCGGTTCGCGGCGCATGAAGAAGCAGCGCTGGCCCCGCCAGACCGGCGGTGTGATCAAGCCGACCTGGAGCAGCTCGCCGAGGCGGCGGCGAAAGTGGCCGCGGGCCTTCAAGCCGGCCAGGTATGGCTGGGCGAGGGCGTCCTCAGCGTCGAGCCATGCCTGCGTGGCGGGGGACGCCGGATCCTCGAGCCAGCGATACGGGTCTGCGACCTCGACGCCGTGCAGCGTGTCGACGATCGCCTCGCGCAGGGCGTCCGGGTACCTCATGACACCCTGGCCAGGAGCTCGAGATCGGAAGGCTCGTCCAGGTCGAGCGCAAGCTCGTCCGACTCGTGGAGCTCGAACGCCGCACCGCGCGCGAGAGCATCGGCCTCGAACTTGCGCAGAGAGTCGTCGCCGAAATGGAGATCGCAGGCGTCCAGCGGCCGCAGGTAGAGGGCGTTGGTCCCGCCGCGGCCGGTCGCCGGCGCCGCCAGCACCGCGGGGGAGGGCAGGCGGGCTCCGTGCTCGAGCATCGACGCCACCGCTCCCTCTGTGACCAGCGGCAGATCGCTCGACAGGAGCAGAGCGCCGTCAGCGTTGGCCTGGGCCAGAGCGGCCAGGCCGAGACGCGCCGCGGCGTTCTGCCCGCCGGGACTCTCCTCGAGCAAGGCCTGGATTCCCATCCGGGCGCAGAACTCGGCCGCCACCGGGCCGCCGGCGACGGCGACCACCGGCCCGCAGGCGCGGGCGGCCGCGAGAGCGAGCTCGGCATTCTGCCGCGCCAGGCGCTCTCGCTCAGCCGGTTCGAGGGCCGCGGCGAGGCGGGTCTTGGCCCCGGCGAAGTCCTTCAGCAGGACGATCGTCCAGGTCACGTCATCCCCACTCGCTGCGGAGGCGGGGCAGCACCTCTTGCGCGTAGAGGTCGAGGAAGCGGGCCTGGTCGTCGCCTGGCGCATGGAAGACAAGGTGGCGGAAGCCGAGCTCGAGATAGGGGCGGATCTGTTCGATGTGCTCGTCGACGTCGTCGGAGACCAGGAAGCGGCGGTGGGCCTGGTCGGCCACGCCCTCCGCCCGGCGTTCCATCTCGCGCGGGTCGTAGATCCCCGCCTTGTCGTCGCCGGGCAGCGCCAGCGCCGCCCAGATGCGAGTGTCGGCCAGCGCCCGTTCCCGGTCCCGGTCGAAAGACACCTTGACCTCGATCATCTTCTCGATGCCCTCGAAGTCGCGGTCCTCGGCTTCGGCGCCTTCCTGAACGGCCGGCAGCAGCACGTCGCGATAGAGCTCCTCGCCCTTGCCGGAGGTGCAGATGAAGCCCTCGGCGATGCGCCCCGCGTACTTGGCGGCGACCTGGCCGCCGGCCGCGACGAAGATCGGGACCGGCTGGTCCGGACGGTCGTAGATCGTGGCGCCGCGCGCTTTGTAGTACTCGCCGTCGAAGTCGACGAGCTCCTCCGACCAGAGGCGCTTGATCAGGTCGACCGACTCGCGCAGCCGCCGGAAGCGTTCGCGGAATTCAGGCCACTCGATGCCGAGGGGCACCTCGTTCATCGCCTCACCGGTGCCGATCCCGAGCCGGACCCGGCCCGGGTAGAGGCAGCCGAGCGTCCCGAAGGCTTGGGCGACTATCACGGGGTGGTAGCGGAAGGTCGGCGTCAGCACGCTCGTGCCCAGTTCCACCCTCTTGGTGCGCTCGCCGGCGGCGGCGAGCCAGGCCAGGGAGAAGGGGGCGTGGCCGTCGGAGTGGCGCCAGGGCTGCAGATGGTCGGAGATCCAAACGCTGTCGAATCCCTGTTCTTCGGCGTGGACGGCCATCTCCAGCAGCTCGCGCGGCGCGAACTGCTCGGCTGAGGCTTTCCAGCCCAGCTTCAGCGGCGTGGGAAGTACCTGCGGAGACTGAAGGCGGCGCCCGCGATGATCGCGCCGCCGAGCACGACGCTGAGCGCGATCAGGCTCTGCGCGCTGGCCGTCGCGATCCCGACCAGCACCGCCCAGAAGAGCAGCAGCGCGGCGAGCAGGAACATCAGGACCAGGAACACGGCCCGATGCAGCTTCACGACTTGACTCGGGCCAGGCCTTCGGCGATCAAAGCCTTGAGCTCGCCCGCATCACGGTCGCGTGCGAACTCGCCCACCTGGTCGTACTGCGGCCTGTCGTCGACCCAGCGGATCGCCCGCACCGTGAACACGTCCGGCTTCGATTCGTCCCAGATCACGTCGACATAGTTCTCGCCGGCCACGAGCCGCCAGATCGGGTCCTCGTTGTGGAACTCGCGAAGCCGAGCGCCGCCCTCTTTCGCCGCCTCGCGGATCGCGGGGCCAACGGCCTCGAACGCCGCTTCGACCTGGCCGAGCTTGTCCCAGGAAGTTCCCGCCACCTCGCCAACTAATGTAAGCGGCCGTGGTCGTGCGGCTGGAGTCGGTGAGCTCGACGCAGGATGTGGCGCGCGAGCTACCGGTCGGCTCGATCGTCGTGGCGGACGAGCAGACCGCGGGCCGGGGGCGGCTCGACCGGCGCTGGGAAGCCCCACCGGGCGGCGCGCTGCTGGCGTCGTTCGTGGTCGCGCCGAATCCCCTGGCGAGCATCGCCGCGGGCGTGGCGGCGGCGGAGGCGTGCGGCCCGGAGGTACGGCTGAAGTGGCCCAACGACCTGCTGCTCGACGACCGCAAGCTCGGCGGGATCCTCGTCGAGGGCCGAGGCGGAAAGATGGTGATCGGCGTCGGGATCAACCTCGGCTGGGCGCCCCCCGACGCGGCGCGGTTGCCGGGAGTCGACCGCGAGGAGCTGCTTGAGAGGCTCCGCGGCGAGCTCGACGAGTGGCTGGCCGAGCCAGGCGCGGCTGTGCTGGACCGCTGGCGCACGCGCTCGGCGACTCTCGGCCGCCGCGTCCGCCTGGAGCTGCCGCACGGCTTCGTCGAAGGCGTGGCCGAGGACATCGCCCCGGATGGGGCGCTCGTCGTCGACGGCACCGCCGTGCACGCCGGCGACGTCGTGCACCTACGCGGGAGTTAGCTCCAGCAGGGCCGGCAGGACCTCGCCCGAGCGGCCGCGGATGACCACGTCGGCCTGGTCGTCGAGCGGTGTCGGCTCGGCGTTGACGATCACCAGCGGGGCGCCGGCGTCCACGGCCGCCGTGGGAACATCCGCCGCGGGGTAGACGACCAGCGAGCTGCCGACGACGAGCATGAGGTCGCAGCCGCGGGCCAGGTCGAATGCCGCCGCCGTGGCGGCGGCCGGCATCGCCTCGCCGAAGAAGACGACCGTCGGCTTGATGTGGACGCCTCCGCACACAAGGCAGCGCGGGGGCAGCTCCCGATCCAGCCGCGCTTGCACCTCGGCGCGCGGCTCCTCCGCCCCGCAGTCCAGGCAGCGGACCCGCCGGCCGGAGCCGTGGAGCTCGATGACCTGCCGGCTCCCCGCGGCCGCGTGCAGGCCGTCGGTGTTCTGCGTGACGACGGCGGTGAGGTGGCCCGCCCCCTCGAGCGCCGCCAGGGCGAGATGGCCCGCGTTGGGCTGCGCGGCGAGGCTCTCGCGGCCACGCTCCCTCGCGACGCTCCAGTAAGACGCCGGGTCGGTCATGAAGTGCTGGATCGAGGCGACCTTGAACGGGTCGTAGCGCTTCCAGAGCCCGCCTTCCCCCCTGAAGGTAGGGATCCCGCTCTCGGCCGAGATGCCCGCGCCGGTGAACGCCACCCCACGCCGGGCCGCTGCGATCAGCTCGGCCGCTCGGCGATGGCTGGAATCACTCACGGTGTGCGAGCGTACGAGATGAGTGGGGCTCTTCACGCGGAACCGAGCGCTCGCCATCTACCTGATCGCCGGCACGAGCTTCGGCGGCGGGCTGGCGCGGAACTTCCTGACTCCGCTCCGGGCTGACCAGTTGGGCGCCAACCGCCTGACGATCGGCCTCATCGCGACGGTCGGGCTGCTCGTGGCGGCGGCCCTGTCGCTGCCCTCCGGCTACCTCACCGACCGGTTGGGCCGGCGGACGATGGTGCTGCTCTCGATCGCTTTCGGCCTCCTCTCCCAGCTGCTGTCGGCGGCGACTCCGAGCGTGTGGCTGCTGTTCGTCGCGGCGGTGATCGGCGGCATCGGCATCGGCGCGGCGCAGACGGCGCTGTTCGCGGCGATCGTGGACACGGTGGAGCAGCAGCACGTAGGACGGGCGATGGGCTGGCTCACCTTCTCGATGCAGGCGGGCTTCTTGATCGGGCCCGCTACCGCCGGCGTGCTGCTGGCGGCCGTCTCGGTGCAGCAAGACCTCTGGATCGTCTCGGCCTTCTGGCTGGCCGCGCTTGCTCTCGGCTTTCTTGTCCGGGGCGGCGCCCGGCCGGCGAGCTGGCGCTTCGAGGTCGTCACCGAGCTCATCCGCCGCCCGGGGTTCCAGGCGGTCCTGCTGGGCACGCTGGCGATCGGGATGGTGTGGGGCACCATCCAGGGCTACCTGCCGATCTTCGGCGTCCAGGGCCTGCGGCTCCCGGGGAGCCAGGTCGGATTCCTGCTGGCCGTGCAGGCGGCGGTCAACGGTGTCTCGAGGCTGGTCGCCGGCCGGCTCACCGATCGCCTGCGCCGCCAGTGGCCGCTGGTCGTCGCCGGCGTGGCCTTCACCAGCCTGGCGGTGATGGTCCTGCCTCACGTCATGGGGTTCGGCCCGGCCGTCGTCGTGCTCGGCCTGAGCGTGCCGTTCACCGCGCTGGCCTTCATCGCGCTGAGCGTCAGCTACGCCAACCTGTCGACCAATGAGAACCGCGGCCTGGTGATGGGCTTCTACAGCTCGGCGCTGTTCGTCGGTCTCGGACTCGGACCCGCGGTCTACGGCCCGGCAATGCAGGCGAGCTACGTCGAGGGCTTCACGCTCTGCGGGTCGGTGGGACTGGCGATGGCCGCGCTGGTGCCCGCCGTGCGCTGGGCGCCGCGGCGCACGCGGTCGGTGGTGCTCCCGCCCGCGGCCTGAGCGGGCTCAGGCCGTCGACTCGACCCAGTCCCGCAGAGCTCGGCGGTGGAGCGAGAACACGAGCTCGGGCGCCTGGTCCGGTGCCGCGATCACGACCTCGAGCATCTCGTGACCGGCCGTGATGGCGCGCGGATCCAGCGCGCGGGCCGCGTACGCCAGCGCCACCATCCCCTGTCCGTCGCCGCGCATGGCGTGGTAGATGCCGATCAGGCGATCGATCGCGACCTCGGCGTGCACCTCCTCCATGCACTCTCGCGCCGCGGAGACCGCCGGGTGCTCGTCGTCGTTGACGAACCCGCCGGGCATGCACCAGCCGCCGTAGCCCGGCTCGATTCCGCGGCGCCCGAACACCAGCCCGGCCGGCGTCTCGACCACCGTGATCGTGACCAGCTTGGGGTCCGGCCAGCGGGTCCAGCCACAGGCCGGGCAGGCGGGCAGAGGTCGCCCTTCCACGTCCTTCAGCTCGAGCGCGTGACCGCACTCCTGGCAAAACCGAGCCATCCTCGCTTGTATACTCGCCCCCACCGGAGCACGTACTGGACCTTCTCTACTTCGAAGATCTGCCGCTGGGCGGCGAATGGGTCACCCGGCGGCGGACGCTGACCGAGACCGACCTCGCCCTTTACCGAGGGCTGAGCGGCGACCTCAACCCCCTCCACTCCGACCATGACTACGCCGCGCAGAGTCCGATCGGCCTCAGCCTGCCTGCCGCCCTGGTGATGGCGACGGCGATCGGGCTGGGCTCGGTCGACGTGCCGGTGCCGGCGACGGTCGCCCTGGTCGGCATGACCTGGAAGTTCGTCAAGCCCGTTCGCGTCGGCGAATCCGTGGCCGCGCGCTGGCGCCTGAATCGCAAGCGCGACGTCGAGAACCCGCAGTGGGGCCTCGCCAGCTGGCAGGTCGACGTGATTGGCCCCGACGGCGAAGTGCGCGCCTCGGCCGAGGTCTCGCGCCTGGTCGCCCGCCGGACCGCGGCTGCGGAGGCTGAGGCGGCGCCGCGGAGCCGCAGACGCCGGGGCCGCAGATCATCGGGCAGCGCCGCGGCGCCCACACCGGCTGTCACCCAGGAAGTGCCGGAACCGGCGCCCGCCGATGTTCCCGCCCCGGCCCGCAGACGTCGACGGCGCCGCTCTGGCGGTGGCAACGGGGGTGGCACCGGGGGCGCAGGGAACGGGAACCACGGCGGGGACGCGGCCGCCGCCCCGGAGCCTGAGCCCGCGCCCGCTCCAATCTCCACACCCGCGCACCAGCCCGCAGCCGCCGAGACGGCGGGAGCGGAGCCGGAGGGCGCCGGCATCGGTCGGGTGATCCGAAGGATCCGCCGCCGCTAAGGTGTACGGCTCTGTTCAGCCTAGGAGGCCGCGGCGACCTCCATCTGCTCCAGGTGCTCGATGACGCGCCGAGTGAGCTGGCTCGGCGTGGACGCGCCGCTGGTGACCCCCACCTTGCTGACGCCATCGAACCACTCGGGCTGGATGTCCGGAAGGTCGTCGACGAGGTAGGCCGGCCGGCCCGCCAGCTTCTCGACGACCTCTACGAGCCGCTGGGAGTTGGACGAGCGCGGGCTGCCCACCACGATGACGCAGTCCACCTCGCGCGCCGCCTGCACCGCGGCCTCCTGCCGCTCCTGGGTGGCGAGGCAGATCTCGTTGTGGACCTCGGCCTGCGGCCAGCGCTCCTGGATCAGCGAGATCATCGCCTCCGTATCCCAGACCGACAGCGTCGTCTGGCACGTGACGGCGATCCGTTCGTCGGTCAGGCTCAGCGAGTCCAGGTCCTCGGGCTCCTGGACCAGGTGCACCCTCTCGGGGGCGTGGCCCATCACGCCGGCGGGCTCCGGGTGACCGCGACGGCCGATGTAGATCACGTCGAAACCTTCGGCGACCAGCCGCTTCACCAGGTCGTGGGTCCGGACGACGTCCGAGCAGGTCGCGTCGACCGCATTCAGCCCGAGCTTCGCCGCCTTCTCGCGCACCTGCGGCGAGATGCCGTGGGCGGTGAAGATCACGGTGCCGCCACCGATCTGGTCCAGGCCCTGCATGCGGTCCTGGACGTCGATCAGCTGAATGCCCTGCTCCTGCAGCTCGTCGGTGACGTGGTGGTTGTGGACGAGCTGGCCCAGCATGTACACGGGCCCGTCGGTCTCCGCCCGCACCCGCTTGGCGATCCGAAAGGCGTCCACGACGCCGTGGCAGTACCCGCGCGGGGTGATCCGGACTACCTCCACCTCTGGTTCCTACCCAACTACAGGGCTTCGAAAAGGTCGGTGAGCTGCCGGTCTGGTTTCTCGCCCCGGCCGAGCGTGTAGTACTCGGTCCCGAAGGCCTGCTGGAAAACGTCGTCGGGCGTGTTCAGGAAGAACGAGGAGGGGTCGTTCTGGCTGACGTGGGCCTGGAAGGCCCGCCGCTTCTCCTCAGCCAGGTCCTGGACGTCGAGCACGGCGTCGATCTCCTCGTCCGGAATGCCGAGCACGGTCCCGTTGTCGAAGGAGCTGGCGTCCTGGCCCGCCTCCTCGAGCCGCTTGCGGAACTCCTCCAGGCCGCGGCGCGGGAAGCCCGTGTACCAGATCCTGGCGGGCGCCCCGCCCTGGCCGGCCAGCAGGTCCCAGGCCGCGACCGCGGTCAGGTGGGCCTTGATGTGGTCCGGGTGGCCGTAGACGCCGTCGGGCCCGTACGTGATGACGACCTCGGGGCTCTCCTCATCGATGATCGCGGCCACCTTGGCCGCGGTCTCTTCGAGCGGGGCTTGGTGGAAGCTGGCCGGGTTCTCGTTGTCGCCGGTGCCGGCCATCCCGGAATCGCGGTAACCGAGCCAGACGATGCGGTCGACGCCGAGGATCGCGGCCGCCGCTTCGAGCTCGGCCTGGCGGATCTCCTTCAGTCTCGGCCGGCTTGACGCCTCGTCCATGTTGTGGATCTCGCCGACCTCGCCGCCGGTGGAGGTGATCAGGACCACCCGTTTGCCCTCGCGATGAGCTCGCAGCATCGCGCCGCCGCCGAATATCGATTCGTCGTCCGGATGGGCGTGGACAGCAAGAAGCGTTGGCATGGCTTGCATAATCCTCCTCAGCAGTGGCCCGAGTTCGCGACTACATGAAACTGGGTTTGGTCACCGCCGACTCGGCGGCGACGGTGGCAGACGCCGCCCGCGTGATGATGGAGAACGACGTCGGCTCGGTGCTCGTGACCGAGAACGGCGAGCCGGTCGGCATCTTCACCGAGCGCGACGTGGTGAAGGCGACGGCCGAGGTGGCCGAGGCCGCGACCAAGCCCATCTCGCGCTGGACGTCGCGACCGCTGCGCACCATCAGCCCGGACGCGGGCACGGTGGATGCCGTCGGGATGATGGTTCGCGGCCATTTCCGTCATCTGCCTGTCGAAGAGAACGGCGAGCTGATCGGCATCATTTCGATGCGCGACCTCATGAGCCTGGAACCCGCTCTGCGCTCCACTCACTGAGGCTGGTCTCCCTCCCCGGTCGTGGGGAAGGCTAGGGAGGGGCTCCCAGGAGCTCCGACAGCAGTTCCGCCAGCCCGCCCGACCCCGGCGGCCCCACTGTGCGGTCCGCCACCTCGAGCAGCTCGCTCGGCGCGCCCTCAACCGCGACCCCAAGACCAGCCCACTCCAGCATCGGCCGGTCGTTGCGCCCATCGCCCACCGCGACGACCTCCGCGGGGTCGAACCCCAAACGGCCGGCCAGGAACTCCAGCGCTGTGCTCTTGTCCGCGCTGGGATCGGTGAACTCGAGGAAAGTCGGCAGCGAGGTGGCGATGAAAAGCCGCCCCCGCCAGCGCTCTCGAGTTTCGACCAGCACCGGAGCCAGTACGTCGGCCGCGGCGACGATCACCAGCTTCGGCGTGACCTCACCCATCGCCTCGATCAGGTCGGGTACGACGTTGATGGGCATGCCGGCGTGGCTCGCGTACTGGTGCGCCTCGGGTCGATCGCGCTCGACGATCAGCTCGTCATCGCGGTAGGCCTGGATGTGCAGGTCGCGCTCCCGGGCGAAGAGGATGACCTCGGCGGCCACCTCGCGCGGGATGCCGCGCTCCAGGAGGATCGCGCCGTCGTGTGACCTGACCTGGGCGCCCTGGTAGCAGACGAAGGGGTCGACCAGGCCGAGCTGCTCAATCCAGGGCAGCGCCCCCGGGAAAGGCCTGCCGGTACACGCGATCACGCGCCAGCCGGCGGTGAGCACGCGATCGACGGCAGCCTGGTCTCGCGGGTCGACGCGGAGCTGCAGGTCGACGATCGTCCCGTCGAGGTCTAGAGCCAGGACGGACAGGCTCAGGTCTGCCAGGCCTCCGGGTTCAGCAAGTTGGGAGGGCGCTCGCCGCGCAGGCCGGCCAGCAGGTTCAAGGCCGCCAGCTCCGACATCCGCGACCGCGTCCGCACCGAGCCGCTGGCGATGTGCGGCGCCAGCACGACGTTGTCCAGGCCGAGCAGGCCGGGGTCGACGGCCGGCTCGTGCTCGTAGACGTCGATGCCGGCGGCGAAGATCTCCCCCGCCTTGAGCGCGGCGGCCAGCGCCGCCTCGTCCACGACCGGCCCGCGCGAGGTGTTCACCAGGATCGCCGTCGGCTTCATCAGCTGGAGCTCGTCATGCGAGATCAGGTGGCGGGTCTCCGGCGTCAGCGGCACGTGGAGGCTCACGTAGTCGCTCTCACGGAGCAGCTCGACCAGCGGGCGCCGCTCAACGCCGAGCTCAGCCTCCTCCGCCGGGCTCAGCGGAGCGGCGTCGTCGGTGTAGAGCACCCGCATGTCGAACCCAAGGGCACGGCGCGCCAGGGCCCGACCGATGCGGCCGATGCCGACGATGCCGAGCGTGGCGCCGTGCAGGTCCTGGCCGAGGAGCATGTCGATCGCCCAGCCGTGGTAGCGGCCCTCGCGCACGAAGCGGTCGCCCTCCGCGACCCGGCGTGCCGCCGCCATGAGCAGCGCGAAAGCGAAGTCGGCGGTGGTGTCGTTGAGGACGCCTGGCGTGTTGGTGGCCAGCACGCCGTGCCGGGTCGCCGCGGCGAGGTCGATGTTGTCGAACCCGACGGCGCAGTTGGCCACGATCTTCAGACCGGGCAGCGAGAGGACCTCCTCGCCGATCGGGTCCATGACCTGCGACACGATGCCCGCGCACCCCTCGGCTCGCGCCCTGATCGACGGCTCCGTCCCGGTGACCACCTCGACCTCGGCGGCCAGAAGCTGCGGGCCTGGGTCGAGGATGGGGTGCGTCACGAGCACGCGCGGCCGCGTCATGGATTCAGCCCAAGCTTTGACGCAACCGGCACCAGGGCATCGCGCACGAATTCCACATGCTCGTCGAAGGGGACCTGGAGCTCCTCGGCGCCCTGCAGCAGCTCTTCGCGATGCACGCCGCGAGCGAAGGCCTTGTCCTTCATCTTCTTGCGCACGGTGCGGGCGTCGACGGCGCCCAGCGACTTGTCAGGCTTCACCAGCGCGCAGGCGATGATGAAACCGCAGAGCTCGTCGACCGCGTTGAGGGAGCGCCGCAGATCGGTGTCGCGGGGAACGCCGAGCATCGCGTGCGAGGCGATGTCGTCGAGCATCGCCTGGTCGACACCGCGCTCCGCCAGGATCGTGAGGCCGCGGGCGGGATGGGTGGTGGGCCCGGATTCGTAGTCGAAGTCGTGGATCAGCCCGGTGACGCCCCACCGCTCATCGTCCTGGCCGAACTTTCGCGCGTAAGCCCGCATCGCCGCCTCCACGCTGAGCATGTGGCGCTTCAGCTGATCGGACTGCGTGAACTCGCCGACGATCGCCCACGCCCATTCGCGGTCCGGAATCATGACGTCAGGATCCCTCCCAACGCTTCCATCAGGGCCTCCATCTGGTCGTGGGTGCCCACCGTGATCCGCAGCCACCCAGAGATCGGCTCCCGCTGGTAGTGGCGTACGAGGATCTTCTGGTCGCGCAGGCCGGCGACCACCGACTCGGCCGGGTGGCGCGACGGCGGGCGGCAGAACACGAAGTTCGTGTGCGAGGGCTCCACCTGAAAGCCGAGCCCGCTCAGCTGGGCGCTCAGCCAGTCGCGCTCTCGGACGACCTCCTGGACGATCTCGTCGCGGTGCGCCTTGTCTTCGATCGCCGCCACGGCCGCGGCGATCTGGAGCCGGCTGACGTTGTACGAGTCCTTCACAAGGTCCAGCCCCGCGATCAGCTCGGGTTGGGCGAGCGCGAAGCCAAAGCGGAGCCCCGCGAGGGCTGAGGACTTGGACAGCGTCCGCAGGACGATCGCGTTCGGGTGACGCCGCACCATGTCCATGCGCGACTCGGGAGCGAAGTCGACGTACGCCTCGTCGATGACGACGACGCCCGACGAGGCTGAGACGACTTCCTCCACCTCGGCGGCGGAGTACCAGTTGCCGATCGGCGAGTTCGGGTTGACGAGGAACTTCAGCGCGGCCGAGTCGCGCCGGAAATCGGGCGCCAGGCTCCAGCCCTCGCCCAGCGGGTGGACCGACGCCTGGTTCTCGTGGATGGAGGCGAGCGGCGCGAAGAGCGGGTATGAAGGCTCGCAGAAGGCGACCGAGTCGCCCAGCCCGGCAAAGGCCCGGAAGCACATCGCGATGAGCTCGTCGCTGCCGTTGCCGACGGCGACCCAGCTGGGCTCGAGCTCGAAAGCTCGCGCGATCGCCTCCCGCGCCGGCTGCGCGGTGGGGCTCGGATAAAGACGCAGGGAGTCGGCCGCGGCGTCCTTGACCGCCTGCAGCACCCGCGGCGAGGGCGGCAGCGGTGACTCGTTGGTGTTGAGCTTGATCCAGCCCTCGCTGTCGGGCGGCTGCTCGCCCGGCACGTAGGCCTGGAATCCGCGCAGCGAGGGCCGCAGGTAGCTTCGGGTCACGACCGCGCGCACTCCAGCAAGAAGACCTCCAGGGCCAGGCGCGGACTCACGTTCTGCTCGAGGTGGCCGAGGGTGGCGAAGGACTGCTCCAGGAGCGCCGCCCAGCGGCTGGCGTCCGCACCCTCGTTCATCCGCTCGCGCAAGCGCAGCTGCCAGGACGTGACGGCCTCGCGAGCGACCTCGCGCGAATCGAGCTCTGCCGCCAGGTGCAGGGCCGACTCCCGGTCGCGGACCGCTTCGAGGGCCGCGACGGCGAGGCGGTGTCGCTCGATCACGTCCGCGTCGCCGGCGGCCCGCAACGCCCAGCCGGGCCGGCCGCGCGCCAGACCCGCCAGCAGCGCGGCCCGCTCCGCATCCACGCCGCGCTCGCGAAGCAACGTTTCGATCTCGGCCGCCGGGACCGGCAGGAAGGCCGAGCGCTGGCACCTTGAGACCACCGTCGGCAGCACGACGAAAGGCGAGATGCTCGGGGTCGTCAGGATCAGGAAGCGGCCGGGGTGCGGCTCCTCCAGCGTCTTGAGCAGGATCCCCTGGACCTGGTCCTGCAGCCGGCCGACATTGGCGATGACGGCGACGCGCCGGGTGGAGATGGCAGGCGTCCGCGACAGGAACGCCTGCAGCGACTGCTCGTGGAACTCGGGCTGCCGGTCCGGCAGGAGTCGGATCTCGTCGAGCTTGAGATTCTCGGCGCGGTCGTCGACCCAAAAGTCGGGATGGCGGGCGAGGTCCGCCTCGGGCAGAAGCGCCTGGGCGAAGGCGCGCGCGACGGTCGTCTTGCCCGTGGACGGCTCGCCCACGAACAGGTGGGCGTGCGGCAGCCGGCCCGTCTCGAGCTGTGAGGCGAGGTGCTCGAGCACCCGCCGATTGCCCGCGATGCCGGAGAACAGTCCCTCCACCCGCAGGTCAGCATAGCCAGCCGTTGATTTGGTCCAGTGCGCCCTGCGCTCGCCCGGCCCGCTCAGTTCACCGCTGGTAACGGTTCACCCTCGATTGCTAACGTCCGAAACAATCGTGTTTGGAGGACTCGGCGCCGCTCGACGCTGGCAGCTTGGCCTGCTGATCGGCTCGGCGGCGGTGCTCGTGCCACTCAGCGTGCTGGCGGTCAGCGACGGGGATTACTCCTACCAGCAGCAGGGGTGCACGGCCAACGCCGACCAGTTCAACCGCACCGACGCGGAATCGGGCTGCCACAACGCCAGGCTCGTGATCACCGACGGGTCGGGGCACCAGCTGGCTTCGGCCGGCACCTTCCAGACGCAGAACGGCCAGCCCGTCTCGAGCGGTGACTACTCGGTGACCCCCACCGCGCTCGATCCCACCAGTGGCGTCAAGGTCTACTTCGGGGCGGACGACAACCTCGACGAGGGCGAGCACGACGGCGCCACAGACTGGCACAACGGCCCCAGCGATGGCGGCGGCGTGCACGCGAACGCAACGCCGGGGATCGTGATGGCTTGGCTCGGAGGGCTGATGGCGGCGGCGGCCGGCCACCCGCAGTACTTCCTCACCCACCCGCTGCCGGTCGACGCCGGCTACGGCGCCTGCGCCGACGGCACCTGCGCGTCGGTGCAGACCGAGAGGCACACCGCTTTCCAGGGCGGCTCCCGTGGCGGTCGCGACGCGGCCGATTACTCCGGAGTGACCTGGGATCCCTACAACTGCTCCTCCGGCGACGCTCAGAGCGACAGCAAGTCCGCGTGCGGCGGACACACCCTCCGTTGGTGGAACCAGCGGCAGGGGGCCGTCTATGTGGAGCCCGGCGCCCAGGTCTACGAAGACCCCGACGCCCAGGGCTCGCCGGCGCTGCCCGTCTACCCGGTCCCGGCGGCCTATGTGGGCACGTGCGGGGTGGTCGCGGGCGGAGGTCCGGTCACAGCTCCGGCAAGTCCGGTGACCAACAGCGCCGGCCAGGTCGCGATCAAGACGGGCTGCTGACCTCGTGAAGCGATTGGCGATCGTGGCCCTGCTGGCCGGCGTCCTAGCGTGGCCGCTCGCCGCGAGGGTGGCCGCCAAGCCCGGCTGCGAGAGCTCCTGGACGATGTACGGGCACGACCTCGCGCACTCGTTTCAGCAGCCCTGCACCGACATCTCGCCCGCCGATGTCGCGGGCCTGCTGCCACGGTGGCATGTCCACACCGCCGACTCCGTCACCGCCTCGCCGGCCGTGGCCGATGGGGTGCTCTACGACGGCGACTGGAGCGGGAACGTCTACGCCATCGCTGCGGCCACCGGGCAGGTGCTGTGGACCCGGAATCTCGACGACGGTGAGAACGTCGCCTTCGGCCGCATCTCGTCCAGCCCGACGCTGGCGAACATCGGCGGTAGGCGCGTGCTGCTGATCGCCGGCGGGGCGACTCTCTACGCGCTGCAGCCCTCGTCCGGAGCGGTGCTGGCATCGATCTCGCTGGACCCCCGATCCGGAGCCGAGCTCACCAACGGCGCGCCGGTGGAAGTCGAATCTTCCCCGACCGTCGGCTCCGGCGGCGTGATCTACGTCGGACTCGACGTGAACGAGACCGCCGGCAGCGGCCGCACCGGGCTCGTGGCCCTGGCTCTGACCACCTCCGGCTTCCAGCCGCTGTGGAAGTTCGACCCCGAGCTGGGCCGGGTGTACACGGGTGCCGGCCTCCTGAAGGCCGATCCGAGCCCGGCGACCGACTTCGGCTGCGGGGATGTCTGGTCCTCGCCCGCGATCGACGCGGCGAGCGGGCTCGTCTTATTTGCGACCGCCAACTGCGCCAATTCCGCCGAGGCCAAAGCCAGCGGGCAGCTCTGGTCGGAGGCGATGTTCGCCGTCAGCGCCGGCAGCGGGGCGCCGGCCTGGAAGTTCCAGCCGGCCGCGGTCGGTCAGAGCGACCCCAACGCGGACGACGACTTCGGCGCTTCGCCCAACTTGATCACCACGGCGAGCGGCCGCCACCTGGACGGTGAGGGCCAGAAGTCGGCGGTGTACTTCGCCCTGGATCGGACCACGGGCGCCGAGGTCTGGCATCAGCTCGCCGGCCAGCCGGGCAACGTGCAGGCCGGCAACGCGATCGGCGGCTTCATCGGCTCCAGCGCCGTCGAGAGCTCCAGTAGAGGCACGGCGCAGCGCATCATCGGGGCCACCGCGCTGCCGTTCCCGGATCCCTCGGACCCGGCGTCTATCGACCGAATGACCTGGGCCGTCCGCGCGCTGGACCCCGAGACCGGGCGTCTGCTGTGGGTGGATCGTCTGGCCGCGCCCTGTTACGGCGCCACGTCAGTCGCGGGCGGCGTCGCGTTCGTCCCGGACACCTTCTCGGACACCGTGGAGGCGCTCGACGCGACGACCGGCACGCCGCTCTGGGCGTTCCCGCTGGACGGCCCGCCGTCCAGCACGCCGGTGGTGGTCGGTGACGCTCTCTACCTCGGGACCGGCACGGGCGAGCAAGGGCCGAACGGGCAGAACGTCCTGGCCGGCGCGAGCGGCATCTGGGCGTTCGGTCTCTGACCGACCGGCCGGCGCCGGCGCCGGCCGGGTTCAAAGAGCCGGGTGACCCGGCGTGCGCCGGCGCGGGCCTGGTTTAGAGGTCCCGTCCCACCGGTCGGGTGCCCTTCGGCACCTCGAGCGCGGCCTTCTCGCGGCTGATCCGCCGCTCCTCACGCGCCTGGCGCCACACCTCGTTGATGCGCTGCAGCACGGTGAAGTTGGTCAGCACCGCCAGGGCCCAGACGACCCAGGTCAGGACGATGGTGAACCCAAGCCCGGCGAGGATCAGCCCGGCCACGATGGCGACCACCCGCTCCGGTCGGGCGAACAACCCGACGTCGCAGGTGTAGCCGAGCGACTGCGCTCGAGCCCGCACATATGAGACGAGGAACGAGCCCGCGAGCGCAAACAGCGCCCCGAGGACCTGCCACTTCAGCAGCGCCCCGTGGCCCCCGAGGAAGTAGATCGTCACGCCGACGTAAACCGCGCCCTCCGAGAACCGGTCGACCGTCGAGTCCAGGAAGGCGCCGTAGTTGTAGGTGAGCCGGCTCGCCCGGGCGAGGGCGCCGTCGAGGATGTCGAAGGTCCCGCTGAAGGCGAGGACCAGGCCCGCGGGAAGCAGGTTGCCGGTGGCCACGAGCCCGGCCGCGATGAAGGTGACCAGCATCCCGGCCACGGTCACCTCGTTGGGCGTCACGCCCAGCCCGACCAGCCTCCTGGCCAGGCGTTGGGCGTTGCGCCTAACCCACTTCTGGAATCGCGTCGTGAACATTCGTCTCTCTTCCGGCGAACCGAGGGGCCCGCCTCGCGTCTTGATACACCGAGAGGATCTGGCTTGTCACCTCTCGCCATGAATAAAGCTGCGCCTTGCGCAACGCAGCCTCGCCCAGACGGCGGCGCAGCTCGACGTCGCGGGCGAGGACCGTGAGCGTCTGGGCGAGCTCGGCCGGCCGGTTCGGCCGCACCGTCAGGCTGTCCACTCCGGGTTCGACGACCGTCATGTAGCCCTGCACCTCGGTGCAGACGACCGGCACCCCGCTCGCCATCGCCTCCAGCAGCACGATCCCGAAGCTCTCGCCACCCGTGGCCGGCGCGCAGAAGATGTCGGCGGTCGCGTAGTAGCGCGGCTTGACCGACTCCGGGACGTAGCCGGCAAGGACGACGTCGTGCAGCCGCGCCTTCGAGATCTGCTGCTCGACCCGCGAGCGAAGGGGCCCATCGCCCACGATGATCAGCCGCGCCTTCGGAAAGCGCTCCTTCATCACGGCGTAGGCGTTGAGGAGATCGCGCAGCCCCTTGCGCTTCTCGAGCCGCCCGACGAACAGCACGTTGACGCGGTCGTCACGCAAGTGCCGGATGGGGGCGTGCCCGGGCCTGAAGTTCTCGACGTCGACCCCGTTCGGGATGATCTTCAGGTCGATGCTGAAGTACTGCCGAACGAAGTCGCGCGCGGCGGGGCTGACGGCGATCGCCTGGTCGAGCCGCTGCAGGTACGGCTTGAGCAGCGGGCGGCCGTAGTAGTAGCCGACGTTGGACTTGGCGAAGGCGTGGAAGGTGCCCACGGTCGCGGCCCCGACGTTGCGCGACAGACGCAGCATCGTGATCGGGAGCGCGGGCATCAGGGGCTCGTGGAAATGGAGCACGTCGAACTTCTCGCGGGCGCAGATGTCCATCACGCGGGAGGCGAGGTGGAAGCTCAGCGTGATCCGGGCGACCGAGTCGTTGACCGGCACGGAGAAGACCCGGCCGATCCGGTAGAAGTTCGGGATCTCGTCCTCGGCCTGCTTGCGGCTGGTCGGGGCGAAGGTCCGGACCTCGTGGCCGAGGCGCTGGAGCCAGTCGCCCAGGTTCTTGATGTGGAGCGAGACCCCACCGGGGTGGGTGTAGTCGTAGGGCGAGACCAGCCCGATCTTCATGGATGCGAACGGAATCCTACGGCTGTCAGGGCCCGTCCTCCCAAATCCGATGGGGCAGGTGCCATTGGTCCGGCCGCTCGCGGATGATCCCCTCGAGCGAGCGCAGCAGGCGGTTCGTGACGCGCTCCACGTCGGCGGCGCGGTCGGCGGTCGGTGTCTCCAGGATCGCCGGGTAGCCGACCGCCTTCAAGCGGTCGTCAGGAAGGCGGTAGACGCACACCGGCAGGATCGGAGTGCCGCGCCGCAGCGACAGGTCCATAGGCCCGGTCGGAATGCTGGCGGGGTGACCGAAGAAGTCGAACTTGCGTCCGGTGCCGAGCACATCGCGGTCGATCGCGGTGATCACCATCTCGTTGGCGTCCAGCGCCCGCATCACCTGGCGCAGGCCGCCGTGGGTCAGCGGCAGCACGCTGATCCCCAGCCGCGCGCGAGTGCGCTTGTACCAGTCGTACATCTCCGGCGGCTCCAGCACCTCGGCGAAGAGCGACACCGGCGACAGGGTCGCCGCCCAGGTGGCGGCGGCGATCTCCCAGGACCCCATGTGCGCGGAGATGACGAACACGCCACGCCCATGCTCGAGAGCCGCCTGCAGGTGCTCTTCGCCCTCGGTGACCAGCAGCGGACGCAGGTCCTCGACTCGCATCCTCGGGAGGCGCATCAGGTCCGCATAAGCCTTGGCGTGATTGCGGAAGTTCCGGTAGGTCAGCCGGATCAATTCGGGCTCCGACACCTCCGGGACTGCGCGGCGCAGGTTGAACATCACCCGGTCGCGCGCTTTCCGCGCCCCCAAGAACGCGACGCGCGCGACGACGATCGCGAGGGCGTAACCGAGGCGGCGCGGCAGCCTCTCCATCACCCACTGGAGCGCTATGAAGCCGCGGTACTGCCACACCTAAGCCGGCCTGAGGATGGGTTTGAACGCGTACCACTGGTCTGGGTGCGCGCGGATCATGCGCTCGAAGACGAGGGCCAGACGCTGCGTCAGCTCGCGGATGTCCGCCTTGCGATCGCCCGTCGACACCGGTACGAGCTCCGGCTCCACGTGGCCGTGGTAGCGGGACGGACCGGTCGACCAGACGCCCACCGGGACCAGCGCGGCGCCGGTGCGGACGGAGAGCGAGGCCGGACCGGCGGCAAGCTCCACGCGGTGGTCGAACATGCTGACCTCGACCCCGCGACCTCGCGAGATGTCCGTCAGCAGCGCCGCGACGCCGTTGCGCCGCAGCAGCTCGATGAGCTTGGGGATGGCGGAACGGCCTAGCGGGATCACCTTCAGCCCGAAATATTCACGCCCGCGCACGACGGCCTCGTTAAGGGACCCCGGGAACTCCTCCGCCACGGCCTCGATGTCGTAACCGATCAGCCCGGCCGCGGCGCCCGCCATGTCCCAGGACCCCATGTGAGGCAGGGCGAGGATCACGCCCCGGCCCCGCTCGAGGCCGCGGTCGATGTGCTCGGTGCCCGCGTATGTGAACTGCTCGCGGACGTCGTCCTTCGTCATCCGGTCGATCTTCGTGAAGTCGACGAGCATGCGCCCATAGTTCTGGAAGGCGCGCGTCGCGGTGCGGCGCACGTCGGGGTGCTCTGGAGGCAGCTGGAGGACGGCGGCGTAATTCTGGAGCGCGGCCTGGTGCTGGCCCCGGCTCAGGTGGAACCAGGCGCTGCCTCCGGCCCGGACGGCGCCCTCCACCGCCGGCTGAGGCAGCACGCGCAGGGTGGCCGACAGCCCGTGGTAGATCCCCGCGGCGATCTTCAAGCCGGCCTCAGGATCGGCTTGAACGCATACCAGTCGGTCGGGTGCGCGCGGATCAGCCGCTCGAAGACCAGCGCCAGCTTCTGGGTGAGAGCCGCGATGTCGGCACGGCGCTCGCCGGTCGCCTCGAACTCGATCGGCGGTTCGGCGTGGGCGTGGTAGCTGGACGGCCCGGTCGACCAGACCGAGGCCGGTATGAGCGCCGCGCCGGTCCGCAGAGCGAAGGAGGCGGGGCCCGCGACCATGTTCGTGCGCCGCCCGAACATCTCGACGTCCACACCGCCGCCATGGGCGATGTCGGAGACCAGCGCGATCATCCCGTTGCGTTCGAGGACCGCGTTGACCGCGGGGACGGCGCCTCGGCCGAGGGGGATCACCTTCATGCCGAAGAACTGGCGGCCCTCGATCATCGCGTCGTTCAACGAGCCGGGAAAGGTGGCGGCCACCGCGTGGATGTCGTAGCCGTTCACGGCGACCGAGGCGCCGGCCATGTCCCAGGAGCCCATGTGCGGGACGGCCAGGACGATGCCGCGCCCCTGCTCGAGCGCGCGGTCGAAGCCGTCGGTGCCCGTCAAGAGGCAGCGGCTGTTGACCTCGTCACGAGTCAGGCTGGCGATGCGGCAGAAGTCCACCAGCATCCGGCCGTAGTTGAAGAAGGCGCGCCTGGCGGTGCTGCGCACGTCGGCATGGTTCCGCGGCAGCTCGAGCACAGCCGCATAGTTGTCGAGCGCCGCGCGGTGCTGACCCCGGCTCAGCGTGAACCAGGCCCCTCCGCCGGCACGGACGAAAGGCTCGAGCACTGGGTCAGGCGTGGCTTTGAGGAGGCGGCTGGTCGCGAGGTAGCTGCTCTTCAGGAGGGGCAAGTCGCAAACGATCCTATTCAGTGGGCGGTGCAGGTCGTAGATTGAGCGGCGGTATGCGTTTGGGCGGCCAGCGGGAATCGACCGCGGACCTGGCGACCGGGATCGTCGAGGATGCGCAGCGCCTGGTCCGGCTCGAGATCGAGCTGGCGAAGGCCGAGCTCAAGGAGATGGCGATACGCAACGCCATCGCCGTGGGTCTGCTGCTCGTCGCCCTCGCGCTGCTGTTCGTGGTCCTGCTGGTGGCCGGGCCGGTGATCGCCCTCGTGCTGCTGCCGTGGCACTGGGAGGTGGCGCTCGGCTGGGGGGTCGTCTACCTGGGCGGCGGCGCCCTGCTGGCGCTGATCGGGGTCAAGCTGTTCAAGGCGAAGCCGCAGCGCACGATGGACTCGATGCGTGAGACAAAAGAATGGTTCAGCGATCTAACGAGCTCTCCAAAGAGATAGCCGAGACCCGCGAGGAGATGGGCGAGCGGCTCATCGAGCTGCGCCGGCGCGGCCGGCGGGCGGCGCGGCGCACCATGCAGGTGGCGATCATCGCGGGCGCCCTGGCGGGTGCCGCGGTCGTGGGTCTCGTCGCCTACCGCATGACACGTCCTCCGACGCTGGGCGAGCGGGCACGGCGGCTGGTGCCCACGCGGCAGCTGGCCGGGCTGCGCCTGCCCTCCATGCGCATGTACGTCAACGACAAGCAGGTGGTCGACCGCGATGATTCGGCCACCGAGAAGCTTGTCGTCACCGCCGCGCGAGCGTTCGGCACCGCCGCGGCCACGGCCGCGATCGGGATCTTGCTCCGGCGCGTCACCGGGCGGGACGAGTCGAAGCCGAAGGCCGAGTGATCGGCCCCCCGGCCGGCCGGGAGTCCCTTCGACGAGCCCGGATAGGGCCCGGGGCCGGCCGCGGGCCGGTTGATCAGGGCTCCACGCGGAGGTTCGCGCCTGACAGCGGCGCGGACGCCTCGCTCGCCAGCCAGCCGATGACCGGCGCCACCTGGTTGGGGTCGAAGGCCGGGTCCGGCGGCGCGCCGGCCACCTCGAGCATCGGCGTCCGGACGGACCCAAGGCTCACGGTGTTCACCCGGATACCACGCGGCTTCGCCTCCACCGCCAGGGCCTCGCCGAACCCGGTCAGCCCCGCCTTGGCGGCGACGTAGGCCGCCATCCCGGGGAACTTCTCGGCCCCCATCCAACCGCTGAGGCTCGAGACGAGCACAATCCGGCCGCCGCTCTCCATCCGACGCAGCGCCGCGCGGCTGCAGAGGAACGCAGAGGTGAGCCCAGCGCGCAACGTTTCGTTCCAATCGCGCAGCGTCGTCTCGGTCAGCGCTCCTGGAATCAGCACCGCGGCACCCAGGACCAGCACGTCCCAGCGGGGCAACGCCGCCACCGCACGCTCGACGGCGTCCTCCTCGCCGCAGTCGACGCCGTCGTGCCGGCTCCAGGACCTCGCGTCGTAGCCGCGCCGCCGGAGCTCTGCGATCACTGCCTGGCCGATGCCGCCCGAGCCGCCCGTCACCACCGCGACCTGCTGCTGGCTCACCGTGCGACCACCTCCAGGGCAGCTTCGTAAGCCGCCGCGCAAGCCGGCATGAGCAACCGCTTACGAGCGGCTCGCCGAACCTCGGCACGATCAAGGCCGGCAGCCTGCTCGATGGCGGCTACGAAGCCTTCGAAGTCGTCAGGCTCAACCAGGAAGCCTCCGACCCCCTCGGCGATCACCTCGGGCAGCGCTCCGCGCCGGTAGGCGACCACCGGGCAGCCGGCGACCTGTGCTTCTGCGGCCACCAGGCCGAAGGGCTCCTCCCAACGCACGGGCATCAGCGTCACAGCCGCGCGCGCCATGATCCGCCAGAGCCGCTCGCGCGGCTGGACCGGGAGCAGCTCACCCGCGCCCAGCAGCGGAGCAACGTGAGCGGTGAAGTAGTCCTCGTCATAGATCGCGCCCACCACCAGCGGGCGCAGCCCCGCTGCCCGAGCGGCGCGGACGCCCTCGACGACGCCTTTCTCGGGCGAGATGCGCCCGGCGATGAGCGCGTACTCGCCGGGTTCGACGGGGCCCGGGTCGAAGTCGGGGACGCCGTTGTGCAGCACATACGCGGCGGCAACCCCCGCGGCCGCCCACGCCTCGCGCATCGTCAGCGACGGCACCGCCACGGCCGCCGCCGTCGTACGGGCGGCCTCGACGACCGCCGGCACGACCGGGCCGAGGTGCAGCGTGTGGAGCACGGGCAGGTCGGCGGACAGCTCGAACGCCTCGGCGTCAAACCCGTGCTGAGTTACCGCGTCTGCTCCGCGGGCGCGCACACGCTCGAAGGCCGCCTCAAACGCCCGCGCCACGGCCGGCACGCGCTCGGCTGTGGTTCCGCCCGGCCGCACCAGCGCGGCGGAGATCTCTGCTTCGACCGGCACCTCGTCGAGCCGGACACCCGGCACCTCCGAGCCCTGGGCGCAGTAGAGCGTCAGGTCGTGGCCGCGCCGCGTGAGCTCCAG
>DASUWK010000054.1:0-34119 GCA_036378435.1 Candidatus Dormiibacterota bacterium | reverse complement strand
ATCCTGCTCGACACCACGATCGTGAACGTGGCGATCCCGAGCATCATCGACGGGCTCAAGGCGTCGCTGGACCAGGTGCTCTGGATCCTCAACTCGTACCTGCTGGTCTATGCGGTGCTGCTGATCACCGCCGGTCGCTTTGGCGACTTGTACGGCCCCCGCAACCTCTTCGCGCTCGGACTCCTCATCTTCACCGTCTCCTCAGCGGTGTGCGGCTTCGCGCAGGATCCGAACCAGCTCATCGTCGCCCGCATCGTCCAGGGCTTCGGCGGAGCGCTGCTGACCCCGCAGACGCTGGCGGTGATCAACACGATCTTCCCGCCCGAACGCCGTGGTGCGGCGTTCGGCATCTGGGGGGCCGTCGCAGGAGTCGCGGCGGTAGCCGGGCCAACCTTGGGCGGCTGGCTGACCACCGACTTCAGCTGGCGGTGGATCTTCTATGTGAACGTCCCGATCGGGATCCTCGCTTTGATCGCCACCTTCGCGATCATCCCGGACCTGCGGCCGGCAAGGAGCCACAGGCTCGACGTCCTGGGCGTGCTCCTCTCGTCAATCGGGCTCTTCCTCATCGTCTTCGGCTTGATCGAGGGCCAGCGCTACGACTGGGGCGTGATCTGGGGCCCGATCAACATCTACGAGGTGATCGCGGCCGGCGTGGTCGTGTTCGCGATCTTCATCGCGTGGGAGCGCTTCGTCAGCGAGCCTTTGATCCCGCTCGACCTCTTCCGGATTCGCAACTACTCGCTGATGAACTGGACCAGCATCGCGCTGGCCTTCGGCATGTTCGGCCTCTTCTTCCCGATCACCATCTACCTCCAGTCCGTGCTCGGGATGAGCGCGCTGCGGGCCGGGTTGACCATGGCACCCATGGCCGGCACGTCGATGCTGACCGCTCCTTGGGCGGGCCGGCTCGCCGACCGCATCGGGGGGAAGTACATCCTGATGGTCGGGCTCACGGCCTTCGGCATCGGCATGGCCCTCCTGACGCACGCGGCCGGCCCCACCTCGCAGTGGTACGACTTCACGCCGTACCTGGTCATCGCGGGCTTCGGCATGGGCTGCACCTTCGCGCCGATGACCACGGTGGCGATGCGCAACATCGAGCCGCGGCAGGCCGGCGCCGCATCCGGAGTCTTCAACACGACCAGGCAGGTCGGCGCCGCGCTCGGCAGCTCTGTCGTGGGCGCCGTGCTGCAGGCGCGGCTGGCGACCTCACTCCACGACAACGCGGTCGCCCAGGCGAGCCAGCTGCCGGCAGCTTTCCGAGGTCGCTTCATCGACGCGTTCAGCGCGGCCGGCCGTAACGGCCTCCAGGTGGGCCGCGGCCAGACCGGAGCCGCCGTCAACCCGCCGCCCGGGCTGCCGGAGCAGGTCAAGGCGACCGTGCTCTCGATCGGCCACGACGTGTTCGTGAACGGGTTCCTGGACGCGATGCGGCAGTCGCTGGTGGTGCCGATCGTCGCGATGTTCATCGCCGCCGCGAGCTGCGTCCTGATCGAGCGCCGCAAGCGCGTGAGCGCGGAACCGGTCCAACAGCGAGAGCCGCTGGCCGCGGCAGGTGGGGGCTCCTAGGGACTCAGTTCGCGGTCGAGGCCACCCTGGCGGAAGCTTCCTCGCCCAGCACCTCGGCCACGTCGGTGCGCTCCCACGGCACATCGAGGTCGTCGCGACCGAAGTGGCCGTACGCCGCGGTCGGCCGGTAGATCGCCTGGCGCAGCTGGAGCCGCTCGATGATGCCGGCCGGGCGGAGGTCGAAGTGCCGCGCGATCAAGGCCAGGATCTCGTCATCCTCGACCGCGCCGGTCCCGAACGTCTCGACGGCGACGGACGTGGGCCGCGCCTGGCCGATCGCGTAGGAGACCTGGACCTCCAGCCGCTCGGCGAGGCCGGCCGCGACTACGTTCTTGGCGACGTAGCGAGCCGCGTAGGCGGCTGAGCGGTCCACCTTGGACGGGTCCTTCCCGCTGAAGGCGCCGCCACCGTGCCGCGCGACCCCGCCATAGGTGTCGACGATGATCTTGCGGCCGGTCAAGCCCGCGTCCGCGGCCGGGCCGCCCAGCTCGAAGCGGCCGCTGGGGTTGACGAGCACCCGCGTCCGTGAGTCGACGAGGTCGGCCGGGAGCACCGGCTCGATGACAAGACTGCGGACTGCGTCCGCGATCTCGGCGTTGCCGGCCGAAGGCGCGTGATGTGTCGAGACGACGACGGTGTCGATCCGGCGCGGCTGCCCGTGCGAGTACTCCACCGTGACCTGGGTCTTGCCGTCGGGCCGCAGCCAGGCCGGTCCACCGCCGCGCCTCACCTCGGCCAGCCGCCGCGCGAGACGGTGTGCTAGCGAGATGGTCAGCGGCATGTACTCGGGCGTCTCGCGGCAGGCGAAGCCGATCATCATCCCCTGGTCACCGGCGCCCTGCAGCTCGTATGCATCCCCGGATGAGCCGGAGCGATGCTCCAACGAGGTGTCCACGCCGGCCGCGATGTCCGGCGACTGCTCCTTGAGGTAGACGGCGATGTTCGCGTGGTCGGCGTCGAAGCCGAGCGCGTCGTCGTCGTAGCCGATGGAGCGGATCGTGTCGCGGATCAGCCGTTGGATGTTTACGTCGGCGTGCGTGGTGACCTCGCCGATGACCGTGCAGTAGCCCTTTGTGATCGCGGTCTCACAGGCGACCCGCGAGCTCGGGTCCTGCCCGAGCATGCCGTCGAGGATCGCGTCCGAGACCTGGTCGCAGACCTTGTCCGGGTGGCCTTCGGTTACCGACTCGGACGTCAGCAGATAGCTGGGAGAGTTGGCGAAAGTCGTCACGCTTCTCCGGGATCGTAGCCGAGGACGGGACCCAACCAGCGCTCCATCTCGTCCAAACCGAGCCCCTTGCGGTTGGCGTATTCCTCCACCTGGTCGCGCCCAACCTTGCCCACGTTGAAGTAGCGGGCGGCGGGGTTGGCGAAGTACAAGCCCGCGACAGCGGCCGGCGGCAGCATCGCGTACGACTCGCTCAGCTCGAGCCCAGCCGACTGAGCGTCCAGGAGCTCGAAGAGCCGGCCTTTCTCGGTATGGTCTGGGCAGGCCGGGTAGCCGAACGCCGGCCGGATTCCCTGGTAGCGCTCCTCGATCAGGTCCTCGTTGCTGAGCTCCGGCCCTTCCTCGTACCACTGGCGCCGCACCTGCGCGTGCAGGTGCTCCGCAAAGGCCTCAGCCAGGCGATCCGCGAGCGCCTTGACGATGATCGCGTTGTAGTCGTCGTTCGCCGATTCGAACTCGGCGGCGAGCTTGTCCGCCCCGAAGATCCCCACGGCGAAGGCGCCGACGTGGTCGCCGTCCGGCGCCACGAAGTCGGCCAGTGAGCGGTTCGGGATGTTCGGATCGCCGTGGTCGACCTGCTGCCGCAGCATCGGGAAGCGGGTCTCGCCGCCATCGGTGGCGAGCACGATGTCGTCCTCTTCCGACCGCGCCGGCCAGAAACCGTAGACGCCGCGGGGCTGCAGGCTGCGCTCACGCACGATCCGGTCGAGCATCGCCTGCGCGTGCTCGAAGAGCTCGGAGGCCGCCGCGCCGTGCTCCGGGTGGCTGAGGATGTCCGGGAACTTGCCCTTCAGCTCCCAAGCGTGGAAGAAGAACGTCCAGTCGATATAGCCGCGGAGCGTCTCGAGGTCCGGCTCCACCGTGCGCACGCCGGTGAAGGGCGGCGCCGGCAGCTGCTCGAACTTGAGCCTCAGCTTGTTCTCGCGCGCGGCGTCGAGCGACAGCAGCGGCTTGCGCTGCTTGTCGGCGTGCTGCTTGCGCAGCGTGTCCTGGAGCTCGAGGTTACGGGCGACGAACTCCGGCCGCCGCTCCTGGTCGAGCAGGTCCGACACCACGTTCACGACGCGTGACGCGTCCAGCACGTGCACGACGGGCTGCGAATAGGCCGGCGCGACGCGCACAGCCGTGTGCTGCTTGGAGGTCGTGGCGCCCCCGATCAGCAGCGGGAACCGGAGCTCGCGGCGCTCCATCTCCTTGGCGACGGACACCATCTCGTCCAGCGAAGGGGTGATCAAGCCGCTCAACCCCACGATCTGGGCGTTCTGCTCGATTGCGGTGTCGAGGATCCGCTCGGCAGGCACCATGACGCCGAGGTCGATGACCTCGTAGTTGTTGCAGCCGAGCACCACGCCGACGATGTTCTTGCCGATGTCGTGGACGTCGCCCTTGACCGTGGCGAGCACGACCTTCCCGTTGCTGCGGACGGCACCCGTCTCGGCCTCCGCCTCCATGAACGGCTCCAAGTACGCCACGGCGCGCTTCATGACGCGCGCGCTCTTGACCACCTGGGGGAGGAACATCTTGCCGGCGCCGAAGAGGTCGCCGACCACCTGCATCCCGCGCATGAGCGGCCCCTCGATCACGTCCAGCGGGCTCCCGAGCTCCTGACGCGCCTCCTCCGCATCCGCCTCCACGAAATCGGCGATGCCGTGAACCAGCGCGTGCTCGAGGCGCTTCTCGACCGCCGCATCTCGCCAGCCGAGGTCGGTGGCACGCTCGGCGCCCGTCCCGGTGACCGTCCGCGCGTGCTCGACCAAGCGCTCGGTGGCATCCGCCCGGCGATTCAGCACGACGTCCTCGACCAGCTCTTTCAAGGCCGGCTCGATGTCTTCGTAGACCGCGAGCTGGCCCGCGTTCACGATGCCCATGTCCAGGCCGGCCGCGATCGCGTGGTAGAGGAAGGCCGCGTGCATCGCCTCGCGCACGACGTCGTTGCCGCGGAAGGCGAAGGAAAGGTTCGAGATCCCGCCGGAGATCGACGCGCCCGGGCAGCGGCGCTTGATCTCGCGTGCGGCCTCGATGTACGCCACGGCAAACCCGGCATGCTGCTCGATCCCGGTGGCGACCGCGAGCACGTTCGGGTCGAAGACGATGTCCTCGGCAGGGAAGCCGGCCTGCTCGGTCAGGAGGCGATAGGCGCGCTCGCAGATAGCGACCTTGCGCTCAGCCGTCTCCGCCTGGCCCTGCTCGTCGAAGGCCATCACCACCACCGCCGCTCCGAGCCGGCGCGCGGCGCGGGCCCGCTCGAGGAACGTCTCCTCACCGTCCTTGAGCGAAAGCGAGTTCGCGATCGGCTTGCCCTGCAGGCACTTGAGCCCGGCCTCGATGACCGACCACCGCGAGGAGTCGACCATGACCGGCAGGCGGGCCACCTCGGGCTCGGTGGCGACGAGGTTGAGGAAGCGCTTCATCGCCTCCTCCGACTCAAGTAGATCGGCGTCCATGTTCACGTCGATCAAGTTCGCGCCGCCGCGGACCTGCTCGAGAGCGACGTCCAGCGCGGCCTGGAAGTCGCCGCTCTCGATCAGCCGCTGGAACCTCTTAGACCCGGTGACGTTGGTGCGCTCGCCGATGAGGACGAAGTTGGTGTCGGGGCCGATCTCGAACGGCTCGAGGCCGGCGAATCGAGGTCGAGGCGGCCGCTCCACAAGCTTTCGCGGGGCAATGCCGCGCACGGCGCCCGCGAGCTCGCTGATCGTCCGCGGCTGCGTACCGCAGCAGCCTCCGACGCCGTTGACCAGGCCGTCGGCCGCGAAGCCATGCAGCAGCTGCGCGGTGGTGTGGGGCTGCTCGTCGTACTCGCCGTACGCGTTGGGCAGCCCGGCGTTCGGATAGCAGAAGACCGGCCAGGGCGAGATCGCAGCGAGCGCGGCCAGGAACGGCCTCATCTCCGACGCGCCGAGCGAGCAGTTGATGCTCACGGCCAGCGGCCGGGCGTGCTCGATCGACGTCAGCCAGGCCTCGATCGTCTGGCCGGACAGCGTGCGGCCGCTGCGGTCCACGGCGGTCACCGAGAGGATCAGCGGCAGCTCGGGCGCGACGTCCGCCGCGGCCCGGATCGCCGCCTTGGCGTTCAGCGTGTCGGTGATGGTCTCGATGAGCAGGAAGTCGACGCCGCCGTCCTTGAGCCCTCGGATGGAGGTCGCGTACCCGTCAGCGACCTGGTCGAAGGTGGCGGCGCGGAAGGACGGGTCGTCGACGCGCGGTGACATCGAAAGCGTGACCGTGGTCGGGCCGACGGAACCCGCGACAAAGCGATCCGAGTAATGGCCGACCGCGCGGCGCGCGATCTCCGCGCCCGCCTTGCTCATCTCGTAGGTCAGGTCGGCGATGCCGTACTCCGCCTGCGAGACCGGGGTGGACGTGAACGTGTTGGTCACGATCCAGTCGGCGCCGGCGTCGAGGTATGCGCGGTGAGTGCGCTCGACGACGTCGGGCTGCGTCAGGCAGAGGACATCGACGTCGCCCCGCAGTGAGTGCGTGTGCTCGCGGAAGCGCTCGCCTCGGTAGTCCTCCTCTGACAGGCCCGAGCGCTGGAGCAGGACGCCCTTGCTGCCGTCGAGTACGGCGATGCGTTGCTCGAGGAGTGCGCGGAAACGATCGGCTGCGTTCACGTGCCGATCAGTCTAGGGAGCCAGTTCGAAGTTGAACTAAGCCGCCTCGTCGACCGGGTGCTCGACGACGGCGAGCACCCGCGGGGCCATGAAACGAGCACTGCGCACGACCTTGCCCGTGCGCGTCAGCTCCTGGACCTCGACGAGCGTCCGCGACGTCCGCACATCGACCCGCCTGCCGGCCTTCCCGGCCCTGATCACGTACTCCTTCGCGGCGCCGTTGCCGGCGTCCACGAGAACCTCGATGAAGTCGCCTTTTGCCACCTCTTATTCATTCCCATTTGCGGGCCCGCCAAAGCTCTTCGTTGGGCCATTTCGAGGCCCATTCCGGTGTGACGTAGCTGTAGTAGGAGTGCGTCTCCGCGTCAGTGGGCGGATAGACGTCGATGAGGTCGATGATCTCGAAGCCGCACGACCGCAGGATGCGGATCATGTCGCCGTGCGGGGCCTGGAACTCGACGCCGGGGTCGTCGCCTCCCCACTCGAGCTTGTAAAGACCGCGCTGCGGGCGCTCGAGCCTTTCGGCCACCCTGTCCAGCTCCTCCGAGTAGCAGAGGATCGCGAGCGTCGTGTTGCGCAGGAACACCAGCTCGCCGCCTGGACGCAGCAGCCGCCCGGCCTCTGCGATCCACTTGGCCGGGTCGCACCAGATCGAGGCGCCGTATTCCGAGACCGCGAGATCGAACTGCGCGTCTTCGAGCGGCACATCCTCCGCGTTCGCTTCGATCAGCTCGATGCCGAGGCCGAACTCGGCGTCCATGCGCCGCGCGGTCTCCAGCTGGGCCGGTGTGACGTCGACCCCGACCACCCGCCTGGCGCCTGCGCGCTTGAGCCAGGCGCTGAAGTAGGCGGTGCCGCAACCGAGCTCGATCACGTCCTTGCCGGTGACGTCCGGCAGCGCATGCAGCTCACTCTCGGGCGTGCTCCAGACGCCCCAGGTGATCTCGGTCGCCGCCCAGCTCTTCGGGGCCTGGCTGTCGGTGTATTCCGCGTTCGCCTGCGTCCACGCCTCGCGGTTCAGCAGCGCGTAGTCAGGCAGGTCGCTATCGCTCATCCTCTTCAGGATGCCGGAGACCGTGCGCGTCGCAGGGCGCGAGGTGGCGATCACCAACCCCGAGAAGGTCTTCTTCCCGGAGACAGGCAACACGAAGCTGGACCTCGTGAACTACTACCTGGCCGTCGCCGACGGTGTCCTGAACGGGGTGCGCTCGCGGCCGATGGCGCTGAAGCGATTCGTCCATGGCGCGGCGGGCCAGGCGTTCTTCCAGAAGCGAGCGCCCGATCCTCGACCCGACTGGATCGAGACGGTGGAGCTGAGCTTCCCTTCCGGCCGGACGGCGCGAGAGGTGGTGCTGACAGACGCGGCGCAGCTCGCCTGGGTGGTGAACCTCGGTTGCATCGACCTCAACCCGCACCCCGTCCGGGCTGACGACCTCGACCATCCCGACGAGCTGCGCGTCGACCTCGACCCGGTGCCGGGCGTGCCCTGGTCGCAGGTCCGCGAAGTAGCTCTGGTCGCGCGCGACGTGCTGACGGACCTCGGGCTCACAGCCTGGCCGAAGACGTCCGGCTCTCGAGGGTTCCACATCTACTGCCGCATCGAGCGGCGCTGGACCTTTCCCGAGGTGCGGCGGGCGGCGGTCGCGCTGGCGCGCGCCGTAGAGACGGTGGCGCCCCAGCTCGCGACGTCGAAGTGGTGGAAGGAGGAGCGCCACGGCGTCTTCCTCGATTACAACCAGAACGCCAAGGACCGCACGATCGCGTCCGTCTACTCGGTCCGCCCATTGAAGGACGCGCGAGTGTCGACGCCCCTGCGCTGGGACGAGGTTGCGGACTGCGAGCCGGGCGACTTCACCATCGACACCGTCCCCGCTCGGTTCGCGAAGCTGGGCGACCCCTGGGCCGAGATGGACTCGGCGCCCGGCTCCATCGAGCCCCTGCTCGAGCTGGCGGCACGCCACGAAGCCGCGGGCCTGCCCGACGCGCCCTGGCCGCCGCACTACGAGCGCCAGGTGGCGGAAGCGCCGCGGGTGGCGCCGTCGCGGCGCCGCCAGCCGAAGGTGCCGCTGATCGAGATCGCGCGCGCCAAGCACGAGCACGAAGCCCGGGCGGCGCTCGAGCACTGGCAGGCGCGGCATCCCGAGGTTGTCCCGCACCTGAAGCCGGCGGACGTGCTGGTCGACTCCATGCGAGGTCGCAGCTCAACCTGGACGCGGATCCGCGTCAACCTGGTGCACGTTCCGCCGGACCTGCGGCCAGAGCAGGAGCCGCTCGAGGTCGACTACGACCCGTCAGTCGAGTGGCGGCGCTAGAACACCTCGTCCCGCCGGCCGGCGAGGTACTCCTCCGTCCGCCGCTCGAGCTCGTCCTCGTCTAACAGGCCGCGCCGGCCGAGGAGTTCCTCGAGGGAGGCCACCCACAACTCGTAGTACTGCGAGCCGTCGTCCTCCGGGCCCGCCGCCTTGATCCGCCGCTCCAGGAGCGCTCGCAGCTCCTCCCACGGATAGGGCTGATGGGCGCGCAGCGCGAGAGCCATGCCAAACGCTCGTCCCTCCCAGGGAGCGGTGAAGACCCGCTCGCCGTTCTTCCGCGGCGGACCGGCCGGTCCGCGCTCGTCCGCGATCTCTCGCTCGACGACGCTCACGACACCATCTCCGGAGTTCGCGCCAGCGCGACCCCGATCATCGAGTCGCGCGTGACCAGGGCGGCGAGCTCGTCCTCGCTCCAGCCCTCGGTGCCCGCCGGCTGCTCCGGGAGGACCAGGTAGCGTAGCTCCGCGGTGGAGTCGTGGACATGGACCGCGGAATCCGTGGGCAGGTCGAGGCCGAACTCTGCGAGGACCGTCCGCGGCTCGAGCACGGCTCTCGAACGATAGGGGGCCGACTTGTACCAGACCGGCGGCAGGCCGACCAGGAACCAGGGATAGCAGGAGCACAGAGTGCACACGACGAGGTGGTGCACATTCGGGCTGTTCTCGACGACCACCAGCTCGAGATCGTGGCTCTCGACGCCCAGCTCCCGGATCGCCGCGCTGCCGTCCTCGAGCAGGCGGCGCTTGAAGTCCGCATCCAGCCAGGCGCGGGCGACCACCTTCGCCCCCAGCATCGGACCGACGTCGTGCTCGTACTTGTAGACGATGTCGTCGACCTCGCCGGGCTCGATGAGCCCGCGCTCGAGCAGCAGCGACTCCAGGGCAAGCACACGCGCCTCGATCTCGGTGAGATCTCCGTGGTGTGCGTGGTCGTCGTGGTCGTGGTGATCGCTCATCGGCCGGCCTCCTCCAAGGGCTCGAGGTACGACTCCCACAGATCGAGCCCTACCTTGTCGTGCACGGCGCCATCATCGCCCCACAGCTCGCTCGCCTCGAACGCGACCACGTACACGTGCTCGACCACGCGGCGGTCCTCTGGCCCGGAAATGTGCGCGTTCACGTCGGGCAGCGTGTAGGCCGCCCTGACTGATTCGACGACGCCTGTGCGGCCGCGCGCGTAGCGCGGGAGCCGCGTGTGCCGGCGTGGGTTGAAGTTGCGCGTCCTGACCCGGTCACCGGGGGCGAAACGTGGCGGCGCCACCCCTGACGGCGGCGGCTTCGGGCCGGTCGGTCGCATCGGCCCGTTGTGGGCGACGCCCTTCTCGGCCAGCAGAGCTTCCAGGGCAGCCAACCAGCGCTCGTAGTAGGAGTAGTCAAGGTAGTCGGCGGGCGGCAGGCTTTCGATGGCGCGCCGCATCTCATCGAGGTTGAAGATGCCCTGGAGCCGAACCAGCCGCATCAAGGCGTAGACGCGTCCCTCCCAGGGGTGGTGAAACACGGGCTCGTCGCGCTCGGCGACCACCGGCCCGTGCCCGTGCTGTCCGCCCATGTCGTGGACGCCGTTCACGTGGGCGCTAGTGTCCCCGCTAAGGGCGGGATCGCGCAAGCTGGACCGGATGACACGCGCGCACGTTGCTCCGGTGCTCGTAACTGGCGCGACGGGCCGGGTAGGTCGCGCCGTCGTCGATCAGCTGCTCGAGGCCGGCGTCCCGGTCCGCGCCCTGCTTCGTCGCGCGGAGGCGGCTGAGACCTTCCCGTCCGATGTCGAGGTGGTCACCGGCGACCTGACCCAGCCCGACTCACTCAATGCGGGACTGGACGGCGCCGGCGCCGTCTTCCTTGTCTGGACCGCCCCGCCGACGACGGCCCCGGCGGTGGTCGAGCGCCTGGCAAGTCACGCCCGACGGGTCGTGTTTCTCTCGGCCCCACACCGGACGCCACACCCCTTCTTCCAGCAACCGAACCCGATGGCGGAGCTGTACGCGGAGATTGAGCGGCTGATCGCGGCCACCGGGCTCGAAGCGACGTTCATCCGGCCGGGTATGTTCGCGTCGAACGCGCTGTTCTGGTGGGCGCCTTCGATTCGCGCCGGCCAGGCCGTCCGCTGGCCTTACGGCGCTGCCGAGACGGCTCCCGTCGACGACCGCGACGTGGCGGCGGTCGCGGCCCTGACCCTGTACCAGGACGGACACGCCGGTTCCGATTACGTGCTCACCGGCCGCGAGTCACTGAGCCAGGCAGAGCAGGTGCGAATCATCGGCGACGTCCTGGGGCGGCAGATCGTGTTCGAGGAGCTGACGCCGGGCGAGTTTCGCCGCGAGACGGAGGCGAGCTGGCCACGTCCGGCCGTGGACATGCTGCTCGCCGCGTGGGGAGCGACGATGGGAAGGCCGGCCTACGTGACCTCGACCGTGTTGGACGTTCTCGGAACACCGCCGCGATCGTTTCGGCAGTGGGTCGCCGATCACGCGGCTGCGTTCAGCCCGGCCCTATCGAGCTGACGCCTGGCGATTTGCCGACAAATCGCACAGGTCGAGCAACCACATGGGGTCATTTGTCGGCAAATCGCCCATTTGGGGGGGACGCGCACCTCAAGGCTGATGAGCTGGTAGCCCCGGCGGGATTCGAACCCGCGATCTCAGCCTTGAGAGGGCTGCGTCCTGGTCCACTAGACGACGGGGCCACGCCAAATCAGACGCTTGGAAGAGCGCCCGAAAACGGGCACGATAATCCTACCACCCGCTTTGCGCACCCCAATCCAGCCGCGCCCCACCTTCCTCCGATTGCACGAGCGACCGCGCATGGCGTTCACTAGTGCGATGCAGCAGGCAGATTTTCGAGCACGTCCCCAGGACAGCGGAGAGGAAGCCCTCCCGCTCCCCACCGGAACCTCTATCTACGAGTCCCTGACCACAAAGTTCGTGGCCTTCGAGCGCCTCCTCAGCACGCTTTCCGAGGTCGGTCACTCCGGCTACGTCAAGCTCATCGCTCCCGGCGCCAACGGCATCGTGCTGATGCGCGACGGCCACCTCGTCGAGACCCTGTACCGCGCACCCGACGAGCTCCAGCGTGGCGAGGTCGCCATCCATGCGATCCACAACGCGGTGGAGGAAGGACTGGGCGTCCTGGACATCGTGGCGCTCGACTCCGGCATCGTCGACGGCCTCCACGGCGTCGCCTCCGGCAGCCCCATGTACCCGGACCTCGTGGCATCGTGGGTCAACGCCGAAGGCCTCGTGAACTACCTCCGCGAGCGCCAGTTCACCGGCAGCTTGATCGTGTCCAGCGGCTCAGCCCGGGGCGTGATCATCTTCGAGAACGGTGGCATCACAGCGTCCTTCACGACCACCTCGCGAGACCTCGCGAACGACGAGAAGGACGTGCTGGCACTGTGCTCCGACCCGGCCGCGCGGCTGGAGGTTCGGGAGCTCCAGCACAACTCCGGCCGCAGCGTCAACGGCAGCGCTCTATCGAGCGCGGTGTCGGCCGTATTCGAGGGGGAGCCGGCCGGCTAGAGGGCTCAGAGCCGATCGGGTCAGCGGGCGCCGACGCGAATGGTTTTGGTGGGCGGCGGTGGTTTCGAACCACCGACCTCCACGGTGTGAACGTGGCGCTCTCCCACTGAGCTAGCCGCCCTTATCCGATGCGCCCTGCGCGCGCCCGGCCTCCGATGCGCCCTGCGCGCGGACCGTCGTGCATTCTAGAGGTCATGGGAACCCTGGCCGATCGCCGCTGCGTCCCCTGCGAAGCCGGCACCCCTCCTCTTGATGATGACGTCGTCGCCCAGCTTCTGACCGAGCTCCAGGGCTGGAAGCTCGACGCCGAGGGACGGCTGACCAAGACCTTCCACTTCAAGGGCTTCATGCCCGGCGTCAAGCTGATCGACCGCATCGCCGAGGTCGCGGAAGCGGAGGGCCACCACCCCGACCTGTGCCTCGGCTGGGGCAGCCTCGAGGTTAACTTGATCACCCACGCGATCGGAGGCCTGTCCGAGAACGACTTCGTGCTGGCGGCCAAGATCGAGCGCGTGGTCGGAGACGCCTAAAACCTCGTTCGTTTATTAACAAGGCCGCCGTCGGTTTGTGTTCGACGATTTCCTAGCCTCCATCTCGCGATGGACGTGGAGCGGTTCCGCTGTTGGTTGATGCACCGCCACCAACGCGAGGTGCTGATCCCGGGCCTGCTTCCCTGGGGTCTGGACGCGGTCGTCTTCTGCTGGCGCTGCGACAGGTTCCGCGGTAAGCCCGAATCAACTCGGCCCATCACCGCCCACCCCTTCGCGGCCGGCGCCTACTGCGCCGTCCACGCCGACTAGCTCCCGCCGACTAGCTCACCACCGGATCTCGAACCCCGCGGGAGCGTCGCCAGCAGCTTCGGACCACTCGGCCTCGACATGCCCCACCGCGGCTGAGGTCGGTCCCCGCTCGATCACACGCAGGAGCTCCTCCAGCGCCTCGCGTGGGCCCTCGGCCACGCACTCGACGGCGCCGTCCGGCTGGTTGAGCACCCAGCCGGCCAACCCCGCGTCGCGGGCGTGGTCGGCGACGAAGTACCGAAAGCCCACGCCCTGGACATCGCCGCTGACCACCACTCGCAGGCGGGCGGTCTTGTCGGGCACTGACATCGAGGTTAGCGGCTTCTCGACATCTCCTCGCCGCGTTCACAACTTGCTCACAAGCGCGCGGGAAGCTCTGCTCCATGAGACAGAGATTCGCGTTGCTGTGGTTGGCGGTGACGGCGGCTATCGCCGGCATCGCGTCGTATTTCTCGTATGAAGCAGGGCTGAGCAATGGCCTCGCGTCGAAGCTCCCGGCGGGCGCGGCGCCGTACTACTGGTACGGCCCGCATTGGGGCGGCGGCGGGTTCTTCCCGCTGTTCGGCTTCTTCTGGTTCCTGCTGTTCCTGTTCGTGATCTTCGCCGTGTTCCGCGGGTTCGCCCGGATGGGCCGCTGGGGCGGCGGGCACCACGGTGGGAATGGGCCGCACTCGATGGAGGACCGCCTCCGCGACTGGCACAAGCAGGCGCACGAGGAGGAGCCAAAACAGTAGGGAGCCCTACGATGGCCGGCGTGCCGAGGGTGCTGGTCGTCGACGATGAGCCTCAGATCGTCCAGGTGGTGCGGGATTACCTGCACCACTCTGGGTTTGAGGTGCTCACCGCGACGGACGGCCCCTCGGCCCTCCGCCTCGCGCGGACGGGCAAGCCGGACCTCGTGGTGCTCGATCTAGGTCTGCCGGGGATGGACGGCCTCGACGTGGCGCGCAGCCTGCGCCGAGAAGGCGAGCTGCCGATCATCATGCTGACCGCCCGCACCGAGGAGGCGGACCGGGTCGCCGGCCTGGAGCTCGGCGCCGACGACTACGTGGCCAAGCCTTTCAGCCCGCGCGAGCTGGTGGCGCGTGTGCGCGCCGTCCTGCGGCGCAGCGAGGGCAAAAGCGCAGCCGGCGCTTCGATCAAGGTCGGCGACGAGGTGGAGCTGGACTCCACCCGCCGTGAGTTCCGGGTGTTGGGGCGCTCCATCGAACTCACCCCGACCGAGTTCGAGCTGGTGGAGGTGATGGTCCGCCAGCCCGGCCGGGTCTTCACCCGGGCCCAGTTGCTGGATGCCGTGCACGGGACCGCGATGGAGTCTTACGAGCGGGCGATCGACGCCCACGTCAAGAACATCCGGCGCAAGCTCGAACCTGACCCGCACGCCCCGCGGTATTTGCAGACTGTCTTCGGCGTGGGCTACCGCTTCGCCGACCTGAGTTGAGCTCCCGGCCCGGCCGGCAGGGCCCGCCGCCCTGGTGGCCTGACAGCGAAGACTGGCCGCCGCCTCGACGCCGCAGGCCGCCCTCGCTCTTCCATTTCCTCGCTATCGCGGCGGCGTTGTGGCTGCTCGTTTCTGTGGCGATCGGCATCCTGGTCGGGTTCGGCGCGGCTCGCGGCCGCCCTCCGTTCCCGTTCCCGCTCATAGGCCTGGCGGTCGTCGGCGTTGTGATTTTCATCTCGACGCGGCGTGGGCGCCGGATGGCCGGGATGGGATGGCGGCTGCGCCAGCTGACGGAGGCGGCCCGCCGCCTCGAGGCGGTGGACGAGCGGCGCCGCGGGTTCCTCGCGGACCTGGCGCACGAGCTGCGGACGCCGCTGGCCGTGATCCGGGCCCAGTCAGAGGCGATCTCGGACGGCGTCTACCCCGGCGACCCTGAACACCTGGCGCCCATCCTCGACGCCGCGCGGACGATGGAGGCGCTCGTCGCCGACCTCCGCACCCTTGTCGAGAGCGATGCCGGCGCCCTGAGCCTGGCGCGCGAAAGCGTCGCCCTGGCGGAGCTGATCCCTGAGGTGGTCGCAGCTCAGCGGCCGCAAGCCCCAGAGGTCAGCTTGACGGCAGACGTCCCCTCCGACCTACCGGCGGTCGATGCCGACCCAGCGCGGCTCCGCCGCGTCCTCGTCAACCTGCTGCAGAACGCCGTCGCTCATACGCCTGCCGGTGGGTCGGTCCACGTCAGAGCCGAGCGTGCAGGCGACATGGTCTCGGTGACGGTCGCGGACTCCGGGGCGGGCATGGAGCCCGAGCTGGCCGCCCGCGCGTTCGAACGTTTCGCCAAGAGCCCGGCCTCGCGCGGATCCGGGCTCGGTCTCTCGATCGCCAAGGACATCGTGGAGGCCCACGGAGGCACGATCGACCTGCGCAGCGAGCCGGGGCGCGGCACCACGGTGCGCTTCACCCTGCCGTTGTCCGCCTAGTCGAGCACCCTCAGCTGGGCCGGGTTCTCGGCGCGGCGGGTGAGGATGGCCTTGACCATCGCCCGCGACCGGCGCAGCTGCCGGCGGGCATCGGAGCACAGCTCGTCGGACCGGGCCACGACGCTGTCGATGTGGTCGAGGTCGGGGCGGCCGGCCGGCCCGGCGCCGCCGCTCACCGAGTGAATCGAAGCCCTACGAGGCTGGGTCTGCGTTGCCTGCGATCTCCTCCACCAAGACGACGACGCCCTTACCCGACGGCGACACGGCCGACAGGGGTGTGACGGACACGCGGCAGCGCATCGTGCGTCCCCTTCGGTTGATGGCGGCGACTGTCCGCTGGGCGTCCTTCTCAGTGCCGGCAGCCACGCCGCGAGTCATCTGTTCGATCTGATCCAACGGCAGGCCGATGTCGAGGTCGAAGAAAACCTTCCCGACGGCCTCCTCTTCGCGCACGCCCCAGAGATCGAACGACCGGGCGTTCCACATCGCGACCTTGAACTGCGCGTCCAGCACCACGATGCCCACCTGGAGGCTGGCCAGGATCGCGTCGAGGAAGGTGTTCAGCTGATCCACCTGGTCGGTGCGCGTCCGCAAATCGGTGTTGATCGCCTGCAGTTCGGAGTTGGTCGATTCCAGCTCCTCGTTCATCGTCTCCAGCTCTTCGTTGCTGGACTGCAGCTCCTCGTTGGTCGTCTCCAGCTCCTCGACGGTCGACTGCAGCTCCTCGTTGGTCGTCTCCAGCTCCTCATAGCTGGACTGGAGCTCCTCGTTGGCCGTCTCGACCTCCTGGCGCACGCGATCCAGCTCGGAGCGCAGGTGGCGCTGCTCGGTCACGTCGTGGAACGTCACGCTGATCCCGACCACGAGGCCGTTGCGCTCGGCCATCAGGGGTACGACGTGGACGTCGTAGACCGTTCCGTCGGGGCCGTCAGGCGCGGTATGGGCAACGTCGTTGACCAGCACCGGCTTGTGCTCGCGCAGCGCGGTTGCGATCCGCGAGCGCAGCTCCAAGGGCCGGTATGAGAGCTCGAGGTCTTTGATCGGCTTCCCGATGTCCGTAGGAGCCAGCTTGAAAGCGGCCCGGGCGGCGTGGTTGGCGGCGATCAAAGTCTCGCCCGCGTCGAGGACGATCTCGGGCACCGGCAGCTGCTCGCCGGCCAGTGCGCGCAGCTGGACCCGCGTGCCGGCCAGCTCTGGCGTATCGGAGTTGCCACCCTGGGCGACGGTGACCATCCGCTCGCCGAGCTGGACCCGCGGGACCTTTCTGAAGATGTGGTACTTGAGCTCGGTCGGCACGAACAGGTCCGAGTGCGTCAGGAGCATCTCCGCCCGTCCCAGGAACAGGTAGCCCGAATCGTTGAGTGCGTAGTGGAAGCGGGCCAGGATTCGCGCCTGGCTCTCCGCCGTGAAGTACATCAGCGTGTTGCGGCAGATGAGGAGATCGACGCGCGAGATGGGCGCGTCCTGCATGAGGTCGTGGCGACCGAAGATGATCGCTCGGCGCAGGGCCGGCTTGAAGAGATAACGGCCGGCCTGGAGGTCGAAATACCTCTGTACGAGGTCTTCGGGAAGGCGCGAGAGGGCGTCCAGCGTGTAGCCGCCTCGAGCGGTCGCGAGGGCTTCCTCGTCAACGTCGGTGGCATAAACCTTGACGCGCCTGACGAACTCATCCGGCCCGATGGCCTCGCACGCCGCGATCGCGGCGCTGTAGGCCTCTTCCCCGCTGGCGCAGGCGGCGCTCCAGATCCTGATCAGGTCGCCGTCTGACTTCGAGACGATCTGTGGGATCACCTCGCTGGACAGGTAGTCCCACGCCGCCGTGTCGCGGAAGAACTCGGTGACGTTGATCAAGATGGTGTTGAAGAGGATCGAGAACTCGTCGGGGTGGACCTGGAGATAGTCCATGTACTCCGTGAAGTCGTCCAGGCCGACCTGCTGCGCCCGCCGACCGACGCGGCGAAGCAGCGTCTGGCGCTTGTAACCGGTGAAGTCGAACCCACGGTCGTTCCGCAGGAACTCGAGCAGCTCCTCGAATCCAGGGCCGGCTTCAAGCGTCAATCAGGCTCTCCCATGACCAGCGTCTGGAGTGCGGTCGCGATCTCGTCCAGGCCAAGCACGAAGTCGACCATACCTGTCCTGATGGCCGCGGAAGGCATCCCGAAGAATTCAGACGTGGCCTCGTCCTGGACGATCACCGTGCCGCCGCGCTTTTTTATGGCCTGCACCCCCATCGCGCCGTCCAGCCCGGTCCCGGTCAGGACCACCGCGATCGCCCTGGAACCGTAGGCCGCCGCCATCGACTCGAAGAGCAGGTCGGCGGACGGACGCGTGAAGTGAACCAGCTCGGACTGCGTCAGGCTCACCGTCCCGTCTGAGTTCACGAGGAGGTGCCGATCGGGCGGCGCGACGAAGATGCGGCCGGGCCGCAGCCGCTGCTGGTTGCGCGCCTGAGCGACAGGCAGTGCCGTCCGGCGCCCCAGGACCTGGGCGAGCAGGCTCCGATGCCGAGGATCGAGATGCTGGACGATCAATACGGGGACGCCGAAGCCCAGCGGCAACCGGCTGAGCAGCGTGCTCAGCGCGGTGATCCCGCCCGCCGAGGCGGCGATCCCGACGATGTCGAATCCGCCGGTAGTGGTGCGCTCCATCTTGCTTTTATGCCCGGGTTCGGAGCCCGGCACATTGTCGCAGCCTGTCAGGTCGTGCGTAGGATCCATTTACAGCCATGGGCGAGCGCCCGGCGGCCGAGTTCCAGCCTGGGCTTGCGACCGCTTCGAAAATCCTGGTCGTCGGCGGTTCGGCGGGCTCCTTGGGACCACTGACCCGCCTCGTGGAGGGCCTGCAAAGCGGGACCGGGGCAGCCGCGCTGGTCGTGCTCCATCGAGCCAGCCACGGCCACAGCGTGCTGCCTTCGATTCTCAACCGGCATTCCGTGTTCCGAGCGGCCGAGCCGTCGGATGGCGACCCTCTCCTGCCCGACTACGTTTATCTCGCACCGGCGGACCGGCACCTGGAGGTCGCGGCTGGTCGCGTGCACGTGGTCCGCGGTCCCAAGGTCAACGGTCAGCGCCCGGCCGTCGACGTCCTGTTCGAGAGCGCAGCCCGAGTCTTCGGCCCGGCGGTCGTCGCGGTCGTGCTGTCCGGCAACCTGGACGACGGGAGCCACGGCCTCTACCAGGTCCGGCGAGCGGGCGGGCTGTGCATGGTGCAGGACCCTGCCGACGCCGACTTCCCCGACATGCCGGGCGCGGCTCTGGCGCGCGCCCAGCCCCAGGTCGTCGCCACGAGTGGGCTGCCTGGAGCAGTCGCCGCCGCGCTGAACTCGCTGCCGGATGCCGCGCCGGAGGTCGTCAGAAGCCCGGCGGTAATCTCGAAGTCAAAGCCGATGGCAAACGAGCCACTTGGCGCAGGGGATGAGCCTGGCGAGCCGATCGGAGTCACCTGCCCTGAATGCGGCGGCACGCTCTGGCTGTCGGACGAGCCCGGCGCCCCGATGGTCAGCTGCCGCATAGGTCACCGCTACAGCCCGGCCACCTTCCACCATCTCCAGTCGGAGCGGCTGGAGCGGGTGCTCTGGGCGGCCCTTCGATCGCTTGAGGAGCAGGTCGCGGTGGCGACATTCATGGCCGACATGTACGAGCGGCGGAACGACTCCGAAGCCGCCGACCGCCAGCGGCAGCGGCGCGACTCGGCGTCTCGGCAGACCGAAGAGCTGAGGGCTTTCCTGCTGCAGCGCGACGGCGACTGAGCGCGACGGCCGGCCGCGCTACGGCATGTGCGGCTGAGGGGGCTGAATCTGGACTGGCTGGCTCGGGCCTGGATAGCCGCCCAGCGCGATGCCGCCGTTCTGCGCGATGTAGATGACGACCACGATGCCGATCACGATCAGGCCGAAGATCAGCAGGTTGAAACCGCGCACGGCGAGATGGTAGTTCCGGTCAAGGGCTCGCTACAGCTGGATGCCATGGATGCGCGCGAATGCGAGGGCGGCGGCGATAACGATCAGCGCGCCGCCGGCTACCCGCTCCGCCCCCTCTCGAACGGTCTCACCGGCCCGTTCTCCTACCCGAAAGCCCAGCTGGGAGACGAGGAACGCCTGGCCGGCTACGAGCAGCACGGCGAGGAGCAGCGGGACCTTCACGAGCCCGAGCGTGAAGCCGATGGCCAGCTCATCCAGGCTGATCGACAGGCCGAGGGCGAGCACCGCCGGTCCGCTGGTCCTGGCCAGCCTCTGGGCCCCGTCGCCGTCATCGTCGCGCGAGACCAGCATGTAGACGCCGATCGCGGTCAGCAAAGCGATCGCGGCGAGGTCGGCCACCCCGGCCAGCACCCGGCTGAGCGCGAGGCCGGCGAACAGCCCGACCAGCGGCATGCCGCCCTCGAAGGCCGTGAAAAGGAGGCTGAGTCGCAGCCGCGCGCGAGGCGAGAGGCCAGCGACGCCGACAGCCGCGGAAACCGCGAAGGTGTCCAGGCCCAGCGGGATGACCAGCGCGATCAGCTTGAGCAAGTTCGGTTGAGGAAAGTGTGAGTAAGACGGCTTAATTGACCTCTGATGGAGCAACCGTCGGCGGGGACCTCTGACGCGCAGCGGATTCGCATGGCGACCGCTGAGGATGGCGCTCGCCTCGCGTGGGTCCACATCCGAGCGTGGCAGCAGGCTTACGCCGGTCAGTTGCCCGACGCGTACCTGGACGGCTTGATGGGCGGCCTGGACCAGCGCGTGGCGCGCTGGCAGGAGTGGCTGGTATCCAATCGCCCGCTGGTGGCGGAAGCCGGCGCCGACGGCGTCATCGGATTCGCTTTCTGGGGCGGGTCGCTCGACGAAGGCGAGGCTCCGACGACCGCCCAGCTGTGGGCGATCTACCTGCTGGCCGAGTACTGGGGGCGCGGGGTCGGGCGCTCACTCATGGAGGCGGCCGCTTCGTCGATGCGCGAGGCCGGTTATCAGGAAGCGAATCTGTGGGTCCTCGACAGCAACGTCAGGGCCCGGCGGTTCTACGAGGCGGCCGGCTGGACCGCGGACGGCGCCGCCAAGGTCGAGGACCACGATGGGGTCGAACTCCGGGAGGTGCGTTACCGAGTCCGACTCGCATGACAAGGTCTGACGGCGAAGCGCCGGCTCGTGAACTCAAAATAGGCCCCGCGCCGGCGTAGCTCAATGGCAGAGCAAGGGTTTTGTAAACCCTAGGTTGGAGGTTCGATCCCTCTCGCCGGCTCCAACGTGAAGTCGAGCTCATAGTCCGCCTCCGACCCGTGGCCGGCGGCAAAGCTGCCGGACCCGCTCAGGCCCTCGAGCTCGCCTTCGCCGGAACCCTCGATGACCTCGGCAGTCCAGCGCGCAGTCGTCCCGTCGAAGGTGCCGGCCGTCTGGAGAACGAAGCTGCCCTTGTGGCCGTCCACCTCGCCTTCCACCCTTTGCAGGCCCACGTAGCGGGCGGTCCCGTCCGGTTGATAGGACATCACCGACCTCGACTCACCGTCGCCGGTGACACCACCTTCGAAGCGCTGGGTCACGACCGCGTATGTGAGCTTGCGGCCCTCGCCTTCGTGGTACGGCTTCTCGTCCCAGTTCGTGACGGTGAACTTACCGGTGGCTTTACTCATCCTGGCCTCCTCGCATGGGTTCTCTGGACAGCATGCCCCTGTCGACCGGCTCGAAGCCGCCGCAGGCAAGGACAGGCAGCCGTGGATAGCGCGGAAACGACGCGTCTACCTCGGATTTGCGACAGAGCCAGAAGGTCGACGCCCGGCCCGGCACCGTCCGCGAATGCAGACACGTCCGGCAGAGGCCGGGATCTCTAGGATCGACTCCGATGGCGGTCACCAAGACCTGCGCGATCTGCGCGCGTCAGTTCGAATGCGGCCACGGAGGTCCGGGCTGCTGGTGCGAAAACCTGGTCGTGCCGCCATCGCAACTGCGGCGAATCCGCACGATCACCGCCGACTGCCTCTGTCCGGCCTGCCTCGCCGCGGTCAGCGCCGGCCGCCCGAGCCCACTCCCGGAGCCGTGATGCCGCGCACGATGTCCCAGTTGGGCCAGTAGCCGCCCGGCACCAGCGTTGGGGCCGAGCTGAAGGCGTGGACGCCGCCCCACCCGTCCACCGTCCATCCCGCTGCGGAGCCCGCTGGAGCGGCCGTCCACAGCGTTACGCCGCGGGCGATGTCCCAGCCCGACCAGTAGGACTCGCCGCTCACGCCCGGCGCGCCGCCGAACGCGGCAAGGCCGCCCCACCCGTCCAAGACATAGCCCGACGGAGCGGAGTGGGTCGCATTGGGCAGCAGGACAAGGGAGCGCGCGATATCCCAGCCATGCCAATAGGCAGAGCCGCTGACGCCTGCCGCGTTGCCGAATGGGTGGATTCCGCCCCAACCGTCGAGGACGTATCCACCGACCGACGTCAACGTGGAGTCCGGCAGGATGACGACACCACGCGCGATGTCCCAGCCCCGCCAATACGCAGAAGCGTTCACAGCCGGCGCGTTGCCAAACGGGTGCAGTCCGCCCCAGCCGTCTAAGGTGTAGCCCGCCGGCGCTGAGGCAGTGGCCCAGGGCGCCAGCACGACACCTCGAGCGATGTCCCAACCCTGCCAGTAGCCGGTCGGTTGCACTCCGATCGGCATGGTCGAGGCCCCGACCGAGAAGGGATGGACTCCGCCCCAGCCGTCGAGCGTGTAGCCGCCGGAACCATCCGGCAGCTCTGCGATCCCCCGGGCGATGTCCCACCCGCCCCAGTACGCGTTGCCTGACGCGGCCGGGGCTCCGCCGGCGGGATGAATCCCGCCGTAGCCGTCGAGGGTGTAGACCCGGTCCGAATTGCCGACCGCTGATACCGCGGTGAAGGCCACCAGGTTCGTGCCGGCCGGCACGAAGAGCTGGTTGCTGAGCGCCGCCGGGGTCCCGAAGTGGGTCGAGCCGGAGCCCAGCGAGAGCTGGAAGGCCGTGCGGCCCGAACCGGGCGAAAGACCGTACAGGTTGCCGTTGGCGTCGACCCACACGTAGCCGCCGGCCACGATCGGCGGGTTGTAGATGCCGCTCGCCTGCCACGCGAATGAGAACGACGGCGGCGACGAGCTGTAGTTGAGCGCGACGACACCGTTGGTGCAGGGCACGTAGATGCGGTTGCCGTCGAAGGCGTCTCCGCCGAAGGCGGCGTCGCTGGTCTGGTTCGGGCACACGTGCGCGGTGAACGCCGCCGTCTCGTGGTTACCTCCCCCGAGCGACGACTCGGACAGCAGGTAGCCGTCGCCCGCCTTCCCGACCTGGAACACATATCCACCCGGCAGCTGAATCGGTCCCGACGAGCCGACATCCGTGTCCGACGCGTTGAGCGATTCCCAGTTGCTGGGATGGAACTCGTCGACAATCCCGAGCGCGGGGGAGAACTTGATCACCGACTCGCCGTAGTCGTAGGTGCAGTTGCTGCCACAGGATGTGTTGCCCGAGGTGAAGTAGAGGTTTCCGGACGAGTCCACCGAGCCTCCGGCCGGCTGCCATAAGCCGCCCTCGTGATCGGCGCCCTCCGGCAGTGGCACCGACGTCAGCGAGCCGCTGCCCGACTCGGGGAACGACATCACCCAGCCGTAGTACGTGCCGCAGTCGCCATAGCGCCCTCCGAAGGGCACGTAAACAGTGCCGCCGGCGAGGGTGAGTGCGCCACGCTGGTTCTCGATGAGCGGGTTGAAGCTGTGCGCGGAATCCGAAAGCGTGGTCTGCCAGGCGATGGCGCCCGTGCCGATGTTGATCGCCACCAGCTGGTAGTGAGGGCTTGGCGAGTTCAGGAACGCGACCACGAACGCCGTGTTGGTGCTCGGATCGGCGACAGGAGTCGACGTGATGCCGACCGGGTTGACGTCGCCGCACGGCAGGCTGGAGGACGGCACGGGCGCGCCCAGGTGCTGTGACCACAGCTGGGTGCCACCGGTCGAGTAGCCGTAGACCGTGTTGTTCTCGGTCGCGGCGATGACCGTGGTGCCCACCACCAGCGGCGAGGCATAGATCTGGCCGTCCAGGCCGGCCGACCACGACTTGCCTATCGACGAGTACGGCGCGTCGGCAGAGTCATAGCCCGAGCGCAGGTTGTCGCCGTGGTAGGTGGGCCAGCTGGCGGGCGCGGCGGTGCCGGCCGAACCCGGCACGGCCAATGCCGCTACCAAGGCCGCCAAAGCCGCGATCGCGCGCCGCACTGCGGGGCGCGTCATGCCAGCGCCACGAGGTCGAGCATCTCGTCATCCCAGAACTCCACCTGGCCCTCGGGCATCAACAGCGCGCGCTGCGGGCGCAGCCGCTCCACGAACTCGGGGTCGTGGCTGACGACGATCATCGTTCCCGGCCAGGCCGCGAGCGCCTCTCCCACGGCCGCGCGGGATGGCGGGTCGAGGTTGTTGGTCGGCTCGTCGAGCAGAAGCAGGTTGTGCTTGCCCGCCACCAGCTGCGTCAAGGCGAGCTTGGTCTTCTCGCCGCCAGACAGATGACGCGCGTCGCGCGTGGCGTGGTCGCCCGTCAACCCGAACATGCCGAGAAGAGAACGAAGTCGTGGCTCAGGCTCTGGAGAGGCATCCAACATGTGCTCGAGAGCAGTCTGGCCGGGGTTGATCCCCTCATGCTCCTGCGCGTAGTAACCCACGTTCACGCCCGTCCCCAGCCGGTAGGAGCCGCCATCCGGCTGGCTCTGGGCGGCGAGGATTCGCAGCAGGGTCGTCTTGCCGGCGCCGTTGAAGCCCATCACCAGGAGGCGCTGGCCGTTCTCCAGCCGGAAAGAGATGTCGTCGAACACCGGCGGGGCGCCATAGCCCTTGGTCAGGTTCGACGCCTCCAGGGCCAGCCGCCCCGCGTGCGGCGGATCGGGAAACTTGATCGCGTACTTCTTCTCGCGGCGCGGCGCGGCCACCTGCTGCGAGCGCAGCCGGGCGACGCGCTTGTCGAGGCTCTTGGCGGTCCTGGCGCGCTTCTGCGTCTGGCGGCGCATGACATCGGCGAGGGTCGTCAGGCGGCGGATCTCGGCCTCCTGGCGCACCGCCGTCTTCGCCATCCGCTCCTCCTCCTGTTGACGCGCCTTCCGGTACTGCGAATACGTGCCGCGGTACTCACGGAGCTTGCCGTGGTCGATATGCAGAACGCGCGTGATCGCGGTGTCGAGCAGCTCGAGGTCGTGGCTGACCACGATCAGCGCCCCGCGATACGCGCGCAGGAAGCCCATCAGCCAGGTCTTGGCCTCTTTGTCCAGATGGTTGGTCGGCTCGTCGAGCAGCAGCACGTCGGAGCCGCCGAACAGCACGCGGGCCATCTCCACCCGACGGCGCTCGCCGCCGGAGAGAGCCGACAGGGGCAGGTCGGCGCGATCGGGCGCCAGGCCCAGACCGGCGAGCAGGCGGCGGGCCTCGGAGTCGGCCGAGTACCCGCCGGCCGCCCGATAGGACTCCTCAGCCTCGGCGAACGCGCCGACCGCGCTTTCGGACGGAGTGCGCTCGAGCGCCAGCCGCAGCTCCTCGAGCTCAGTGGCGGCCGCGTCGAGGCCACGGGCGGACAGTACGTGCATGACGCCGTGCGTGCTCAGATCGACGCCGCGAGGCCGCGGGTCCTGCGGAACGTGGCCGAGAGCGCCCTTGACAGCGACCAGGCCGTGCGCCGGGTCGGCCTGTCCGGAGAGCACCTTGAGCAGCGTCGACTTGCCCGCCCCGTTGGGGCCGACGAGGCCGGCCTTCTCTCCCGCCGGGACGGTGAAGGAGGCGCCGCTCAGCAGGCGGCGGCCGGGAACCTCGAGCTCGAGCTCACGGACCTGGATCACGGAGGGATTATGCCCGGCGCATAATCAGCCCGAGCCATGCCCGGCGTAATCGTTCTGCTCGTCGTCGTCGTCCTGATCGTGATCTGGTTCGTGGCCGGCTACAACCGACTGGTCACGATGCGCAACCGCGCCCAGGAGGCGTGGTCACAGATCGATGTCGAGCTCAAGCGACGGCACGACCTGATCCCCAACCTGGTCGAGACCGCCAAGGGCTACATCGGTCACGAGCGAGGAACGCTGGAGGCGGTGACCCAGGCACGCGCCAACGCGGTGTCGCAGACGCAGTCGGGCGATCCCGCCAAGATCGCAGCCGCCGAGAACGCGCTCACGCAGAGCCTGCGGTCCCTGTTCGCGGTGGCCGAAGCCTATCCCGACCTGAAGGCGATCGCGGCCTTCACCCAGCTGCAGGAGCAGCTGACGGCGACCGAGGACAAGATCGAGTTCGCGCGGCGCTACTACAACGGCAGCGTGCGGGACTTCAACACCTCGACCCAGCGGCTTCCGACCTCGCTGATCGCCGGGATGTTCAACTTCCAGGCGATGCAGTACTTCGAGGCTGAGGAGGGGGACCGCGCGGTTCCGCAGGTCAGCTTCGACCAGACGCCCCCGGCGGCGCCGCCCCCGGCCCCGCCGGCTCAGAGCTAGAACCTCTCGGACTAGGTCTCCCGCACCTGGAGCATCCGCTCGAGGGTGGCGATCCTCTCCTCGATCGGCGGATGCGTGTCGAACAGCCCATGGAACCAGTGTTGGTGATGCTCCAGGGGGTTGTCGATGTACATCGCCGCGGTGGCGTGGTTGAACTTCTGCAGCGGCTTGTCGCGCACGGCGATCTTCTTGAGCGCGGACAAAAGACCCGCTGGATTGCGCGTGAGCTCCACCCCGCTCGCGTCGGCCAGCGACTCGCGCTGGCGCGAGATCGCGAGCTGCATCAATGGCCCGACGACGACGCCGATGATCGTGAGCACGAGGCCGAGGAGGAGCAGGAAGATCGCCGCCTGACCGCTGTCGCGGCCGAAGCGGACCCGCCACATGCTGCTCCAGATGAAGCTGGCCAGCATGGCGGCGAAGCCGACCATCGTGGCGACGATGAGCAGGAGCCGCGTGTCGTGGTTCCTCACGTGGCTCAGCTCGTGGGAGAGCACCCCTTCCAGCTCTTCGCGATTCATCATCTCGAGCAGCCCCGTCGTCACCGTGACCGCCGAGTGCTGGGGGCTGAAGCCGGTCGCGAACGCGTTGGGCGAGGGGTCGTCGACGACGTAGACCTCTGGCTTGGGCACGTTGTCGCCGATCGCCAGCGCCTCGACCACGTGGTGAAGCTCCTGGAAGCGGTTCGGGTCGGCCGGCACAGCGCCCGCCAGGGCCAGCACGGTGCCGCGGCCGAAGAGCAGGGACCAGGCGATGACGAGCAGCGCGACGATCACGGCTATGACGGCGCCGCCCGCGGCCCCGGAGCCGCTGCCGGCGAGGAGGCCGATCAGTGCGCCGGCGACCGCCCAGACGGCGAGGAAGGCGATGACCAGCAAGGTCGATCGGCGGCGGTTGCGCGCGATCTGATGCTCCATCGCGGGCTATTGTGGCGCGGATCGAGCCGGGACCGACTGCCTCTACACTCGGTCTCGATGCAAGCGGCCGTCGCCCTCAAAGAAATCTCGCAGGAGGAGCTCGATCGCCAGGTCGGCACGCGGGCCAACCGAGCCGAGGCCGTGCGCGTCCTGCGGGCGCTGGCCGACGACCCAGCCGTCAAGCCGATGCTGCTCGACTGGCTGCGGGACGCCGACGAGCAGCGCGCCGATTACTACGAGATCCGCACCCTCCTCAACTGGATCAGCCGGACCTTCCAGCCGGCGACCTATCTCGAGATCGGCATCCGGCGGGGCTGGTCGATGGCGCAGGTCGCGGCGGGTTCGCCCGGGGTCGACCTCTACGGCATCGACCTCTGGATCCCCAACTACGCCGAGGTCGAGAACCCGGGCCCAGAGTTCGTCGCGGCCGAGCTGAAGAAGGTGGGCCATCGAGGGCGACTCTCGCTGCTCTCCGGAAACAGCCACGACGTGCTGCCCGTGGTCTTCGGCGGCGCGGGCGGCTGGCGCGAGCGACTCGGCCGCATGCGGCGCCGGTGGCCGCGAGAGTTCGACCTGATCACGGTCGATGGCGACCACACGGTCGTCGGCGCCCGGCAGGATCTCCTGGACCTTCTGCCTCGCTGTTCGGTGGGCGGGTTGGTCGTCTTCGACGACCTCGACTACGAGGGCGACGAGCGCCGCGGCGGCGCCACCTCCGACGAGTCGCTGCTGACGGTCTGGGAGGAGATGGCCGGGCGGTTCCCGAACTTCCGCTTCTTCGCGAACGTCCGGCACCACCCCGGCACGGGGTTGACCCTCCGCCTGAGCTGAAGGGGGCACCTCCGGACCGTCCTACAGCCGTCCTGCCGGCACAACGGCAGATAGCCAGCGAATCCGCGGCGGGGAGGGCGAGATTTCGAACTCGCGAGAGGCGGCTAACCGCCGCTCGTGGCGCTGGCGGAGAGGGCGAGATTCGAACTCGCGAGGAGCTGTTAACCCCTACTCGTTTTCGAGACGAGCGCCTTCAACCACTCGGCCACCTCTCCACGACCAAGCCATTGGGTAGGGCTGGCGGTCCCGACGGGATTCGAACCCGCGACCTCGGCCTTGACAGGGCCGCGAGCACTCCAGCTGCTCCACGGGACCGAGGCGTGAAGTCTATCAGGCCGCAAACCGTAACCTCCCCGCCAAAACTACGTTTAGCATGGTGGTGCTTTTCCTGTTATTCATGCTGTCAAATAGATGAGTCGCGCGCGCGCGTCCCGAGGTCGCAGCAAGGCCGGCAACTGGCTCTCCCGCCACTGGCGTGGCCTTTTCGGCGCAGTCGCCGCGGTCATCGTCCTGGCCGGCATCTACATCGGCTGGACTCTGCACTCGGCGCCAGACCTGGCCCACCAGTCGCTGCTCGGCCAGACGATCGTCGTGTACGACGTCAAGGGCCGTGTCATCGAGGAGCGCAACCCCGAAGGCGCCTTCTACGTCGTGCTCAGCCTGCCCGAGATGGGCAAGTACGGGCCGGCGGCGACGCTGGCTTCCGAAGACCGGCACTTCTACACCGAGGGCGCGCTCGACTACGGCGCCATCATCCGCTCGTTCTTCACCGACCTGAAGTGCCAGTGCTACAGCCAGGGCGGCTCCACGATCACGCAGCAGCTGGTGAAGATCGAGGTCCTGAGCCCGCAGAAGTCGATCTTCCGGAAGATGCAGGAAGCGGCCCTGGCGGAAGCGCTCTCGCACCAGTTCTCGAAGGACAAGATCTTGGAGCTGTACCTGAACCGCGTCTACTACGGGCACGGCGCGTATGGCCTCGGTGCGGCCACCAAGACCTACTTCGGCAAGGACAAGAACCCCTCCGACCTCGACGCAGCCCAGGCGGCATTCCTGGCCGGCCTGGTGCAGGCGCCCTACTACTACGACCCGCAGCTCCACTACGACCTCGCGCACCAGCGCGCGCTGTACGTGCTCGACGGCATGGCAAAGCTGGGCGTCATCACGCCGGCGGAGGAGCAGCAGGCCGCGGCCGAGGACATCCAGAAGGAGCTCAAGTTCGACACCAGCTACCGGCTGAGCAAGGCGCCTCACTTCGTCGATTACGTGCTGACGAAGCTGGAGTCACAGCTGGGCGCGGCGACCGTCCAGCAGGGCGGCTTCGCCGTCTACACCACCCTCGACCTGGACCTGCAGGCGCTGGCCGAGAAGTCGGTCGCGAGCGGTGTGAAGCAGCTCGACTGGGGCAACGTCAACAACGGCGACCTGCTCGCCGCCAACCCCAAGACCGGCGCCATCCTCGCCTGGGTCGGCTCGTCGGACTACTACAACGACAAGATCGGCGGCCAGTTCGACGTGGTCACCGCAGCGAGGCAGCCAGGCTCGAGCTTCAAGGTGTACACGTACGAATCGGCGCTGCGCGACCACCAGATCACGCTTGCCGACGTCCTCAAGGACACTCCCCACGACTTCGACGGCTACAAGCCGCAGGACTGGGACAACAACTTCGACGGCCCCATGAGCGCGCGCCACGCACTCGTCGAGTCACGCAACGTGCCGGCCGTCGAAACGGGGTCCAAGGAAGGCATCCCGAACGTGATCTCGTTCGCCCAGGAGATGGGGATCAAGACCAAGCTCGACCCGAGCCTGCCGACCGCCATCGGCTCGAGCGACGTCACGATGTTCGACAACCTGCAGGGCTACCAGGTCTTCGCCGACCAGGGCCACAAGATGCCGCTGATGGCGATCACCAAGGTCGTCGACCGCGACAACAACACCCTCTTCGAAGCGACGCCGGGCCAGCAGGACGGCCAGACCAACGTCATTACCCCCGCCGAGGCGTACCTCATCACCGACGTCTTGAAGCGCTACCAGGACGTCTGGGACCTCGGTTGGGAGCGCCAGATGGCCGGGAAGTCCGGCACCAGCAACGGCAACGAGACAGGCGCCAACCGCGACGCGTGGATGATGGCCTACAACCCCAACATCGTCGTCGGCGCCTGGGGTGGCAACACAGTCGCGCAGGGCGGTGGGCAGAGCATCAGCGCGTTCGGCGTCAACGTCGGCCAGACCGTGCTGCAGGAGTTCATCAACGGCCTGCCGGCCAACATGCGCGACTGGTACTCGCAGCCCGACGGGCTGGACACAGGACCGGGCTGCCCCGGCATGGATGACGCAAAGCACGAGCTGTTCCTGCCGGGGACGAAACCCGACTGCGCCGGGCTCAAGCCCTCGCCGACACCGACGCCTTCACCGGCTGCTCCGTCCCCGTCGCCCATCGCGCTGCCGCCAAGTCCGTCACCGATCATCAGGATCCTGCCGAGCCCGTCCCCGACACCGAACCCGACCGCGAGCCCGTAACAGCGGGTGTGGCAATTCGCCAACCCTATAATTCCGGTCGCGTGAGCCAGCCAGCCCCGGTCGCTTCCAGCGACCCGACTGCCGACGAGCTCAGGCAGCGCCTCCGAGTGCTCGAGCGCGTGGCCGTCCTCTTCCCCGTGCGCGAAACGGACCTCCGCGCGCTGGCTCGCAACGTCCGCACGGCGTTTGCCGCGAAGGGCACCTACGTCGTCAAGCAAGGTGACGCGGGCGACTCGATCTTCATCGTGCTGGAGGGCCACTGCGAAGGCATCGTCGAGGACGAGCCCGGCCACCAGATCACCATCGCCTACTACCAGCAAGCCGACTTCTTCGGCGAGGTGTCTCTGATGACCGACGTGCCGCGTGTCGCGTCGGTGCGCGCGCTCGAAGACACCAAGCTCCTGGTGCTCGACAGGCGCACGTTGTTCGAGGTGCTGCCGCCGGAGTCTGACGCGCTCCTCGACATCCAAAAGCTGGTGGAGCAGAAGCAGGCGACGCTCGGCAACATCATCGCCAAGGCGAGGATGGTCGCCCCCGAGGTGGCCGCCAACGTCTTTGCGGTCTATTCGCCCAAGGGCGGCTCCGGCCGCACCACCATCGCCGTCAACCTGGCCGCGCAGCTGGCACGCCGTTACCCGGGTGACGTGCTGCTCTTCGACCTGTCACTGCCGTACAACCACTCGGCGCTGATCGCCGGCTTGGTGCCGACGTCCTGCCTGGCGCTCGCCGGCCAGCAGCCGCCCGCGGGTTTCGAGGAGGCGGTTCTCGGCGCCATCGTCCACCACCCGGGCGGTCTGATGCTCCTGCCGGGCGTGCTCCGACCGGAGCAGGCGGACCTGATCACGCCGCAGCTGATCCAGCAGGCGATGTCGCACCTGCAGAGCGCCTTCCGCTACATCGTCGTCGACCTCGGCGTGGCCATGACCGAGAACGTGCTCACGATCCTCGAGAACGCGCACCGGATCGTGCTGCTCGCCACGCCGGAGCTGTCCACGCTGAAGGACGTCAACGACCTCCTGCGGCTCTTCGAGAACGTGCTGCAGATCGCGCCGAGCCGGGTCGTGATCGCGATGAACGTCAAGTCCCCGCGGCCTGTCGTCGGGCGCGACGACATCGAGAGGACGCTCAACCAGAAGATCCCGGTCGAGTTCGCCTTCGACGGCTCCAAGGCCGACGAGGCCGCTGTCCAGGGCGCGATCCTGGCGCTGACCGACCCGAAGAGCGCCATCTCGCGCGGCTCGCAGGCTCTGGCCGACGCCCTGGTCGGTTCGATCGCGCAGGAGGCCGATTCCGGCCGCAGGATGCCTTTCGGGATCAACCGGGTCCAGAGCTGAAGCGGTTTGGAATTCGAGAACCCGGTGGTACGATTCAGGAACAGATGATCGAACAGGCAAGCGTCACGCTCACCGACCAAGCTGTCACCCAGCTCAAAACCCTGCTTTCTCGAGAGGAGTCCCCCGGGCTCGCGCTCCGCGTTTTCGTCAGCGGCGGCGGCTGCTCGGGCATGCAGTACGGCATGGCGTTCGACGACGCCGTGCGGGCCGATGACGACGTCGTCGAGCAGGACGGTGTCCGCGTCCTGATCGACGAGTTCAGCGCCCAGTACGTTCGCGGCTCCGAGATCGACTACGTCGACAGCCTGATGGGCGCCGGGTTCACCGTCCACAACCCCAACGCCGTGAGGTCGTGCTCTTGTGGCCATTCCTTCGACACCGGGGACGACGCCGGCGAAGCCCGCGCCTGCGGCTGCGGGCACTGACGGCGAACCTCAACCTCACAGGCGTCTAGCTAGAGCCCGCGCCTCCGCGCCTGCCCTCGCGCGGGCCACCAGGCGCCGCGAGCTCGTCCTCCTGGTCGTCGGCGTCTCGACGCCGATCGGGATCCTCGCGGTCAACGCCGCCGCCTTCGTCATGGCGAACCTCGCTGCCTTCCGCGTCCTGATCGCCGCCTGCGCTCTGATCAGCTCGCTGCTTCTCAACGGCCTCACAGCGCTGTACGTGCTGCGCGCCGTCGCGGCGCGCGCGACCTCGATCTACACCGAGTACCGGAACTGGCTGATCGGCCTGGCCGGGCTGGTGGTGGCGGCGAGCGCGGCTTTCGCCTCCTACTTCACGTACATCGGCATGCAGAACCCGCGCAACCTGCCCAACCAGGTGGCCGTCATCACCGCCGTCCTGGCCCTCGGTATCCCGTTCGCGCTGACCTGGATCGGCCGCCGGATCTCGCAGAAACGAGCCTGACCAGGGGCCTGCTCCTGATCGCGCTCGCCGCGATCACCTGGGGAACGACCGGCACCGTCCTCAAGCTTGCCGGCGCCGGCGGGGGCTCCGACCCGCTGGTCCTGGGAGCCTCGCGGCTGGCGGTGGCGGCGCCGCTCCTGCTGGTCGCCTCGCGGCGCGAGCTCGACTGGAGAAGCCTCGCCTTCATCCCGGCCGGGCTCTGCATCGCCGCGTACCAGCTGCTGTACTTCAGCGCGGTCCCTCGGGCCGGGGTCGCCGCCACCGCCCTGCTGGCCATCTGCTCGGCGCCGGTCTTCGTCGCCGGGCTGGCGGTCCTCGTCCTGCGTGAACGGCTCGGACTCAGCAAGGGGATCGCGCTGGCCCTCGGGGCGGCGGGCGGGATCCTGCTCGGCGCAGGCTCGACCAGGCCGACGGCCGGCTTCGCGGCCGGCGTGGTGCTGGCGCTGGGCGCCGGCCTCGTCTATTCGCTCTACCTCGTCGCCACCAAGCGCGGAACGACCGCGTCGAGCGCGGCGTCGCTGGCGGCGCTGACCTTCACCGCGGCGGCCGTGGCCCTCCTGCCCGTGCTCGCGCTGCAGCCTGCGGCGACTGCCTCCCTCTGGAGTCGCTCCTGGCCCCTGATCCTCTACCTCGGAGCTGTCCCCACCGCGCTGGCGTACCGCCTCTTCACAGCCGGGCTACGCCACGTGGCTGCGTCGTCGGCCGCCATCGTGGGGCTGCTGGAGCCGCTCACGGCCACCGCTCTCGGCTTGAGCCTCTTCGCCGAACGGCTGTCGCCGGCGGGATGGGTGGGCGCGGCGCTGCTTCTCGGAGCGGTGGTCCTGCTGTCGCGGCTGCGGCCAGCCGAAGCCTTAACGTCCTGATCTCCGGGCCTAGGGGCACAATGGGCTTTGGTCCCAAGGCTCCGTCAGGTCAAGGAGGAGAGAAATGGCGGAAACCCGAACCTCGGTGGCGAACCGGCCGGCCTGGGTCGATCTCTCGACATCAGATCCGGCGGCCGCACACCAGTTCTATTCGAAGGTCTTCGGCTGGCAGATCGAAGTGTCGCCAGACCCGCAGTACGGCGGCTACGCGATGGCGAAGGTGGACGGTCACGATGTGGCCGGCATCGGCCCGCAGATGGCCCCCGGAGCACCCCCGGCGTGGTCTGTCTACATCGGGACCACCGATGCGGGCGGCCTGGCGCAGAAGGTGCAGGCCGCTGGCGGCACGGTCGTCGCGCCAGCGTTCGACGTGGGCGACCAGGGCAAGATGGCGGTGTTCCAGGACCCGACCGGCGCCTTCATCTCGGCCTGGGAGCCGGCTCAGATGGGCGAGTTCCATCACGGCGCTCCGAACCAATACGGCTGGGCTGAGCTCAGCGCCCGCGGGTTCGAGAAGGCGGCGCCCTTCTACCGCGAGGTCTTCGGCTGGGAGCAGAAGACGTCGCCCATGGGCGACACCGGACAGACGTACACCGAGTTCCAGGTGGGCGAAGACAGCGTCGCCGGCGGCATGGAGATGAACCCGATGGTGCCGGCCGAGGTGCCCAGCTACTGGATGCCTTACTTCATCGTCGCCGACATCGACGCGACCTTCAAGACCGCGCTCGACGCGGGCGGCAAGGAGCTCGTGCCACCGTCCGACTACCCGACCGGTCGATTCGCGATCATCCAGGACCCGCAGGGAGCGAGCTTCGGGCTGATCAGCTCCTAAGGCGGATAGGGGCCCGCGGCCGGCCGCGGGC
>DASUWK010000053.1:0-19887 GCA_036378435.1 Candidatus Dormiibacterota bacterium | reverse complement strand
CGCGACCTGCCGTACGAGGTGGGCAAGACGTGGACGACCGACGCGCCCTACCGCGAGACGCGGGGCAAGGTGGCGAACCGGCGCGCGGAAGGCTGCCTAACCGTGGAGATGGAGGCTGCGGCGTTGATCGCCGTGGCGCGGTTCAGGGGCGTGCGCCTGGCCCAGGTGATCTACGCGGGCGACTCCCTGGCCAGCGAGGTCTACGACCATCGCGGCTGGGACAAGAACCTCAGCGTCAGAGAGAACCTTTTCTGGATCGCGGCCGACGTGGCAGCAGCGTGGCCGCCGGGATGAGCGCGACTGCGGCCAGCGCCCAGAGCGCGGCTCGCAGACCGATGCCGCCCGCGATGCCGCCGACGATGAGCGGACCCAGCAAGAAGCCGCCGTAGGCGGCCGTCGTCAGCCCGCCGACCGCCAGGCCGGGACGGGCTGAGCCGCGCGAGCCGGCCGCCATCAGCAGCGGCCAGCAGAGGGCCACGCCGACCACGCCCAGGGCGAGGCCACAGACGGCGGCCAGCGTGGTAGGAGCACTTGATTCCAAGAGCAGGCCGGCGCCCGAGAGCGCCGCACCGACGGCTGCCGCCGGGTGGGCGGGCAGACGGCCCACCAGCGGGCCCAACCCAAAGCGGCTGCTCACCGCAAGCGCCTGTCCGATCAGGTAGGCTCCGGCGCCGGTCAGGACGCCGAGCGCCAGCTGCGAGCGCAGGAAGAGCACGCCCCAGGTGTCGACCCCGCCCTCGACCACGGCGCACGCGAGCAGCGCGATCGCGATCATCACGATCCGCTCGCGCCAGACAAAGCTGAACGAGGCCAGCGGGTGATGGGACTCGCCCCTGGCGGCGGCGGGCAGCGGCGACCGCGACACCCAGATGGCGAGAGGGAAGCCGAGCAGCGCGATGGCGGCCAGCGGCCAGCGCCAGCTGACGCCGCGCGCGAGGAGCAGAGCGACGGCGGCGGCACTTACCAGGGCGCCCGAGTTCCAGAAGGCGTGGAAGCGGGCCAGCCTGCCCGGCCTGGGACCGAGGGCGGCTGTCGCCGAGACGTTCATCACCGTGTCCAGCACGCCACCGGCGCCGAAGCCGAGACCCCAGAGAATCGCAAAGACCAGCGGCTGCCCGGTCGCGGCCGCCGCGAGCATCAGCACCGACCACGCGGCGATACCGCGGCTGAGCCCCGCCGAAGTCCCGATCCGCTCTGCGAGCGGGCCTCCGATGACGTTGCCGGCAATGCCTGACGCAACGGCCAGGCTCAGCACCAGCCCGAACCCCGCGTAGCCGACCCCGAGGAAGCGCTCGATATCAAGGGCGGCGATGGACAGCAGGCCGGCGGGTAGGCCGAACCAAACGAATGCGGCCGCGAGCGGCCGCAGACCGGGCCCTATTGCAGCGGAGGTTGGATGGCGGCCTGGCGCCCGGTCGACCGGGGCTTGAACAGGCCCGGCAGAGCCTCGCGCAGGACCTGGTCGACGGTCTCGACGAGCTTCAGCTCGAGGTCCTCGCGCAGCTCGGGCGGGATGTCGTCGAGGTCGGCCTCGTTCTTCGACGGGAGCAGGACCCGCTTGACGCCGGCCCGGTGGGCCGCCAGCACCTTCTCCTTCACGCCGCCGATCGGCAGCACTCGTCCGCGCAGCGTGATCTCGCCCGTCATGGCCAGGTCGTCGCGCGCGATCTGCCCGGTCAGGATCGACGTCATCGCGACCAGCACGGTCACGCCTGCCGACGGTCCTTCCTTGGGGGTCGCGCCGGACGGGACGTGGACGTGCACGTCGTGCTTTTCGAACAGCTCGCGGTCGAGGCCGAAGTCTCCGGCCCGCGACTTGATCAGCGACAGCGCCGCCTGCGCGGACTCCTTCATGACGTCGCCGAGCTGGCCGGTGAGCCTCAGCTCGCCCTTGCCCGGGGTCAGCGCGGCCTCGACGAACACGATCTCGCCGCCGGTCGGCGTCCAGACCAGGCCGGTCGCCACGCCCGGGCGGTCGATGCGCTCGGCCGACTCGTCGAAGAAGCGCTGCTTGCCGAGCGCCTCCCGGACGCGGGCTGAGTCGACCGCGACGGCCGTCTCGTGCTTCCCCTCCGCGATCTCGGAGGCGGCGCGGCGCAGCACGCCGGCGATCTCGCGCTCGAGGTTGCGGACGCCGGCCTCCCGCGTGTACTCCCGCGTGATCAGCCGGATGGAGTCCGCGTCGAATGAGACCTCTTCCGGGTTGAGCCCATGCGCGATCAGCTGCTTCGGGATGAGGAAGCGCTCCGCGATGTGCAGCTTCTCCTCCTCGGTGTAGCCGGACAGCTGGAGCACCTCCATGCGGTCGCGCAGGGGCGGCGGGATGGTGTCGAGCGTGTTGGCCGTCGTGATGAACATCACCTTGGAGAGGTCGAAGGGCACGTCGAGGTAGTTGTCACGGAAGTCCTTGTTCTGCTCGGGATCCAGCACCTCGAGCAGCGCCGAGGACGGGTCGCCGCGCCAGTCCGCCCCGATCTTGTCGACCTCGTCGAGCATGAAGACGGGGTCGTTCGACTCGGCCCGGCGGATGGCCTGGATGATTCGGCCCGGCATCGCCCCGATGTACGTCCGACGGTGCCCGCGAATCTCCGCCTCGTCGTGCACCCCGCCCAGCGAGGCGCGCACGAACTTGCGGCCCATGGCGCGGGCGATCGACTGGCCGAGAGAGGTCTTGCCGACGCCCGGCGGCCCGACGAAGCAGAGGATCGGTTCGCGGCCTGACTCGGCGGTTCCGCGCTCCTGCTTGAGCCGCCGCACCGCCAGGTGCTCGACGATCCGCTGCTTGACCTTCTCCAGGTCGTAGTGGTCGGAGTCGAGGATCTCGCGCGCCTTGGCCACGTCGACCTCGCCCCCTGTCGACACGGTCCAGGGCAGCGAGACCAAGAGGTCGAGGTAGGTGCGGATGACCGACGACTCGGGGGACGCCGAGGGGATGCGCTCGAGCCGGACCAGCTCGCGCTCTGCCTCGCGCTTGGCCTCCGCCGGCAGCCCGGCCTTCTCGATCCGCTCGCGGAGCTCCGCCAGCTCGGCCTGGTCCTGGTCCAGCTCTCCGAGCTCGCGCTGGATCTCCTTCAGCTGCTCCCGCAGGAAGTACTCCCGCTGAGCCTTGCCCATGTGCTCCTCGGCCTGGCTGCGGATCTTCTGGCTGAGCTCGAGGACCTCGAGCTCGCGCGCCATCCAGCCGAGCAGCTTCTCGAGCTTGGCGGCCGGCGAGTCGAGCTCGAGCAGCTCCTGGCGCTGCTCGGTGGTGAGCCGGATGTGGTTGGCGACCAAATACGCGAGGTGCAGCGGGCGGTCGACGTTGAGGACGGCCCCCAGCAGCTCGCCAGGCAGGTACGGGGCGAGCGCGACGAGCTGCTGGAAGCTCGCGGTGACGCTGCGGACCAGCGCCTCGACCTCCAGCTCGGGCAGGTCGTCGGTCGCCTCCGGGTACTCGGCGAGGTCCGCGGTGAGATAGGGGTTCTCCTGCGCCGGCTCGACGAGCCGGATCCGGCGCATTCCCTGTACGGCCAGCTGGATGGTGCCGTCAGGCAGCTTGAGCAGGTGCTGGACGCGCACCAGCGTGCCCACATGGTGGATGTCGGCCCAGAGCGCCTCGTCGGTGTCCTCGTCGAGCTGGGTGGCCACCGCCAGCAGTCGGTCGCCGGCCGGGAGGTCCTCGAGCAGCTTGAGCGAGCGCGGCCGCCCGACCGCGAGCGGGATCAGGATGCGCGGGAACACCACGGTGTTCTTGAGCGGCAGGACGGGCAGGCGGAGCGGCCCTTCGGGCAGCTCCAGCTCCTGGTCTTCGTCCTCGGGCTCTTCGACCGAAGCGTCGTCGATCTCGGGCTGCTGTGCTTCGGGCTCCTCGTCCATCGGACGAAGTTTGCCCGGATTGGCGTGCGCCTAACCCGTCAGGTGATCTTGATGCCGGTTATGAGCTGCAGGCACAGCGAGGGGTCGGGCTGGGCGGCGGCGGGCTCCTTGTACGTGATCGTGAAGTACCGCTGGGCGTCCCACTTCACGCCGGTCACGAACTCATACGTGCCGTCGGCAAGCCTGTACGTCGACAGCACCGTCGTCCGCCCGTAGACCTCGATCTGCGTGCTGCTGAGGAAGGAGCCGGGCGGCGTCGGCTTCGGGGTCGGCGTCTCGACGTCTACGGCCATGGTCGTATCGGTGCCGGTCAGCGTGGTCACCCCGGTCACGTCGCTCGCGGGGTTGACGTTCCAGGAGCTCGGATAGACCATCGACCAGGACTGCTCCGAGTCGATGCTGATCGTGACCGCCTGATGGATGACCAGGCCGGGATCGTCGAGGATCCAGCCCTTCAAGCCGGACTGGTCGGAAGCGCTCACCTCGAGCCAGGTCTTGCCCGCGACCACCCGGCTGCCGTCGACGTCCAGCTCCGTGGTCTGCTCGGCCGAGCCGGCGACGGGGGCGCTGGTGCCCGGAGCCTGGTGGACCCTGATTCCCAGCGGCCACAGGACCCAGACGGCGAGCAGGCTCGGGCTGGGGCTGGCGCCAGCCGGCCCAGCCCGCGTGATCAGGTGCGGCGGCGGCTGGCCGGGGAGCGGCTCAGGCGGATTCAGGTCGCAGCCGGCAAGGACCAGCACCGCCGCCAGTAGAATCCAGTGCGCTGAGCGCTGCAATCCCATTGGAGGCCGTCATCCTAGCCGCCGGTCTCGGCACGCGCATGCGGTCGAGCCTGGCCAAGGTCCTCCATCCTGTCGCCGGCCGTCCTCTGATCGATTACTCGCTCGCGCTGTGCCGCGAGCTGGGCGTCGAGCAGCCGGTCGTCGTGCTGAACCCGCACCAGGCCGAGGTCGCGGCGCACGTCGAGGGCCGCTGCGAGGTCGTCTGGCAGCGGGAGCAGAGAGGCACCGGCCACGCCCTCCAGCAGGTGCCGGCGGAGCGCCTGGGCGGGAAGCGCGTGATCACGCTCTACGGCGACATGCCATTGATCTCGGCGGAGTGGGTTCGCGAAGTCATCGCGGCTCAGGAGGGGGCGGCGGCCGCGCTGATCGCGATCGACCACGGCCCGCCCAGCTACGGCCGCATCATCCGAAACGCCGACGGCACGCTCGACACGATCGTCGAGGCCAAGGACCTCACACCGGACCAGCAGTCGATCCACGAGACGAACATGGGCGTCTACTGCTTCGACGGCGACCGGCTCGTCGAGGCCCTGCCCCGGCTGAGCGACGACAACGTCGCCCGCGAGTTCTACCTGACCGAGATCTTCCGCTGGCTGCGCCCCGTGCGCGTCATCAAGAAGGAGGCGCACCACGGCGAGACGATCGGGGTCAACACCCGGCGGGAGCTGGCGGACGCCGAGCGCTGGATGCAGCGCGCGCTGCAGGGCCGCTTGATGGACGCCGGCGTCACCTTCGTGGCGCCGGACACCTGCTTCGTCGAGGCGGGCGTCGAGATCGGCCAGGACTCGGTGATCGAGCCCTTCACCATCCTTCGCGGCGCTACCAGCATCGGCGCCGGCTGCCGCATCGGGCCACATGTCGACGTCGCCGACAGCGCGATCGGCGACAACTGCGCCGTTCAGCACTCCTGGCTGCGAGGCTGCACCGTCGGCGCCGGCTCCGACTGCGGCCCGTTCAGCAAGCTGAGACCGGGAACGGAGGTCGGCGAGCGCGTACACGTCGGCAGCTTCGCCGAGCTGGTCCGCACTCGCGTCGGGCCGGAATCGGCGGTGCCGCACTTCGCCTATCTCGGCGACGCGGTGATCGGAGCGCGCGTGAACATCGCCGCCGGAACGATCACCGCCAACTACGATGGCGAGAAGAAAAACCCGACCGTGATCGAGGACGACGTCTTCGTCGGCGTTGACACGATGCTCAGGGCCCCGGTCCGGTTGGGCCGTGGCAGCCGCACAGGCGCCGGGTCGGTGGTGACCAAGGACGTGCCTCCCGGGGCGACCGCGGTCGGCGTGCCCGCCCGTGTGATCAAACGCAGTCAGTCGGAAGGAGGGAGCTCCAAGTGATCGTGAGGCCAGGCTCGGCGGTCGAGTTCCAGAGCGAAGAGGCGTCGCCCTGGGGCGAGCTCAAGCTCCTTTGCGGCAGCGCCAACCCGGAGCTGGCGGAGCTCATCGCCCGTGAGATCGGCGTCGAGGTGACCGACTCGCGCTTGCGCCGGTTCCCGGACGGCGAGATCGACGTCAAGATCCAGGACTCGATGCGCGGCCACGACGTGTTCGTGGTGCAGCCGACGTGCCGGCCGGTCAACGAGAGCCTGATGGAGCTATTCATCCTGCTCGACGCCCTGCGGCGCGCTTCGGCGGGTCGCGTGACCGCGGTAATCCCGTACTACGGCTACGCGCGGAAGGAGCGCAAGTCGCAGCCGCGCGAGCCGATCAGCGCCAAGCTGATCGCGAACTTCATCACGATGGCCGGCGCCGACCGCCTGCTGCTGCTCGACCTCCACGCGGAAGCCATCGAGGGCTTCTTCGATGTGCCGACCGACCACCTGACCGCCAACCGGATCCTGGCTGAGCACCTCCAGCACAGAGACCTGCCCCGAGTCACAGTCGTCGCGCCGGACGCGGGCGGCGGCAAGCGGGCCGAGGCGATCGCGAGCCTGCTCAGCGCGCCGCTGGCGTTCGGCTACAAGCACCGCGTGCACGACGATGAGACCGAGACCCTCGCCGTGTCAGGCGACGTCACGGATCGGGACTGCATCGTGGTCGAGGACATGATCACGACCGGCGGCACGGTCAGCACCCTGTCGCGGGTGCTGCGCCAGCTGGGCGCGCGCACGGTCACCGTCGCCGCCACCCACGCCGTGTTGACCAACGGCGCCGTCAACCGGCTGCGCGACGCCCCCATCGACGAGGTTGTCGTCACCAACTCCATCCCGGTCCCGGCGGACAACCAGGGACCTCCGCTCACCATCCTGTCCGTCGCCCCGCTGCTCGCCGAGGCGATCGTGCGCGTGCACGAGAACAGGAGCGTGAGCGAACTGTTCCGATAGCCGCCTGAGGTGTCTGGCGATACCTTCGGCGAGGTCGTCGTGCTGGTCCTGTGCGCGCTCCTCGCCGCCGCCGCATCCGGCACCGAGACGGCGCTGACCTCCGTCGGGCGCCTGCGCATCCGGCACCTCGCCGAGGACGGCAACCGGCGCGCGGTCACGCTGCAGCGCCTCCACGAGGACCCCAACCGGATGCTTTCGACCGTCCTCGTCATCAACACGCTGGCGCTGATCCTCGCGTCGGCCGCCACGACCTTGCTCGGCATCCGCTACCTGCCCAAGAGCTGGGGGGTGCTCGGCACTTTCCTTGCCGACCTCCTGCTGACGCTGCTCCTGCTGGTGTTCGCCGAGGTGACGCCCAAGACGCTGGCCATCCGCAACGCGGAGCGGGTCGCGCTCGCGACCGCCGGCGCCGTCGACGCCGTGGCCACCGCGCTGCGCCCGGTGCTGTGGTTCATCACCCTGGTCTCGCGCGGGATCACGGGCGGCCGGGCGGCCCGAGGGCCGTATCTCACAGAGGAAGAGCTCATCCACATCGTCCAGTTCTCCGAAGAGCAGGGCGTGATCGAGGAGGAGGAGCGCGAGATGATCGCGGGGATCATCGAGATCGGCGACAAGCTGGTCCGCGAGGTGATGGTGCCGCGAACCGACATCACCGCCGTGGAGCGCAACGCGAAGATCGAGGACGTCGTCGAGCTCATCCGCACCCATGGGCACTCGCGGATCCCCGTCTACGAGGGCGACCTCGACCACATCGTCGGCATGGTCCTCGCGAAGGACGTGCTGCTGCGCTCGGCCCGCGGTGAGCGCGACGTGACGATCGAGCAGCTGCTGCGGCCGATCCAGTTCGTGCCGGAGTCCAAGAAGGTGGACGAGCTCCTGCACGAGATGCAGGAGGCCAACACGCACATGGTGGCGGTCGTCGACGAGTACGGCGGGACGGCCGGCATCGTCACCCACGAGGACCTGCTCGAGGAGATCGTCGGCGAGATCCGCGATGAGTACGACGTCGCCGAGGAAGAGCCGCTGACCCTGATCAGCGAGCGCGAAGCCCTGGTCGACGCCCGCTTCCCGATGGAGGAGCTCAACGAGAAGCTCAACTTGGGCATCGAGGAGTCGGAGGAGTACGACTCGGTCGGCGGCTACGTGTACTCGGCGCTCGGCTCGATCCCGCAGGTCGGCGCCAGCTTCGAGGGCGGTCGGGCGACGTGGTCGGTGGAGCAGGTGAACGGCCAGCGCATCCTGCGCGTGAGGGTCTCCGCCGAGGAGCCCTGGCCCGACCCCGTGCTGGTCGAGTTCGGGATGAACCCGCCCGATCGGGACTCGAAGACACCTCCTGCCGAGTAGTGACGCCCAGTCCCACGCGCTAACACCTGCGCTCGCCGGCGAACGCAAGGTAAGGCGCTCCGTTGAGACATGCGTTCGCCGGCGAACGTGGCGGTCGAGCGCCAAACTTGTTGAGCCTTGCCGACCTACCGAGATGAGGCGATCGTCCTCAAGAAGCTCGACTACGGCGAGGCCGACCGCATCTACACGCTGCTGACGCGCGGCCACGGCAAGGTCGGTGCGATCGCCAAAGGTGTCCGCAAGGGCACCTCGCGGCTGGCGCCGGCCCTCGACCTCTTCGCGAGGATCGACGTGCTCCTGGCGGCCGGTCGGAGCCTCGACGTCATCGCCCAGGCGGAGCGGATGCCGGGGCCGCGGGTCGCGGCCGACCCCGAGCGCACGGCCCACGCGGGGCTCGTCGCCGAGCTGGCCGAGCGGGTGACCGAGGACCGACACCCGCTGGAGGGCGTCTACGAGCTGACCGCGGTCGCGCTGCGCGACCTTGCGCTGGAGGCCGATCCGCGCCGCGCCACCGCCTGGTTCCTGATGGCGGCGCTCGACCTGCTCGGATTCGCGCCGCAGCTGCATGCCTGCGCGTCCTGCGAACGCGAGCTGCCTCCCGCGCCGGCGGTCTTCTCGGCGGCGGCGGGCGGCCTGCTGTGCGACCAGTGCGCGGACCCGTCGTGGTCGCGGCTGTCCGTCGCGGCCATCAAGGTCCTGCGCGTCATGCAGGCGCGGGACACCGCCCTCTACGCGCGGCTGAAGCTCGATCCCGAGCTGCTCACCGAGGTCGAAGAGGTGCTCGAAGCGCATCTCGAGCACCACCTCGACCGGCGCCTCAACTCGCTGCGGCTACTGCGGCAGATGAGGGCTAGCTCCTCCCCGCTCAGCGGAGAGGTGGCCCGGAGGGCCGGAGGGGAATGACGAAGGCTCTCAAGCGCGACTACGACACCGACCCTGAGCGCTGGCGGACGACCCAGCGCGTCGGCGCCGCCTACCGCAAGGGCGGCGACCTGCACGGCCGGGTGGCCGAGCGCCTGGCCGCGGAGGGCTGCCGCTCCGTGCTGGACATCGGCTGCGGCACCGGCCTGCTCGCTCAAGGCATGCCTGCGACCGTCCGCTGGTTCGGCTGCGACCTGTCCCGGACGATGCTGCAGCTGGCGCCGCGCCCGGCGGTGCTCGCCGACGCCGCGCAGCTGCCCTTCGCGGCCGGCAGCTTCGACGGCGCGGCGGCGATGTACATGCTCTATCACCTCGACGAGCCGCTCGACGCCATTCGGGAAGCGCACCGGGTGCTGCGGGCCGGCGGCGTCTTCGCCGCCGCGGCGCCCAGCCGCTTCGACGCGCCGGAGCTGGATTCGGTCGCGGAGCACGCAGCCGATGCGACCTTCGACGCGGAGTCGGCGCCTGGGCAGATCGGCGCGGTCTTCGACCGGACCGAGGTCGTAGCCTGGGAAGCTCGCGCCTACGAGCTGCCGCACGAGGAGGCCTTGCGACAATATCTGCGAGGCTGGGGTTACCGCCTGACCGGCGACCCCGCGTCCCTGACCTATCCCCTAACCCTGACCAAGCGTGGAGCCATTGTCTACGGATACAAGAACTGAGCAGCTGATGGAAAAGGTCGTGGCGCTCTGCAAGCGCCGCGGTTTCGTCTATCCCTCAAGCGAGATCTACGGCGGCATCAACGCGCTGTACGACTACGGTCCCTACGGCGTCGCGCTGCGGCGCAACATCCGCAACCTTTGGTGGCGTCACGTCGTCGAGTTGCGCGACGACGTCGTGGGTCTCGAGTCGACGATCATCATGCATCCCAAGGTCTGGGAGGCTTCCGGCCACGTGCAGACCTTCACAGACCCGCTGGTCGAGTGCACCAACTGCCACGAGCGGTTTCGCGCCGATCACATCGACACGAAAGCCGCCTGCCCCAACTGTGGCAAAGGCCCGTTCACCGAGCCCCGCCAGTTCAACCTCATGTTCAAGACGCACGTCGGACCGGTCGAGGATTCCGCGGCGCAGGTCTACCTCCGCCCGGAGACAGCGCAGGGCATGTTCGTCGACTTCAAGAACGTGATCAATTCGATGCGGGTTCGCGTGCCGTTCGGCATCGCCCAGAACGGCAAGGCTTTCCGCAACGAGATCTCACCGGGCAACTTCATCTTCCGGCTCCGCGAGTTCGACCTGATGGAAGTCGAGTTCTTCGTCAAGCCCAACGAAGACGAGGCGTGGCACGACCACTGGCGCCAGGCGAGGATGCGCTGGTACACGGACGTGCTCGGCGTGCGCGCCGACAACCTCCGCTTCTACGACCATCCCAAGGAAGCGCTGTCCCATTACTCCAAGGCGACGACCGACATCGAGTACAGGTTCCCCTTCGGTTGGGGCGAGCTGGAAGGCGTCGCCAACCGCACGGACTACGACCTGCGCCGCCACCAGGAGTTTTCGGGCGAGGACCTTTCCTATCTGGACCCGGAGACCAACGAGCGCTATCTTCCCTGGGTCATCGAGCCGGCCGTCGGTGTCGACCGGATCATGATCACGCTCCTGCTGGACGCATATGACGAGGACGAGGTGAAGGGAGAGACGCGCGTGGTGCTGCGGTTCCACAAGGACGTGGCGCCGGTGCAGGTGGCCGTAGTGCCCCTGTCCAAGAAGGACGAGCTGATCAGCGTCGCGCGCGACGTGCAGGCGCAGCTGCGGCCGCATTTTCGCGTTGAGTACGACCAGACCGGCGGGCACATCGGCCGCCGCTACCGGCGGCAGGACGAAATCGGCACGCCCTACTGCGTCACCATCGACTTCGACACCCTCGAGGACAAGGCCGTCACGATCCGCGAGCGCGACTCGATGGAGCAGGAGCGCGTGCCCGTGGCCGAGCTCGCTGAAAGGCTGCAGGAGCGCTTCTCGGCGTGAAGGCGGCGGTCGGCCACCTCGAGCTGGAGTACGACACCTTCGGAGATCCGGCGGGCGAGCCCGTCCTGCTGATCATGGGGCTGGCCACGCAGATGACCGCCTGGCCGGTCCGCCTCTGCGAGATGCTCGCCGAGCGGGGCTTCTACGTCATCCGGTTCGACAATCGGGACATCGGCCTCTCCACCCACCTGGACGACCTCGGCAACCCATCGATCGCGCGACTGGTCCTGCGCCTGCAGGGCGCGCCGTACTCGCTGGACGACATGGCCGCGGATGCGGTCGGGCTGCTCGACCAGCTCGGCATCGACCGCGCCCACGTGGTCGGCGCCTCGATGGGCGGCATGATCGCGCAGCTGGTGGCGATCAACCATCCCAGCCGCGTCCTCAGCCTGACCTCGATCATGTCGGGTGTCGGCGGGCGCGACCAGGTGCGTCCACCGCTGGCCGGAATCGGCGTCCTGCTCAAGCCGCGCCCGCGGGACCGGCAAGCCGGCATTCGCCGCCAGCTCGAGGTCAGGCGCTTCCTGGCGGGCGGCAACCCGATCGACGAAGCCCTGGAGCTGAAGATGGCCGAGGCGATGGTCGATCGCTCGCTGCATCCCGCGGGCGCGGTGCGCCAGCTGGCCGCCATCATGCGGGCGCCTTCGCGCAGGTCGCGGCTGCGCTCGCTCGCGGTCCCCGTCCTCGTCATCCACGGCGCCGACGATCCGCTGGTGCCGGTGGAGAACGGGCGGCGGACCGCCAGGGCCATCCCGAACGCTCGCCTGCTGATCATCGAACGGATGGGCCACAACCTCCCGAACCACGCTTGGAGCGTCGTCGTCGACGCCATCACCGACATCGCGAACGAGGCCAAACCACTGAAAGCGGCAGGGTGAGCAGCCGAGCGAGAATCCTCTTGTGACTGACTCAAACCACAAGTGGGTGTATCTGTTCACGGAAGGCTCGGGCGAGATGCGCGACCTCCTCGGCGGCAAGGGCGCGGGCGCGGCCGAGATGACGCGGGCGGGCATGCCGGTTCCGCCCGGCTTCACGATCACCACGGAGGCCTGCCGGGCCTACTACTCAGGCGAGCGCGGCTTCCCCGACGGCATGTGGGAGCAGGCGCTGGAGGCGCTGAAGTGGGTGGAGGAGCGCGCCGGCAAGAAGCTCGGCGGTCGCGAGAACCCGCTGTTGGTCAGCGTGCGCTCGGGGGCGAAGTTCTCGATGCCGGGGATGATGGACACCGTCCTCAACCTCGGGCTGAACCCGGACACCCTCGAGGGCCTCAAGGCGCGGACGGGCGACGAGCGCTTCTCGCTGGATGCCTACCGGCGCTTCATCCAGATGTTCGGTCGCATCGTCCGCGGCATCGACGGCGACCTCTTCGAGGAGGCGCTCAGCGAGGCGAAGCGCGAGGCGGGAGTCAAGACGGATCCCGAGCTGAGTCCCGACCACCTGCGGCGGCTGGTCACGACATACCAGGAGATCTACCGGCAGCACACCGGTGAGCAGTTCCCGGAGGACCCGGTCGAGCAGATGCGGCAGGCGATCCAGGCGGTGTTCGAGTCGTGGAACACGCCGCGCGCGATCACCTACCGCAAGCAGGAGAAGATCCCCGACGACCTCGGCACGGCGGTGAACGTCCAGACGATGGTCTTCGGGAACATGGGGGACAGCTCGGGCACCGGCGTCGCGTTCACGCGCAATCCGATCAACGGCGTCAAGGAGCTCTACGGGGACTATCTCGCCAACGCCCAAGGCGAGGACGTCGTCGCCGGCATCCGCGAGACGGAGCCGGTCTCTGCGCTGAAGGGCCACATGCCCGAGGTCTACCAGCAGTTCGTCGACTACGCCGGGCAACTCGAGCGGCACTATCGAGACGTCCAGGACCTCGAGTTCACGATCGAGCGCGGCCGGCTCTACATGCTGCAGACGCGCAACGCGAAGCGCACCGGCGAGGCGGCGGTGAACATCGCCGTGGACATGGTGGGGGAGGACTTGATCACCCAGCCTGAGGCGGTCGCGCGCGTCGAGCCGCGTCAGATCGAGCAGCTGCTGCACCCGCGTGTCGATGACGCGCACGCGAAGGAGCCGCCGATCGGCAAGGGCGTGCCTGCGTCACCAGGCGCTGCCGTCGGCCAGGCCGTGTTTGACGCGGACACCGCCGAGGAGTGGGGCCAGCAGGGCCGCGACGTGATCCTCGTCCGCGTCGAGACCAACCCGAACGACGTCCACGGGATGGTGGCGGCGCGCGGCATCCTGACGTCGACCGGCGGCACCGCATCGCACGCGGCCCTGGTCGCGCGCGGCATGGGCCGTCCCTGCGTCGTCGGCGCCAGCGCTATCGAGGTCAATGTCAAGGAGGGCTGGTTCCGCGCCAACGGCACCCGGGTGGAGCAGGGGCAGGAGATCACGGTCGACGGCACCAGCGGCAACGTCTTCCTGGGCCGCGTGCCGACCATTGCACCCGAGCCCTCCGCCAAGCTCCTGACGCTGCTCGGCTGGGCGGACGGCATCCGCCGCCTGGAGGTCTGGGCGAACGCCGACTACCCGCGCGACGCGATCAAGGCCCGTGAGAACGGCGCCCAGGGCATCGGCCTCTGCCGGACGGAGCACATGTTCATGGAGGAGGAGCGCCTCCCCATCGTCCAGGCGATGATCATGGCCGACACCACCGAGGAGCGCGAGCAGCACCTGTCGCGGCTGCTGCCGATCCAGCGCTCGGACTTCGACGGCATCCTCGAGGCGATGCAGGGCCTGCCGGTCGTGATCCGGCTCATCGACCCGCCGCTGCACGAGTTCCTGCCCAACTACGAGGACCTGCTGGTGCGGATCACCGAGCTCAAGATCAAGAGCCCGGACGATCCCGAGCTGCCCCAGCTCGAGCACGTGCGCAGCCGCGTGGAGCAACTGCGCGAAGCGAACCCGATGCTCGGCCTGCGCGGCTGCCGGCTGTCGATCCTGTTCCCCGAGATCACGCGCATGCAGGTGCGGGCGATCATGGAGGCCGCCTGCGACCTCAAGCAGCGAGGCGTCGACGCCCGGCCGGAGATCATGATCCCGCTGGTCGGGACCCTCGCCGAGCTGGATGCCGTGAAGGCCGAGCTGGTGCCCGTCGCCCGCCAGGTGCAGGAAGAGAGGGGAATCGAGGTCGACTACAAGTTCGGCACCATGATCGAGGTCCCGCGGGCCGCTCTCACAGCCGGCGAGATCGCCAGGTCGGCCGAGTTCTTCTCCTTCGGCACCAACGACCTCACCCAGACGACCTTCGGCTACTCGCGCGACGACGCCGAGGGGAAGTTCATCGTCCGGTACCTGGAGCGGAAGATCCTCCCGGTCAATCCGTTCGAGAGCATCGATCGCGGCGGTGTAGGCCGGCTCATGGAGCTCGCTGTGCGGGAGGGCCGCGCGGCGCGCCCCGGGCTGGAGGTCGGGATCTGCGGCGAGCACGGCGGCGACCCGGACTCGATCCGGCTCTGCCACGAGCTGGGGCTGGACTACGTCTCCTGCAGCCCGTTCCGGGTGCCGGTGGCACGGCTGGCCGCGGCACAGGCGGTGGTTGCCGAGGCGGGCGCGGGCACGAAGTGAGCCAGGCTCGTGACGATCTGCTCGCGCACTACGGTCGGATGCGGGCAGAGATGTCCGCCGCGCTCGAGGGCCTGACCGACGAGCAGATGTCCGAGCCCTCGCTCGACGGCTGGTCGGTCAAGGACCACCTGCTGCACATCGCGCTCTGGGACGACGCGCGGGCGAGCGAAGTCGAGCGGATCTCGGCCGGGCACGAATCCGCGTTTCGGATGTCCGACGCCCAGGACGCCGCGTACAACGACCTCGGTTACGAGCTTCGCCGTGGCCTCGGCGCAGCCCAGGCGCACTGGGAGTGGGAGGCGTCGCGCCGGCGCCTGCTGGACGCCATCGCAGCCGCGGGCGACCGCGGCCTTGACGAGGCCCTGTACGGAGAAGCCGGGCTGGTCAGCGCGCACGAGGCTGAGCATGCCGGCTGGATCCGCGCCTGGCGGGACCGCCAGGGCATCTAAAGGAGGCCCTGCCCGCACCGCCTGACCGGTGCTATCGTCTCGCCACTTTGGGGCGCTGGCTTGTCGCCGCGGGTCTACTGCTGATGACCACGAACTGCGGGTCGTGCGGCAGCACACAAGCGCACGTGACGACGAGCGACTATGTCCATGTCCGCTTTTGGGGATCGGTCCATGTGCATCGTCAGTCGCCGGGGTCGCAGATCTGGACGGACGCCGTCTACCGCTGGCAGGAGGTTGCGACGTACCAGATCGGCTCGGGCTACCTGGTGCAGGACTCGTCCCGCGTCGATCACCTGAGCGGCACCGGGCAAGGGACGCTGAACAACCCCCTCTACGGCCCATGCACCGTCCACTACTCTGCCTTTCCAGCTTCGTCTGAAACCGAAGGCATCCGGGTGATCAACGACGGGAGCGAGGTCGAGGCTATTGGCGCCCCGCCGTGGTCGCTGCATACGGTCTCGGGCTATACAGGCAGCTCCGCCGATTACTGCCGCCCGCCGAGCGACCCTGCCGGTGGATCCTTCGTCGACCGGGACGTCGATCAGATCACGTGCGTGCTGGAGTGGAACGATCGCTGCAAGCACACCGTCGAGCTCCCGGCCTCGGAAACTCCAGGCACCACCCAGACGGGCGAGGTCACTTTCGTCGCCGAGCGCAGGACCGAGTACCCGTACACAGCGGAGGACAGGTACCTCGACGAGGCCATGGACGACATCAACTGGGAGTGGGTGCTCCCGGCGGGACAGCTCACGCCGTTGTCCCCTGACCTGATGCCGGCGCCGGCCGACGGGACGCTGTCGATGGCGGTGACCCAGGGCGGCGTGGACGTCGCGACCGTGCAGGGCGGCGTTCAACAAGGAGAGGCGCCCCACCTGACCGGCCACCGTCAGCAGGCGGCCTCGCAGGATCAGCCCCTCACCGTCGACGCGAGCTATGCGATCAAGGGCGGCCCGACGATCACGTTGACCCAGACGATCTACCTGCCCTCTGCCGGTCCCGGTGGGACATCCCCCAGCGGCGGCTCGAGCCCGACGATCACCGGCGTTGCCTTCCGCGGCGGCGCCCCCAACCCGATGATCATCGTCTCGGGGCAGAGCCTCGGCTCACAGCCCCCGGCGGACCCGTCCGGCCACCCCTCCGGCCAGGGTGGCTGCCCGGTCGTCAGCGATGACATGGGCTACGACTTCGGCACCAGCCTCTACATCGCCGTCCCGTCCGGCAACTGGTCGGCCGGGCGGTACAACCCCAGCATCGGCGAGACGGACTGCTTCGACATCGTCGTCGCGCAGTTCACGCCCACCGAGGTTGTCTTCACCTTGGGCGCTCTCTACAGCCAGCAGACCAAGGACCAGCTCACCGCCGGCACCGCGTACCAGGTGGTGGTCAACGGCGCCACCTTCAGCGGGACGGTGACCTACAGCTAGCCTCGCCTGAGCAGCGCCTCCTGGGTCATGGACAGGCCGAGGCGCCGGTCGGGGCCGTGGATCGTCGCGCGGATCGTGGCTCGCTTCTCCGCCGCGACCAGCGTTTGCGTCTCGTAGTACAGCCAGTCGCCGATGCGCAGTGGGCGGTGGAACCAGACCGCGTGGTCAAGGCTCACCCAGTCATTCACGTTGGGCAGCGGGATGGGATGACCGCCCATGCCCGTCATGTCGCTGAAGAAGCCGAGCATCGCGTCGTTGAGGAGAGGGTCGTCCGGAGCGTCCTCGGTCACTCGAAACCAGGCGCGCCTGCTGGATGCGGCGCCCGGGTCGAGCCGGACCACGTCCCAACCGCCCCGCGCTCGTTCGGCCGGCATGCCTTCCGGGTCGGGGATGCTGGGATCGAAGGGCTGCTCGAAAACCGTCTCCGCGGGAGCCGCTGTGAACGAGCACAGCATCGTGAAGATGACCTGGCCCTCCTGCTCGACCTGCAGCGAGCGCTGGGAGAATGTCCGGCCGTCGCGAACCGTCTCGACGCGATGGCAGAGCGGGCGCTCGGCAAGGGCAGGCAGCAGGAAGTAGGCGTGAAGAGAGTGGATGCGGCGGTCGCGCGGGACCGTCAGGCCGGCCGCGAAGACCGCCTGGCCGACGATGAAGCCTCCGAACAGGTACGGACCCCGCCACTTCGGCGCGACACCTGCGAACCCGTCGCCCGACTTGCTCAGGGTGAGGGCTTGGGTCAGCTCGCTCTCAGCCACCACCGGCAGCGTAAGCCCAGCCGCCCCGCGGCCGGCCGCGGGCCCTTTCGGAAGCGCCGGATCCGGCCCGGGGCCGGCCGCGGGCCCTTGCGCAAACCCCGCCGGTAAAGCCCGGCGGTTTCCGGCCGGCGAGCGTACAGTTCGCCAGTGCCTCCCTCCGGGGACGACGCCGTCCAACAGGTTCGCTCCCGCGTTGACGTCGTCGACGTCGTCTCCGATCATGTCCGGCTCAGCAAGCGCGGCCGCGACCTCTGGGGACTCTGCCCCTTTCACGACGAGAAAACGCCCTCGTTCAAGGTCAACCAGCAGATGCAGTCGTGGTACTGCTTCGGCTGCCAGGAGGGCGGCGACGTCTTCGATTTCATCGAGAAGCTCGAGAAGGTCGAGTTTCGTGACGCCCTGCGCATCCTGGCCGAGCGCGCCGGCGTCGAGCTCCAGCAGCAGGACCCGCGCGCGGTCGAGGCCGCACACCGCCGGCGCCGCATCCTCGACCTCAACAAGCTGGCCGCGCAGTACTACGAGTACGTTCTCCACGAGCTGCCGGCCGGTGAGCCGGGCCGCCAGGTCCTTTCCGACCGAGCCGTCACGACCGAGACGGCCAAGCGCTTCCAGCTCGGGTATGCGCCGGCGGGAAAGAGCTTCGCCGACTACCTGCGCAGCCGGCAGAAGCCGATCGCCGACGCGATCGCCGCCGGGCTCTTGCGCCGCGACGGTCGCGACTTCTTCCAGGAGCGCCTGCTGATCCCGATCCGCGACGAGCGCGGCCAGACGGTCGCGTTCACGGGCCGCACGGTGCGCGCGGACGAGGTCCGAAAGTACGTCAACACGCCGGAGACGCCGGCCTATCACAAGGGCCGCGTGCTCTTCGCCCTCGACATGGCTCGCGAGGAGATTGGCAAGGCCGGGCACGCGGTGCTGATGGAGGGCCAGTTCGACGTCATCACCGGTCACCAGCGCGGCGTCACCAACGCCGTCGCGAGCTCCGGCACCGCCCTGACCGACGACCAGGTGAAGCTCTTGAAGCGCTTCACCGACGAGGCCGTCCTGGCTTTCGACGGCGATACAGCGGGGAAGCAGGCTGCGTTCAAGGCCGTGGAGACCGCAAGCGCAGGCGGGCTGAGGACGCGGGTCGTGCAGCTGGACGGCGCTAAGGACCCCGACGATTTCCTCCGCGCGGCGGGAGACGAGTCGGAAGCGCGCTGGACGGCGGCGGTCGACGCGGCGCCCGCGGGTTGGGAGTTCCGGCTCCAGGACGCGATCGCTGGCCTCAACACCTCCAAACCGCACGATCTCGAGGTCGCGCTGCAGCGGGTGCGGGCCATCCTGGGCCGCATCCCGGACGCGGCTCTGCGCGCCACGTATGGCGACCTCAGCGCGCGCTGGCTGGGTGTGGACGGCCGCCTGATCGACGGGCGCCGGCCGGCACCGGCTCCCGGCACGCCGGCGCCGCCGGGTCCCAAGCCGGGCACGCCCAAGGGCACAGTCGAGAAGCAGCTGCTGCAGGTGATGGCGGCCCGGCCCGAGCTGGCCTTGGAGATCAAATCTCGGATCGCTCCGGAGGACCTGCCCGAGGACGTTCGGGCAACCTTCGGCAAAATGTGGGATGCCCTCGACAAGGGGGGCGTGAGCGAGCTTCAGGATCGCGTGCCGGAGTTCGAAAGGTGGGAGCAGGACCTGCTGCGTCAGGCCTGGGCCAGCCCGCCCCCTGGATTTGATGAAGACGAAGTGGTGGAAGCATTGATCAGGCGCGCACAAGTGCGCGCGGACGAACGGCGGCGAAAAGGCATAATCAGCGACCTTGCCGAGGCTGAGAGGACGGGGGACCTCGAACGGGCCGCGCGGCTGATGACGGACTACCAACAGCTCAGTAAGAGGGGTTAATAGGGGTTGGCGAAGGCAATCGAGACGAAGCTCGAGGACGAACTGGTTGTCGTCGCCGAGCAGCTGATCGTCAAGGGCAAGGAGCAGGGCTACCTCTCCCCGGACGACATCCTCGAAGCCTTCCCCGAGATCGACGCCGAGCCGGACCAGATCTTCCGCATCTTCGCCGCCTTCAAAGAGATGGGCGTCGAGGTCACCGACGGCGAGAAGGACTTCGAAGAAGTCGAGCAGATCGACGACGAGCTGCTGATGGACATCGAGATGATGGACTCGGTCTCGCTGGACGACCCGGTCCGCATGTACCTCAAGGAGATCGGGCGCGTCTCCCTGCTCACGGCGCAGGACGAGGTCGACCTCGCCAAGCGGATCGAGGCGGGCGACATGGAGGCCAAGCAGCGGCTGACCGAGGCCAACCTCCGCCTGGTCGTCTCGATCGCAAAGAAGTACATCGGCCGGGGCATGTCGTTCCTCGACCTGATCCAGGAAGGGAACATGGGCCTGATCCGGGCGGTCGAGAAGTTCGACTACCACAAGGGCTACAAGTTCTCCACCTACGCGACGTGGTGGATCCGGCAGGCCATCACCCGCGCGATCGCCGACCAGGCTCGCACC
>DASUWK010000052.1:0-3137 GCA_036378435.1 Candidatus Dormiibacterota bacterium | reverse complement strand
TCACGCGCCTGCTTGGCCTGGTCGCGCGCCTGGCGCGCCGTGTCGCGGACCTGGCGGGCCTGCGCCCATGCGGCGTCCTTGGCGTGCCTCGCCTGCTCGCGCGCGGCTTCCTTGGCGTCTCTGGCCTGGTCGCGCGCGGCGTCCTTGGCCTCCCTGGCCTGCTCACGGGCGCTGGGGGCCGCGTCCTCGCGGGTTTCCCGCTCGGTCCGGCGCATCTCCCTGGCGGCCCAGGTCAGCTCCTCGCGCAGGTTCCGGACGGTCTCCCTGACGTCCTCGCGCACCTCGCGGACGATGTCGCTGACCGACGCCGACAGCTCCTCCTCGAGCTCGTCGAGCTCGTCGCCGCGGTTGCGCAGTTCCTCGCGGCCCGCCTCGGTGATCCGGTAAACCTTGCGGCCGTTCTCTTCGTCGTGGGTGACCAGGCCTTCTTCCTCCAGCCTGGCCAGCCTCGGGTAGATCGTGCCTGGCGATGGGGCGTAAACGCCCATGAACCGATCGCGCAGCAGTCGGATGACCTCGTAGCCGTGCCTCGGCTCCTCGTCGAGCAGTCGCAGCAGGTACAGCCGCAGCCGGCCATGACGGAATACCGGGCTCATCGGGTCTCGCTCTCCATTCCGGCCTCCGCGCGAGGTGTTTCCGTACGCGGGGTAGTACGGCGCTGGGAGCGCCGCAGCAGCGTGACAGCGCCTGACACGCTGGTTACAGATACATTCCCTGATCCGTCGCCTACGTTACCGCTTACGGTATGTGACCAATACGGCGTGGCGGCGCGCAATGAATCGAATTCGCTGCGAACGTTCCCCCCGGTCGAGCGCAGCCGGACCGCGGCGTCGCTGTCGGCCGGCAGGCGCACGGTGACGTCACCGGAGATCGTGCTGATCCGCACGTCGCCGTCGTCCGCCAGCGTGACGTCCGCGGAGATCTGCCCGCTCACGTTCTCCGCCTCGAGCAGGGCGAGCGAGCCGTCGGCCAGCGTCAGGCCACCCGACACCGACTTGAAGCGGACCGCGCCGTCCAGGTCCCGTCCTTCCAGGGCGCCGGACACGGTCTCGGCCTGCACGTCGCCAGTCACGCCGTCGAGCGTTATCTCGCCGGACACGCCCTTGACCGACGCGCCGGCGCTGAGCCCGCAGACGACCGCCGAGGCGCTGACAACGCCTAGCTGGACCGGGCAGCCGGCCGGCACCGCCACGGTGACCGCGGCGGTGTCGCGCACCGGGTTCAGCCAGTCGAGCAGCCGTTCCCAGGAGAGCTTCTCGTAGTCATAGGCGATCGTGAGCGTGCCGTCTTCGTGGCCGATCTGCAGCGGCCGCCCGCTGATATCGCTGACCACCACCGACGGCCTGTCGTCGGTGGCTATCACCGCGACCGACCCGGCGATCAGCCGCACCCGCAGCGCGGTCACCGCATCGAAGTCGAGGCTCGCTGGCGCGTCAACGGTCCAGTGCGGCATGACAGGTCCTCCCAGGCGCTACCACTGTCTCCCCATACGATATGTCGCAGACCTGGGAAGTCAAGATGTATCGCGTTTGCGGGACGCCTGGAAGGCACCACGAGGCCGTTCCGAATGAAGGTTTTGCTCTTATTCCTCGTCTTCGGAGTCGTCGCCGTCCGGCTCGGAGTCGGCATCGGGGTCCCGGCGTGCCAGCCAGGACGCGAGCCGGTCCACCGCCGTCTCGAACTCCGGGTTGAGGTCCACGAAGTCTCGCAGGCGCTCCGCGAGCCAGGACATGCTGACCTGCTCGTCGCCGCGACGGTCGTCGAGTTCCTCGATTCCGGCGTCGGTGAAGTACATCGCTAGCTCTACGGTGTCTGGGGCGTACGGGGGGCCGATTGCCCCCCATCTGGAGGGATAGCAGTCTCGATCAGCTCGCGGTGCGAGGCCGCGTGCACCTTGGCCGAGCCCGGCGCGGGCGCCGAGCTCGCTGGCAGGGAGATCAGGGACAGCGGCCGGCCGAGCAGCTCAGGCAGCCGCAGCGCCATCCGCGGCCAGGCGCCCATGTTGGACGGCTCCTCCTGCACCCAGACCAGCTCGGCGTCGCCCGGGTACCGGGACAGCTCGGCGCGCAGCTCGTCGTGCGGGATCGGGTAGAGCCGCTCGAAGCGGACGATGGCGGTGCTGGTCGCGTTCACCTTCGCCTGGCGGTCGGCCAGGTCGTAGTACACCTTGCCGGTGCACAGCACTACCCGGCGCACGCCGCTGCCGTCGAACTCCGGCGGCTCGCCGATGAGCGGCTCGAACGAGCCGGACGTGAAGTCGGCGACCGCGGAGGTCGCGGCCTTCAGCCGCAGCATCGACTTCGGCGTGAACACGATCAGCGGCTTGTGCCTGCCGGACAGCCCCTGCCAGCGCAGCAGGTGGAAGTAGCTGGCCGGGGTGGACGGCATCGCGACCGTCATGTTGTCCTCGGCGCACAGGGACAGGAACCGCTCCACCCGGGCGGAGGAGTGGTCCGGGCCCTGGCCCTCGTAGCCGTGCGGCAGCAGCAGCACGACGCCGGAGCGCTGGCCCCACTTCTGCTCGCCGGAGCTGATGAACTCGTCGATGATCGTCTGGCCGCCGTTCATGAAGTCGCCGAACTGCGCCTCCCACAGCACGAGCGCCTCAGGGCGGGCCACGGAGTAGCCGTACTCGAAGCCCATCGCGGCGAACTCAGACAGCAGGGAGTCGTAGATCAGGAACCGCGCCTCGCCGTTGTCCAGCTTCCTGAGCGGGGTGTACTCGGCGCCAGTGCGCCGGTCGACGAGCACCGCGTGCCGCTGGCCGAACGTGCCGCGGCGGCTGTCCTGGCCGACCAGCCGCACCGGGCGGCCGTCCTGCAGCAGCGAGCCGAAGGCGAGCAACTCGCCGGTGGCCCAGTCGATGCTGTCGTCCTCGATCATCGCGGCGCGGCGTTCCAGCTGCGGCTTGAGCCGCGGGTGCACGGTGAAGCCGTCGGGCACGCTCAGCTGGGTCTCGATGACCTGCTTGACCGCGTCGGTGGTGATCGCGGTCCGCGTCGCCCGGTGGTTGACCGGGCGCTCCTCGGATTCGCGCGGCAGCACGGTGCCGGGCTGCGGCGGGAGTTCGTTTGCCTCGCGGGTCTCCGTGAACGCGCGCTCCAGCTGCTGCTGGTAGTCGCGCAGCGCGGCTTCGG
>DASUWK010000051.1:0-32454 GCA_036378435.1 Candidatus Dormiibacterota bacterium | reverse complement strand
AGGGTTGACCCTAGTACGAGAGGACCGGGTTGAACGGACCGCTAGTGTACTGGTTGTCGCGCCAGCGGCAGCGCCAGGTAGCCATGTCCGGTTGGGATAAGCGCTGAAAGCATCTAAGTGCGAAGCCCACTTCAAGATTAGGTCTCCCACCGGGTAACCGGGTAAGGCCCCTGGTAGACCACCAGGTTGATAGGCCGCAGGTGTAAGAGCAGCAATGCTTTGAGCTGAGCGGTACTAATCGGCCGAGGGCTTGTCCACTTATAACTCACTCCTCAGCGACTGAGGACCGCCAGGAAATGGCGGGGATCCATTATCTGTTTTCGGTCGAGATCTTCTAATAGACCTGTTCGGTTGTCCGACACCGCCGCGCACAGTGTGCGCGGTTGGTTATCGGCACGCTCCAAGCCCCTGATATACTCCTGCTCCGGCTCCCATGCCGGGCGAGGCGAACGCCGGAAAGCCCAGGGATCCCAGCAACGTTTCAAGGAGGAACCGGTGAGCTTCGCCGACAAGACATTGACGTGCCGCGACTGCGGCATCGAATTCACCTTTACCGCAGGTGAGCAGGAGTTCTATGAGACAAAAGGGCTCCTCAACGAGCCCGGCCGCTGCCCCGAATGTCGCGCGCTGCGCCGCGAAGGCCGGGCAGTGACGCGCGCGCGCACCATGCACGCGGTGACGTGCGCGATCTGCGGCACCGTCTCCGAAGTTCCCTTCCTGCCCACTCAGGGCCGGCCTGTGTACTGCGCCGACTGCTTCCAGCAGATCCGCACGAGGGCGTGAGCACGCCCCAGACTTAGGCTGTGGCCGGCCAGCTCGAGCATGAGCGCTGGATGTCGCGCGCTCTCGAGCTGGCCGCCCGGGCGGACTTCGGGACCAGTCCCAACCCGATGGTGGGCGCGGTCATCGTCGACCACGCTGGCAACGTCGTCGGCGAAGGCTTTCATCTCCGCGCGGGCGAGCCGCACGCGGAAGTGGCGGCTCTTCAAGCGGCTGGTGAGCGAGCCCGCGGCGCGACGATGTACGTCTCACTCGAGCCCCATTCCTTCAAGGGCGCTCACACGTCGCCCTGCACGGACGCGATCATCAACGCGGGCATCCGGACCGTCGTCGTCGCGATGGTCGATCCGGACGCGCGCGCGCGCGCGCGCGGCCTGGATTCGCTCACAGCCTCCGGCGTCGAGGTGATCACCGGTGTGCTCGAAGACCGAGCCATGGAGCTGAACGCCTTCTACGTGAAGCAGCGGACGACCGGGCGCCCGTTCGTGACTCTGAAGTGGGCGATGAGCCTCGACGGCCGAACCACGACCGCGTCGGGCGATTCGCGTTGGATCTCCGGGCCGGAGGCGCGCGAGCACGCGCACACGCTTCGCCACGCCCACGACGCGATCCTGGTCGGCGTCAACACAGTCTTGGCAGACGACCCACGGCTGACAACGCGTCTCGAGAACAAGTCCCACGCGCGCAATCCAGCGCGCGTGGTGCTGGACCGATCGCTGCGCACCCCGCCGGCGGCGGCCGTGCTGCCGGCCACGATCTTCTGCGAGCCGGAGCCAGACGTCGGACGGCGTCAGGCGTTGGAGAACGCCGGCGCCGAGGTGCTGGCGGTCGGCACAGCCCCCGAGATCGTGCTGGACACGCTCGGTTCGCGCGGGATCCTCAGCCTCTTGGTGGAGGGTGGCGCGACGGTGCACGCCTCATTTGCCGCTCACGCCGACAGGGTGGCGGCCTACGTCGCGCCCAGGCTGATCGTGGGTGCCGAACGAATGCCGCAGGCCCTTCAGCTGGGCGAGCTGACCACTCGGAGGCTTGGGCCTGACATCCTGATCGAAGCAGATGTTCACCGGGATAGTTAGCGCGGTCGGCCTGGTCCGGGAGGCGGACCAGGACCTTGCGATCGCGGCCCCGAGCATCGCGGAGCGGCTCGATGTCGGGGGCAGCGTCAGCATCAACGGCGCCTGCCTCACGGCGATCGCCGTCGCCGCGCCCGAGTTCCGCGTCCAAGCGGTCGACGAGACGCGGCGCCGCACCAACCTCGGCAGCCTGCGCGCGGGCGACCGGGTGAACCTCGAGCTGCCGCTCACAGCGGGTCAGCGGCTGGACGGCCACCTCGTGCTGGGCCACGTCGACGCGACCGCCGCCGTCCGCGAGGTGCGCGATGTCGGCCTGGGCCGCGAGATCACGGTCGCCCTCCCAGCCGACCTGGCCGGCCTCGCGGCCGAGAAAGGCTCGATCGCGATCGACGGCGTGAGCCTCACGATCACCGGCGTCGACGCGGATCGCTTCACCGTCGCCCTGATCCCTCACACCCTGGAGCACACGATCGCCGGGGAATACCGGCCGGGCACCGTCGTAAACCTTGAGGTGGATGTGCTCGCGCGCTATGTCGAGCGTTTGGTACGCGTCAGTATCGGAAAGCGTTAAATAGGCCCATGCCCCTAGCCACCATCCCCGAGGCGGTCGACGACTACCGCTCAGGCAAGTTCGTGATCATCGTCGACGACGAGGATCGCGAGAACGAGGGCGACCTCGCGGTGGCGGCTGAGAAGGTCACGCCGGAGCAGATCACGTTCATGTCGCGGCACGCCGGAGGGCTGGTATGCCTGCCGATCATCGGCGAGCGCCTCGACGAGCTCGGCATCGAGCCGATGGTGCAGCGCAACACCAGCCGGCTGGGCACGGCGTTCCACGTATCCATCGAGGCCCGGCAGCTGGTCACGACCGGCATCTCCGCCTATGACCGTGCCGCAACGATCCGCCACGTGTTGAACCCCGACGCCAAGCCGGCCGACTTTGCCAAGCCAGGGCACACCTTCCCGCTGCGCGCCGCGAAAGGCGGTGTTCTCACGCGGGCTGGTCAGACGGAGGCCGCGGTCGACCTGGCCCGGATGGCAGGCCTGTATCCGGCCGGCGTGATCTGCGAGGTCATGAAGGACGACGGCACCATGGCGCGCCTGCCGGACCTCGAGGCCTTCGCGGCTCAGCACGACATCAAGATCATCGCGATCAAGGACCTGATCGCCTACCGCCGGCGCAACGAGAAGCTGGTGGAGCGGCGGGCGACGGCGCGGATTCCGATCGACGGCCGCGAATGGCTGGCGCATGACTACGAGGACCTGGTCACGCACGAGCACCACCTCGCCCTCACTCTGGGCGAACTGGACGGCGATGAGCCGCTGCTGGTGCGCGGTCACTCGGAATGCGTGACCGGCGATGTCTTCGGCAGCCAGCGCTGCGACTGCGGTGCGCAGCTGGCGAAGGCGATCGACATGATCGCGGCCGAGGGCGCGGGCGCCGTGCTCTACATCCGGCACCACGAGGGCCGCGGGATCGGACTGCTCGACAAGCTGCGGGCGTATGCGCTCCAGGACGGCGGGCTCGACACAGTCGAGGCGAACGAGGCCCTCGGGCACCCGGCGGACAAGCGCGACTACGGCATCGGCAGCCAGATCCTGTACGACCTCGGGGTGCGCAAGATGCGGCTGCTGACGAACAACCCGCGCAAGTTCTACGGGCTCGAGGGGTTCGGGCTCGAGGTGGTGGAGCAGATCCCCATCCGCATCGCGCCGAACCGCTACAACGAGCGGTATCTGCGGACCAAGAGAGAGAAGCTCGGCCACCTCCTCTAGCCGACCGACAGTCGCAGCCTGCGCACTTACCCCTCGGCCGACTACCCTCCGCCATAGCCACCCACCCAGGGGGGTTGCGGGTGGGGATGATCGGGGCCGCCGGCGGTCGTGTCAACCGAGGTTGTTAAGCGGTGGGTGAACGGGGCCAGTCGGGGAGCCACGATGCGTCGGGACTGCGGGTGGGCGTGGCCGTGTCGCGTTACAACCAGGACATTTCGGAGCGACTGCTGACCGGCGCGCTCGAGGCGCTGCACGGCATGGGGGTGAACGACAGCAAGCTGACGGTGTGCTGGGTGCCCGGCGCCTTGGAGCTGCCGCTGGCGGCGGCCAAGCTCGTCCGCAGCCACGACGCCGTGATCTGCCTCGGGTGCGTGATCAAGGGCGAGACCGCCCACTTCGAGCATGTCGCCACCCAGTGCGCCGCGGGCGTTCAGCGCGTGGCGCTCGACAGCGGCACGCCGGTGGCATTCGGCGTTCTCACCACGTACGACCGCGCCCAGGCGTTGAGCCGCAGCACCGCCGCGGACAACAAGGGGGCGGAGGCCGCGGAGACCGCCGTCGAGATGGCGAACCTCCTGAAGGCGCTGCCTTAAGACCCTGGGTCAGGCGGCGGCGGCGAGGTCGCGCACCGCGTCCTGCGCGGCCGCGGGCAGCTTGCCGCTCAGCAGCAGCTGCCGGAGCTGCACCGCCACCGTCTCCGAGGCGAGCTGGGCGACCTCCAGGGAGCGCTTGGCGTTCATCAGGTTGGAGCCCATCAAGGCCAGGTCGTCCGTGGTCGGCTCGAGCAGCACCACCGGCGTCCCGAAGCGCCGGACCCGCTCCGCCTCGCGACGCAGCTGCCACGCCGCCAGGCGCGCGAAGCCGCGGCTCAGCTGCTCCACAGGGGACCAGGTGCGCGACAGCACCGAGTGTGACATCGGGTTGAGGCAGATCACGAGGTCGAGCCCGCAGCCGGCGACGAGGTCCAGGTTGGCCAGCGAGCCCACGCCTCCGTCCACGTAGAGCCGCCCGTCGATCCGCTGCGGCTGGAAGAAGCCCGGTATGGCGCATGACGCCCCCACCGCCTCGGGCAACAATGCCTCCGGCGAATCATCGGCGCCGAAGACGACCCGCTTGCCGGAGACGTAGTCGCAGGCGACGATCCAGCACTCGGGGCCCTGCGGCCAGCCGTCGCCGTCGAAAGCCTGACGCACCGTGCGCTGGATGGGGTCGGTGGGGACCAGGCCCGCCGGCGCCAGCCCTGAGATGAGACGCACCGGCGTCCAGAGGCCCGGCGCGCGCAACCCCGCCCAGCAGAGGCCCAGCGAGCCGGGCAGCAGCCGAGGAATCTGGGGAAGGCTGTAGGTAGTCTCCGCGGCGACCTCCAACAGCAGCCAGTCCTGCTCGGGGTCCAGCTCGCTCGTGTCGCGTACGCCTCGCGCCGCTTCGGGCAGAAGGCGGTCTGAGGTCACACCGGCCGCGAGCAGCCCGGCCATCAAAGACCCGGCCGACGTCCCCACCAGGTGAGAGGCATCCGCTGGCTCCCAGTCGAGCTCGGAGCGAAGCGCGTGAAGAGCGCCTACAAGCCAGGCGCCACCCAGGACTCCGCCCGCGCCCAGGACCAACCCCACACGCAGCTGGCGTCGCATAGTGATAGAGACAATATCAAGATTTCAGTTAAACGCGCGCGGAAAAACATGCTAGACGATATGTAACGAACTGAGATTCAGCTGTGAGAGGCGGGCTTCAGCCGCGCTCGCCGGCGGGTTCGCGACGGCTTTCGAGCAGGAAGTTCAGCGCGTTCAGGTAGGCATGCACGCCCGCCTCGAGGGCGTTGGTGGATGCGCCTGCGCCGACCGCGGCCTCACCGTCCAGGTTCAGCTGGATCATCGCCTCGGCCGTCGCGTCCCGGCCCTTGGTCGCCGCCACCACTGAGAAGTTCTCGACCTCCGGCTTGAGGCCCGTCAGCTTCTCAATCGCCTTGAACGCGGCGTCGAGCGGCCCGTCGCCGCGCTCCTGGCGCATAGCCGGTCCGTGCGCGAGCTCCAGGGTGACCTCCGCCGTCGCCGGCAGGCCCGAGGCGGATTGGACCGACAGCGCCAGCAGGCGCAGCCTCTGCGGCGCCTCGGCGATCTTTTCCTGCGCCAGCGCGCGCAGGTCCTCCGGATAGATCCGCTCCTTCTCCTCGCAGATCTCGAGCAGCGCCGAATAGACCTGGTCGAAGACGGCCTCCTCGTTGATCGGGACGGCCAGCCGCCTGAGCTCCGAAGCCGTGAACTCGCGGCCGGAGGGCGAGCCGACCACGCCGGCGCTCGGATCGAAGCCGAGCAGGACCTTGTCGATCTCCTGCTGCTCCTCCCCGCGATCCTGCAGCTTCGCGATGCGGTTGGCGGCTTCCGGGAACTTCTCCCGCATCTCCTCGACCCACGCCTCCCAGCGCGGAAGGTCGAGCACGCTGGCCATCGCGGTGACCGACTCGTAGGTCGCGAGGATGGCGATGGAGTGGTCGCCCTCCTGGATGATCACCGAGTCGCCCGACTCCATCACGCCGTCGAGCAGGTGGCGGCCGAGCCGGCCGAACTCCTCGACGCTGACGAGCCGTGGCATGCCCCGACAGGGTAGCGAACTTAGAGCGGCCCACCGCTCGTAGAAGCGGCCGGCCGCGAATACAATCAGCCGGCGATGGGCACGCGCTACGACCAGCCGCCACATGAGCAGCCGCCGCCGTACGACCCTCGGAGCTCGTACCGGCACCCACGCTGGCGGACTCGCGGCGTCGGGTTCGGCGTGCTGCTGATCCTCGTCGGCCTCTGGGCGCTGCTGCAGAACCTGGGCGTCCTCGCCTGGGTGCGCTGGGACGTCTTCTGGCCGCTCGTCGTGATCGCGTTCGGCATCTGGGTGATCATCCGGCGCAGCCGCTTTCCATGACCCGCGGCTGGGCCCTCTTCTGGGGCCTGGTCCTGGTGGCGGTGGGCGGCTTCGCACTGCTCTTCAACCTGGGCTGGCTGCAGCCGGAGCAGCTGAGCCGCATCATCGGGCTCTGGCCCGTGCTCCTCATCCTGGTCGGCGCGCAGATCGTGCTGGCCAGGCTCCTGAGCCGCAACCAGGCGGCCGTCGCACTCTCCCTGGTCGCGTTCGTCCTCCTGGCGGGCTCGGTCGGTTACGTCGTCTCCGAGCCGCCTCTCCACACGGCTCATGCGACGTACAAGGCCGTCGATGACGGCTCCGGCCCGGCGACGCTGCACATCAGCCTGGGCGCCGCCACGATCAGGGTGGGCTCGGATGAGTTCGCCGGCGTGGCGGCCACCGCGAGGCTCGACTACACCTCCGGTTTCGGAGAGGCTCCGGTGCTGCGCTGGAATCCCTCCTCGCGAACGCTCGACATCTCACACGATGTCGGAGCGCAGTTCCTGGGCCCCTCGTCGCCGGACAACCTGACCGTCACCCTCAACAGCGCCCTCGACTGGTCGGTGCAGATGGAGACCGGTGCGTCGACCGCCAGCCTCAACCTGGCGAGCGTGCATCTCAAGCGGTTCACGCTCGATGGCGGGGCGGACAGCCTCGACCTCGCGCTCGGACCGCCCAGCGGTCACGTGGCCGTCCAGGTCAGCGGCGGCGCCAGCCGCATCCAGCTGACGCGGCCCGCCGGGGCGGCGGTTCGCGTGGAGGTCGACGGCGGAGCCGACAGCTTGAACGTCGACGGCCGCGAGGTTGGGAGCGGCATCGGGAGCCTGACCTGGAGCTCGCCCAACTACCCCGGCGCGGACGCGATCGATCTCTCGGTGGACGGCGGGGCGAGCCGCGTCACGCTGATGGCGGCGGCGTAGCCAGCCAGCGGTCCAGAGCCTCCAGGCGAGCCGCCAGCTCGGTCGGGACGGGCTCCCCGATGGCCTCGCGGAGGCGCCTCGCCGAGTAGTCGAACAGCCCGGCGACTTCGGAATCGAGGACGCCGGCGCGCTCGAGCACCCGGGGCAGCGCCGCGGCCTCCTCCGCGCCGCGCAGCAGACCGTCGCCGTCGCTGCCGAGCTTGGCGAGGCTGTCGGCGCGCGAATCCAGGCGAGCGGCGAGCAGCTCCAGCTCGGCCTTTCCGGTGTCCCGGCAGCGACCGGCGCCGGCGTGTGCCGCCGCGGCGGCCAGCCGCGCTTCGAGGAGATGCCCGCGCGCGGCTTCCGAATCGGCCGCCTGGGCGGGGCACAGCCCGACGACCTCCTCGCCTCCGATCTCCAGCCCCAGCTGGGCGCCCAGCTCGCGGGCGCGTGCCAGCACGGCGGCGGGGGTTGCGGACTCGAGTTGGTACAGGTTCATCGAGAGCTGCAGCACATCGCCACCCAGGTCGAAGGCGAGTGCCTGCACCCCCGCCATGCCGCCGGACGACTCCCTGATACCGCTCGCCAGCCGGGCCGCCGCGGTCGAGTCCGCGTGGAGCAGGAGGAGGTTGTACGCGACCAGCGGCGGCCGCGCCCCGATCGAAACGGCGCCGGCCGACTCGTGCAGCGAATCGCCCAGGTCAGGCGCGTCGGCGCCGGCGCGGATCTGGCTCAGCCGCCGTGATCCAGGCCGCCTCGCCGCTTCGCCATAGAAATAGACGGGGATCGCGAGCTCGCGCCAGATACGCTCGCCGAGCCGGTGAGCCGCCGCCACGCACTCCTCCATCGCCACGCCGGACAGTGGGACGAAGGGGATGACGTCCGCGACCCCGACCCGGGGATGGACGCCGGCGTGCTCGCGGAGGTCGATCCGCGCCTTCGCGACGCCAACCGTCTCGAAGAGGGCGTCTTCGAGCCGTTCGAGGGAGGCGGCGGCCACTGTGACCACCGAGCGGTTGTGAATGGCGTCGGCGTCCACGTCGAGCAGGTGACTGCCCTTCGCGGCGACGGCGGCGATCTCAGCGATCACGCGCTCGTCCCGGCCCGCGGAGAAGTTCGGGACGGCCTCGACGATCAAGTGCTCTTCAGTCTGCGAGCCGGCCCTGGCAGATCACCTTGTCCACGATGTTCACGCCCAGCCGGTACGGGATCTCGAGGTAGGTCTCGGCGTCGAGGATCAAGAGGTCGCAGCGCTTGGCGAGCCGGACGCTGCCGCACTGCCGCTGCAGCCGGAGCGCCCTCGCGCCGCCGAGCGTCGCCGCCCGCAGGGCCTCTTCGGGCGTGAGGCCCATCTCGGAGCAGGCCAGCCCGATCATCAGGCACATGTTCTCGGACGTCGAGGTGCCGGGGTTGTAGCCCGTGGCCACGGCCAGCTCGCAGCCGGCGCCCGCCAGGGCGCGTGCCGAGCCTTCGGCGGCGAGCTTCAGGCCGACCGTGGGACCGGGGCAGACGACGCACACGACGGGCGAATCGGCGAGCGCGCGGGCGTCGCCCTCGCGCAGGTAGTTGAGGTGGGCGACCGACGTGACTCCCAGCTCGACCGCCAGCCTGGGCCCGTCTCCCGGTGCGAGCTGCGAAGCCTGCAGCTTGAGCTGATAGCCGAGCCCGAGGGCCTTGCGGAGGATGCGCCTCACGTCGAGGGGATCGAAGGCGCCGGGGTCGCACCAGGCGTCGCAGAAGGCCGCCTGGCCGCGCAGGCGGGGCAGCATCTCGTCGACGACGATCGACACGTACTCGGCGGGCGGCATGCCGTCAGGGACCACCTGCGCCCCGAGGAACGTCGTCACGAGCCGCTGCGGGCTCTCGGGAACCAGCCTGGCGGCCGCTCGGACCAGCTTCTCCTCGGCCTCGACGTTGAGCCCGTAGCCGGTCTTCACCTCCAGCGCGGTGATGCCATTGCGAAGGAAGGCGCGCAGCCGCTCGCGGCCCAGGTCCACGAGCCGGTCCTCGTCGGCGTTTTGCGTGAGCCGAACCGTGCGCATGATGCCGCCGCCCCAGAACGGCTGCCCGCGCATGCGGGCGGCGTGCTCGTCGGCGCGCTTACCGTTCCACAGGACCTGGCAGTGGGCGTCGACGAAGCCGGGGACCACGCACGCGCCCTGGGCGTCGATCACGGCGGCGCCCGGAGCCGGCTCCACTCGCCAGGGCCAGCGTCCGTCGGGGCCGACCCAGACGATCTCGCCCCGCAGAGCCGCCACGGTGGCATGCTCCAGCGTGCCCAAGATGCCTTCGCCCTGGCTCGGCTCGCAGGTCACCAGCTGGCCGATGTTGTGGACGACGAGGTCCGCCTCCAGCACCCCAGTGGAATGGTAGTTATCGAGTTCCCACCACACTAGGTCCGTGAGCGGCGAGGTGGCCCTGGTCTGGGGCGAGGCGTTCATGGCGTACCGGCTGGCCGAGGACCATCCGCTCCAGCCGCTGCGGGTCAAGCTCACCGTTGAGACGATCGAACGGCTGGGCCTCATCGAGCACGCCGAGCTCCTGCCGCCGCGGCAGGCGGACGACGATGAGATCGCCCTGGTTCACGACGCCGGTTACGTCGAGCTGGTGAAGGCCCTGAGCGCCCCCGGGGGCGAGGCCGGCGTCCCGCTCGGGACGCAGCTGATGCACGGCTTCGGGACGGCCGACAACCCGGTCGCCGAGGGCATGCACGAGGCGTGCGCCTACATCGTGGGCGGCAGCCTGGTGGCCGCCGAGGTTGTGCATTCGGGGCGAGCGCTGCACGCCTTCAACCCGGCCGGCGGCCTGCACCACGCCGCCCGCGCCCGTGCCTCGGGTTTCTGCGTCTACAACGACGTCGCGGTCGCCGCGGAGTGGCTGCGGCGGCAAGGCCATCGCGTGGCCGTGGTGGACGTGGACGTCCACCATGGCGACGGCACCGAGCGGCTCTTCTGGAACGAGCCCGACGTGCTGACGATCAGCCTCCACGAGAGCGGCCACTACCTCTTTCCCGGCACCGGTTTTCCAGACGACGCGGGCGGGCCGGAGGCGCCGCGCTCAGCCGCCAACCTGCCGTTCATGCCGGAAACCTGGGACGAGCCCTGGCTGCGGGGATTCGACGAGGTCGTCGAGCCCCTCCTGAGGCGTTTCGAGCCGACGGTCCTCGTCACCCAGGACGGCTGCGACACCCACCTGCTCGACCCGCTCGCCCACCTGCGCAACTCGACGCGGATCTGGCCGCACGTCGGCCGCCGCTTTCACCAGCTCGCCCACGAGCTGTGCGAGGGGCGGTGGGTGGCCACGGGCGGCGGCGGGTATGCGGTTCGCGAGGTGGTGCCGAGGGCCTGGAGCCTGCTCTTCGCCGAGATGGTCGAGCACCCGGACCTGGCGGCCGAGCTGCTCGACCCGGGGCCCTACACGCCCTCAGACGGGATGCGGGAACCGATCGAGGCCTTCCTGGAGCGCGACCTGAGGACGCTGCGCGAGGTCCACGGCATCTAGCGCGGCGGCGCGGTTCTCTAGGGGCGCAGGCCGCGCATGAGCGACATCACAACCACCTGGAGCGGCAGCGCAGTGCCGACCAGCGCGCCGGCCGCCGGCGCTATCCACGCTGCGCTGGAGTGGGAGCCGCCGGAGATCACCGCGATGTAGATACCGATCCCGACGAGCACGGCCAGCTGCCAGGCGACGGCGAACACCAGCCAGCGTCGCAAGGCGGAGCGTCGCTGCTCGACCGAGCCCTCGGTGGCGCGTCGAGCGCCGAGCCTCAGCCAGCCGGCGTACTGGACCGCGGCGGTGACCACCGCGGTGAGAAGGCCCGCGCCCAGGAACGCGGAGTCGCTCAGACCCTTTGGTAGGTCCGCAGGCAGCGGGTGCAGACGCGGGCGCGCACCTGCTTGCCCTCGATCACCACCAGGCCGGTCTGCAGGTTGGGCTGGAACCGGCGGTTGGTGCGGTGCTTCGAGTGACTGACGTTGTGTCCAAACTGCGGGCCCTTGCCGCAGATCTCGCATCTTCGTGCCATTTCTTGAGCTCCCGTGGGCGGCCGCGACCGGCCGGTTGGGGTCGAGAGCGGAGTTTACCATGGTCTCGCTGTGGCCCAGACGAGCCAGGACCCCGAGTCTTCAGTGGCCGGTCTCGCGCACGCGCGGGAGATAGGCCGCATCGAGGTCTACCCGGCCGCGGTTGCGGCGCTCGCCGCGCACGCCGCGAGCGAGTGCTACGGGGTAATGGGAATGGCCGGCCGGGGCCTGCGGGCGGGCATGGCCGAGCTCTTGCGGCGCGATCTTCACCGCGGCGTGGAGGTGCGCGAGGTCGAAGGCGGCCTCGAGGTCGACGTCTTCGTGATCGTGAACTACGGAATGCGCATCAACGAGGTCGCCCACAACCTCCAGTCGGCCGTCAAGTTCGAGGTGGAGCGGGCGACCGGCGTCGCCGTGATCGCCGTGAACGTGTTCGTGCAGGGAGTGCAGGAAGATCGCGGCCCCCGCTGAGGCGCTGCCGCCTCGCACCGTCGACGGGCCCCTGCTGAAGCAGGCGCTGCTGGGCAGCCTGAGCTGGCTGGCCGCGAACCAGGAGGAGGTCAACCGCCTCAACGTGTTCCCCGTCCCGGACGGCGACACCGGCACGAACATGCTGCTCACCCTCCAGTCGGCCGTGGAGGACGTGCGCGACTCGCCGGCCAAGGAGGTCGGCAAGGTCGCCCACATCGCGGCGCACGGCAGCCTGATGGGAGCGCGCGGCAACTCGGGCGTCATCCTCTCGCAGATCTTTCGCGGCTTCGCCAAGCACGTTCAGGGCCAGGCCGACCTGAACCCGAAAGAGCTCGCCAAGGCGCTGGAAGAGGCGGCCGACGCCGCCTACCGGGCGGTGCTCAAGCCCACCGAAGGCACCATTCTTACTGTCGCGCGCGAGGCCGCTCGCGCCGCCGTGCAGGCCGCGGACGAGCAGGGCGCCAGCGCTCGCAGCGTGATCGCGGCGGCCGCCGCGGGCGCCAAGACCGCGGTCGAGAAGACACCGGGCCAGCTGGCGATCCTACGCGAGGCCGGGGTGGTCGACGCCGGCGGCTACGGGCTGCAGATCATGCTCGAGGGCATGCTGCGGACGTTCGACGAGAGCGCTCCGCCGGCCGAGGTCAGGATCGCGTCCAGCCCCGCCGCCCAGAAGGCGCTCGCCCTGCCCGAGGAGGGCTGGGGCTACTGCACCGAGTTCATCCTGGAGGGTGAGGGCCTGGACGTCGAGAAGATCCGCGAAGAGATCGCGGCCATGGGCAACTCGGTCCTGGTCGTGGGGGAGCCCGAGGTCGTCAAGGTTCACGTCCACACTGACGAGCCGACGCGCGTCATCACCTACGCCGGCGGGCTCGGCACCGTCGCCAAGCTGAACGTCAGCGACATGTCGAAGCAGCACCAGCTGATCCTCGACGAGTCGAGTCATGACGCAGCCCCGGCCGCGCGTCAAGCAGCGCCGGCGAGCAAGCCCGCGGCAGAGCGCAGGAACGGCGTGGGGCTGGTCGCCGTCACCGCGGGTCAGGGCCTGATGGAGATCTTCCGCGACCTCGGCGTGGACGCCATCGTCGAGGGCGGCCAGACCATGAACCCCAGCACCCAGGACATGCTGCACGCGGTCGACACGCTGCCCTATGGGGAGGTCATCCTGCTGCCGAACAACCGGAACGTGATCCTCGCCGCGCGGGAGGTGGACAAGCTGACGCCCAAGCGCGTGCACGTGCTGGAGACCGGCTCCATCCCGGAGGGGATCGAGGCCGTCGTCGCGTTCAGCCCGGAGCGCGAGCTCGACGACAACCTCAAGTCGATGCATGACGCGGCCGACCGCGTACAGACGATCGAGGTCACCCACGCGGTGCGCGATACCAAGTCCAACGGCCTGCGCGTCAAGAAGGGCGACGTGATCGCGCTGATCAACGACAAGCTCAAGCACGCCGGCGGCGACTACGGCGAGGTCGTGCGGAAGGCACTCCAGGACCTGGGCCCGGATTCGTACGAGCTGGTGACGGTCTTCACGGGCCAGGAGGCCAGCTCGGAGGACCGCGAAAAGCTCGTCCAGGCCATCCGCGAGACCTTCCCCTCGCTGGAGGTCGAAGTCCAGGCCGGCGGTCAGCAGCACTACCCGTTCATCCTCGCGGTCGGCTAGGCCCCTTACCCGTGGCCGGCTTTCGCGTGGTGACGGACTCGACCGCCGACGTGCCGCCTGCATGGCAGGAGCGCTACGGCATCGAGGTGGTTCCGCTCAACGTGATCTTCGGCCGCGAGTCGTTTCGCGACGGCGTCGACCTCAGCTCAGACCAGTTCTTCGAGCGGCTCGCGCGCTCGTCCGAGCTGCCCACCACCTCCGCTCCGGCGCCGGGTGAGTTCCAGGCCGCGTATGAGCGCCTGTCCAAGGATTGCGACGGCGTGATCTCCATCCACATCGGCTCCAACCTCTCGGCCACGGTCGAGGCGGCCCGGGTCGGAGCGGCGGAGGTGAACCCGTTCCCGGTCCACGTGATCGACAGCCTGAGCACCGGGATGCCGGTGGCCTTCCTGTGCCGGGTCGCGGCGATGAAGGACTCGCTGGCCGATGCCGTGGGGGCGGTCGAAGCGCGCCTCGACAAGACCAAGATCCTCGCCCTGCTCGACACGCTGCGGTACCTCGAGATGGGCGGGCGCATCGGGCGCGCTCAGTACCTGGTCGGCTCGCTGCTGAATTTCAAGCCGATCGTCGGCCTCTTCGACGGCGCCGTGCAGGCGGTCGACCGCGTCCGCACCCGCCGGCGCGCCATCGAGCGCCTCGGCGATCTCCTCCGCCGCGACCTGCCCATCGAGAGCCTCAACGTGATGTACAGCACCGACCCCGAGGACGCCGAGCGGCTGCAGCACGAGCTCAACATCGAGCTGCGGGACATCGAGGTCGGTCTGGGGCGGATCGGCGCCGTGCTGGGCACTCACGTCGGCCCCCGCGCTTTGGGCCTGACCTACATCAGGGCGGAATGAGCCAGCAGCAGCCTCCGCCACCGGAGCAGGGCAACCAGCAATCCCGGCGCCCCAACGTGCCGAACCCGATGCGGGGAGCCGGCTTCTGGCTCGTCCTGGTCGTGCTCTTCATCGCCAACTACCTGATCGCCCAGTACTTCACCACGCCGCACGGCCCGCAGCGCGTGACCATCGCGTTCAGCCAGTTCAAGTCTGAGGTCAGCAGCGACAACGTGACCTCGATCACCGCCCAGGGCGACCAGATCGACGGGCACGCCAAGCACGCGGTGAGCGGCCTGGTGAACGGTCAGTCAGCGAAGTCCAACGACTTCACGACCACCGTCCCGCAGTTCGGGGGCAGCGGGCTGCAGGCCCTGCTCGACCAGCACAAGGTGACGGTCAACGCGGAGGAGCCGAGCCAGCCGGGGCTCCTGGAAACGCTGCTGTTCAGCTTCGGGCCCACCATCCTGCTGGTCCTGGCGTTCGTCTGGCTGATCCGGCGGTCGTCGCAGGCCGCCGGCGGCGGGGTCTTCGGCCTGGGCCGCACCCAGGCTCGGCTCTATGACGCGGAGCGTCCGGGCACCACCTTCAACGACGTGGCCGGCATCGACGAGGCCAAGGAAGAGCTGTACGAGATCGTCGACTTCCTGAAGGAGCCGCAGCGCTATCAGCGCCTGGGCGGCACCATCCCCAAGGGCGTGCTCCTGGTCGGCCTGCCCGGCACCGGCAAGACGCTGCTGGCACGAGCTGTCGCAGGCGAGGCCAAGGTGCCGTTCTTCAGCGTCGCCGCGTCGGAGTTCGTCGAGATGATCGTGGGCGTCGGCGCGAGCCGCGTCCGCGACCTGTTCAGCAAGGCGCGGCAGACGGCCCCCGCGATCATCTTCATCGACGAGCTGGACGCCATCGGACGGGCGCGCGGCGGAGCGATCCGAGTCGGCGGGCACGACGAGCAGGAGCAGACCCTCAACCAGATCCTGACCGAGATGGACGGCTTCGACTCCCGGGAGGGCGTCATCGTGCTCGCGGCCACCAACCGCGCCGACGTGCTCGACCCGGCACTGCTGCGACCGGGCCGGTTCGACCGCCGGGTGATGGTGCAGCCGCCCGACCGCGCCGGTCGCGAGAAGATCCTGAAGATCCACACGCGGGAGGTGCCCTTGGCCAACCCCGACGACCTGGGCGCGCTGGCGTCGCAGACGCCCGGCCTGGTCGGCGCCGATCTCCGCAACCTCGTGAACGAGGCCGCTCTGCTGGCGGCCCGGCGCGAGCGGCAGTCGGTGACCCTCGAGGACTTCCAGGACGCCCTCGAAAAGGTGATGCTCGGCCGTGAGCGTCACATCGCGCTGTCCCAGCCGGAGCGTGAGCGGATCGCTTACCACGAGTCCGGCCATGCGCTGCTGGGGCTGCTGCAGGAGGGCGCCGATCCCGTCCGGAAGGTGTCGATCGTGCCGCGCGGCGAGGCGCTCGGTGTCACCGTGCAAGCCCCGGAGGACGACCGCTTCAACTACCCCGAGGACTACCTGCGGGCCCGCATCGTCGGAGCGCTGGGTGGCCGCGCCGCGGAGCAGCTCGTCTACGGCGTGGTGAGCACCGGCGCGCAGAACGACCTGGAGAACGTCACGGCCATCGCCCGCAACATGGTGGCGCGCTGGGGGATGAGCCCCAAGGTCGGCCCGCTGAGCTTCAAGGAGGACGGCGGGATCATGGGCTTCGACGGCGCCGCGGCCCGACTCAGCGACGCTACGAGCGAGCTCATCGACCAGGAGATCCGCCGGATCGTCGAGGAGTGCTTCGACAAGGCGATGAAGCTGCTCACCGAGCATCGCAAGCAGCTGGACGCGCTGGCCGAGGCGCTGCTCAAGGAAGAGTCGCTGGACGAGCCGGAGATCCTCAAGGTGACGGGGATCGAAGCCAAGACCGCTTGACCCCGCCGGATCAGCTGGGACGCGCCAGCCGCTGCTCCGCCGCCCGCGCCGGCGCCGCCCGCCGCACCCAGGTCGGCGCGGCCTTCACCACACCGCGGAAGGAGATGACCAGCCCGCGGTAGGCGGTCCGCCGCTGGAATCCCCACGGCAGTCGGTACTGGGCCCGCAGACGTGCCGGCAGCAGGCCCGCGGTGATCACCTCGTGCGGCCAGAACATCCCGCGCGGGACGCCGCGCAGCGGCGGACGCAGCACCGCTCGGGCGAGCCGGCGGGCTTCCTCGGTGACCTGCAGCTGGGTCGAGACCACCCGGTCGACGTACTCGGCGAAGTCGGGATAGGTCGGCGGGAAGGCGCGGTCGGGCTGCCCCAGCAGGCGGCCGATCGCCCACGACTCCCGCCAGTACGCGTCGCGCTCGGCGGCTGTCAGCGGTCCGACGAAGGTCGTGTACGTCTCCAGCGCGCTGTCCACCAACGTCGAGTGCACCCAGAGGAGCAGGTCGGGGTCGAACGCGCGGTAGGGCGCGCCGGCCGGGAACCCGGGCACGGACTCACCCAGCCGGCCCGTGACGCGCTCGTGGGCCTGGTTCACCGCCCGCGCGCTGGCGAGGGCCTCGGCACGCGTGCCGAAAACCATCCCGAGCGTGAGCTTCATCGTTCGCTCGAGACGGCGGACCGGCTGCTCCAAGAAGTCCGAGTGGGCCGCGACCCCGGCGGCGACCAGCGGATGGGCGAGCTGCATCAGCAGCGCCCGGCCGCCGCCGAGCATCAGCGCGTTATCCGAGGCGACGCGCCAGGTGATGCTGCCCGGTGCGTAAAGACCATCGTGAGACGTGGGGGTAAACTCCCTGTTGCGCATTTCTGGTAGGGCCGGTATCACTTGATCTGGGTGTGCCCAGGGTTCTCTCAGCCGTCCCACAGGTTGCTATCGCATCAGGATCGGCGCTTGACACACGTACCGTCTTTGGGTGGAAATATGCAGACCGCTCTAACCGGAGCAGTATTCTTATGACGCGTTGCGTCGGACGGGGGGAGGTTCGCTCGTGATAGCTCGCGCCTCCAGGTCGATCACCGGCCTGGGGGAGATGACGCTGCTCTTTGGTGGCGCGATGCGTGGGGCCATGAAGCGGCCCTTCTACTGGCAGGAGTTCCTCGACCAGTGCCGTTTCATCCTGACGTCGAACCTCGTCCCGCTCCTGCTGACCGGCATCGGCTTCGGCGCCATCGTCTCGCTGGAGGCCGGCGAGTTCTTCAAGGCGGCGGGCACGCAAGACCGCCTGGGCGGGTTCTCGGTCATGGCCAACATCCGCGAGTTCTCGCCGGTTGCCACCGGGCTCATGATCGCCGCCGTCAGCGGAACCGCGATCGTCGCCGACCTCGGCGCGCGACAGGTCCGCCAGGAGCTCGAGGCCCTCAGCGTCATGGGCCTGTCCAACGTCCTCTTCATCGTCGTGCCGCGCGCCCTCGCTCTCATGGTCATGACCGCCCTCTACAACCTGCCGATGATCGGCTTCACGATGATCGCCGGCTACCTCGTCGGCATCTCCGTCGTCGGCGTCAACCCGGGGGGCTTCATCCAATCGATCTTCACCCAAGGCACCCTTGTCGACCTTTTCGGCGGCGAGCTCAAATGCATGATCTTCGGCGCCATCGTGGCCGCCGTCTGCATCTACAAAGGGGTTTCCGCGCGCGGCGGTGCCGAAGGCGTGGCCCGGGCCGTCCACTCCGCTGTCATCTGGAGCTTCCTGGCCATCCAGGCCTTCGAGTACCTGTACACGCCGACCTCGCTGGCCCTCTTCCACAACCAGATCGTGCTGCGATGAGCGGGCCCAACTGATGGCCACCGTCGCAGAACGGCCAGGCAGGGCCCGCGGCCCGGTCAGCTTCCCGGGCGCCGGCGGCTTCGAGCTCGTCGGCGACATCGTCATGTTCGCGCTGGGCGCCCTGCGGCAGATCCCGCGCGCGTTCCGTTATTCCGGCGAGATCTGGTACTACGCCGCCTTCCTGGCGGTGAGCTCGACCCCCGTCGCGCTGGCGATCAACTACATCTCCGGCTCCGAGTGCTCGGTCGAGGGCTACTACTCGCTGCATCAGCTGGGCGGCGCCGAGTCGCTGGCCGGCGTTTTCAACGCGCTCTGCGACATGCGCGAGATAACGCCGCTCTTCTTCGGCTTCGCGCTCGGCGCGAAGGTCGGCTGCGGTCTCGTGGCCGAGCTCGGGACGATGCGCATCAACGAGGAGATCGACGCCCTGGAGACGATGGGCATCCCCGCGGTCGCCTACCTCGTGACGACGCGGATGGTGGCCGCGATGATGGTCCTCCCGCTGATGTACGTGCTCTCGCTCGCGACCAGCTTCTTCGCGAGCTGGATCGTTCAGCACTTCCAGATCGGCCTGGTCTCGGACGGCGTCTACTTCGGCTACTTCTGGCGCTACACGAACCCCGTGGACTTCGTGTACTCGATCATCAAGGCGGTCACCTTCGCCTTCGTGATCATCTGTGTGGGGGTCTACTACGGCTACCACGTGACCGGCGGCGCGGTCGGCATCGGCCGGGCGGTCGCCAAGACGATGGCCATCAGCCTGGTGGCGGTCGTCGTGCTCAACGCTGTGATGACCCAGCTGTTTTGGGGTCAGAATCCAAACCTTCCGATTCCGACATGAGAAAAGAGAACGAAGACGTTGAGGGCGAGATGACCGACGGGCGCCGTCCGTGGCGCGAGGCGGTGGACGATGTCTTCGACGGGCCGCCGCGGCAGACGCCGGCGGTGAAGGCGCAGGCGCCGAAGCCCGAAAAGAAAGCTGAGCACCACAACGGCAAGGCCGTCATCCAGTGCGTCGACCTCGCCAAGGCGTTCGGCTCGCACCAGGTCCTGAACGGCGTCAGCTGCCAGATCCCGGAGGGCGAGATCGCGGTGATCATGGGCCCGTCCGGAACAGGGAAGAGCGTCATGCTGCGGCACTTCGTCGGCCTGCTGATGCCAGACCGCGGCGACGTGATCGTGGACGGCCAGAGCGTGCCGAAGCTGAGCGAGAGCAAGCTGCTGGAGCTGCGCCGGAACATGGGCATGCTCTTCCAGGACGGCGCTCTCTTCAGCTCGATGAACCTCTTCGACAACGTCGCCTTCCCGCTGCGCCAGCACACGAAGTACTCGGAAGGAAAGATCCGCGACATAGTGATCTCGCGGCTCAAGGAGGTCGGCCTGGCCGGCGCCGAGAAGCGCATGCCGAACGAGCTCTCCGGCGGGATGCGCAAGCGCGCGGGCTTCGCCCGGGCGCTGGTGCTGGAGCCGAAGATCCTGCTGTTCGACGAGCCGGACTCCGGGCTGGACCCGGTTCGCACGGCGCTGCTCTGCGAGCTGATCAAGGAGATCCAGCGCAAGTACGGGTCGACGGCCGTGGTCATCAGCCACGACATCAAGGCGGTGTTCGAGATCGCCGACCACATCGTGCTGCTGCACGGAGGCAGGGTGGTCGAGGAGGGCTCGAAGGAGCAGATCCGGACGTCCGAGAACCAGTTCACCCGCCAGTTCATCCAGGGCGCCGTCATGGGCCCGCTGGGCATGGACTAGGCGCATGTCAGAGCTGCTCGCGGCGGCCCCGCGCGTGAAGGTGCTGGCGATCTTCGGCATCGTGGTCCTGGCCGCCATCGCCGCTTTCCGCGTGGCTGCAGGCGCGAGCGCGTACGAGCTCAACGTGCCGATCGCCGACGCGAACGGCCTCTACCCGGGCTCGGACGTCCTCATCGCGGGCTCGCGCGCGGGCAGCGTGGAGGACATCTCGGTGCAGGGGACGCACGCGGTCGTGAAGATCCGCGTCGATCCGTCCGAGGCGCCGATCCACTCCGACGCGACCGTCCAGCTGCGCCCCAAGAGCCTTCTCGGCGAGAAGTACCTGGCCCTCGACCCGGGCTCCTCGGCCGGCGTTCTGCAGTCCGGCGACACGATGCCCGCGGGCCACGTGTCCATCGCGACCGACCTCCAGGACGTGATCAACACATTGGACGCGCCCACGCGAGACAAGCTGCAGACGCTCCTGCTCAACGTGGGGCCGGGCGTCGACGGCCGCGGCCAGGACCTGAACGCGACGTTCACATCCGGTCGCAAGGACTTCGACAGCCTCGGCCAGGTCGCCCAGACCCTGGGCCAGCGCGACCAGGACCTGCAGACGGTGATCGTCTCTCTCAACCAGGTTCTCGGCGAGCTCGCCAAGAGCGACCGGCGCGCGCAGCTCGGCGTCTTGATCCAGAACTCCAACACCCTGCTGGCCAATCTCTCCGCTCAGGACGAGACGCTCAAGCGGGCGTTGGTCGAAGCTGACGCCGCGCTCTCCCGCAGCGACACCTCGTTCGCCGGCACCGGCGGCAACTTGAACAGCATCTTCCTGACCCTCGATCCGCTGGTGACCAACGCGACCGTGCTGACCGGCGACCTCGCCGGCGGCCTCGGGGTGACGCAAGCCAACCTCGGCTCCTGCAGCGAGCAGGTGAACGTCGGCAGCTGCGCCCCGGGCTTGCTGAAGGGGATTCGAGAAGGCCCCGAGGTGTTCGGCGGCATGGACACGTACGGGTACGCGACGCGAATCTCCGTCGTCGCCGGCCCGGGCACGGCCGGTCTTCCGACTCCCCTCAGCTCCGGCGGCACCGGCGGGCTCTCCGGCGGCACGGACGCGCAGATGCAGGCGCTGGTCAACTTCCTGATGGGTCAGTGGGGAGGCGGGGTGCCGAACCCATGAGATCTCGCCTCAACCTCCCGGTCTTCGTCGGCTACGGCGTCATCTGCGTGCTGGTGGCCGCGTTCCTGTTCATCCAGATGAGCGGCTCCGGTCTCTTCCAGCCCACCTATCGCGTCAACGCGGTGCTGAAGTCGGGCGCCGACCTCGTGCCGGGTGACGACGTGACGATCTCCGGCGTGCGCGTGGGCCACCTGGCCAGCCTCACGCCCAACGCCAACTCGACGGTCGCGGCGCTGGACATCAACCAGCAGTACTCGCCGCTCTACCAGGACGCGCGCGTCGTCGTGAAGTCCAAGAACCTCCTCGGCGAGCGCTACCTGGAGATCAGCCGGGGCACTCCTGGCGGCCAGGCGATTGCCGCCGGAGGCACGATCCCGTCAGACCACACGCTGACGCCGGTCGAGGTCAGCCAGGTCCTCGACGCGCTCACGCCTGACGTGCGCGACCAGCTGACGATCGCCATCAACAGCCTCGGCGAGGGCGTCTCCGGCCAGGGGGCGAACCTCAACGCGTCCGCCGGCGACCTGCGCCTCCTGGCGCAGGGGCTGCAGGGCATCGCCAAGGCGCTGGCCGCCAACGACGCGGACCTCGACAACGTGATCGTCTCGCTGCGCAAGGTCATGGACACCCTCGCCGCGTGGCACTCACAGTTCCGCTCCCTGATCGCCAACTGGGACTCTCTGATGCGCGAGCTGGCCTCGCGCGAGCAGCAGTTCCAGGGCACGGTGGTAGAGCAGGACAAGGTCATGGCGATCCTCAACCAGGCCCTCGGCAACGGCGCGGACGTGTCCCTGCACAACGCGATCGGCTCGAGCCCGGCTCTCGTCAACAACGCTGGCTCGTACCTCCAGGAGGGCAGTGTCGTCTTCCCGGCCGTAGCCAACGAGACTGTCGACATCACCCGGCTCTTCTATGAGCTCGCGTCCGTGATGAGCTACAACGACCCGAACACGGGCCACCACTGGCGTGTGTACGAGGTCGTCAACTGCAACGACCTCGCGCTCTTCGGCCCGCTGCCGGGCACGCAGCCGGGGCTGCCGTCCCTCTGTCCGAACATCCAATCGGTGGCGCCTTCCTCGGCGCCGGCTGCGCCATGAGGGCTCGGCCATGAAGACGCGCCGCATCGTCACCAACGCCGTCCTCTTTGCGACGTTCACCGCCTTCTGCCTCTTCGGGCTGATGTTCACGGCGGTCAACCTCGGCCTCCAGCTGCCGCTGCCGGGGTCTCAGGGCTACCAGCTGAAGGCCGACTTCAAGTCGGCCCAGGGCCTGGTTCAGTACGCCGACGTCGACATCGCCGGCATCAAGGTGGGCAATGTCGTCAACCAGAGCGCCTCGAGTGACGGCGGCACCGTCGTCACGATGCGGCTCGACAAGGACTACGGCCTGCGCAGCGACCTCCGGGCCGTGGTCCGGCCGAAGAGCCTGCTCGGTGAGAAGTACGTCGAGCTGATCCGCACCCCGGGCAGCACGGCCCCGCAGCTGTCCAGCGGGGCGATGATCCCGCAGAAGCAGACGGGCGACGCGGTGTCGATCGACGACGTGCTCAACAACATGGACGCACAGACGCGCGCCGCGATGACGCAGTCGCTCCAGCAGCTGGGCGTCGCCCTGGACGGCCGCTCGACCGACATCAACAAGTCGATTGACCCGATCGCCCAGACGGTGGAGAACCTGCAGCCGCTGGCTCAGACGGGGACCCGTCGCCAGCAGCAGCTGGATCGCATCCTCACCGACCTGAACACGATCATGCAGTCGCTGGCCGACGAGCAGCAGCAGCTTGGCGATGTCGTCGACAGCGGCAACAACGTGATGAACGCCATCTCGCAGCGCGACTCAGACCTGGCCGGCACGGTGACGCAGGCCGACACCTTCTTCAACAACCTGGACACGATCTTCGGGGACCTCACGCCGTACGACCGCCAGTCGCTGTCCGAGAGCCCGGCCACGATCGCTGCGGCGCGGCAGATGCTGGCCGTGTCGAGCCCGGAGGTCGCGAGGCTCTTCCCGGAGCTGCTCCTCGGCCAGATCAACTACCCGAACGACCAGCTCGAGGTGACGCAGACCAACGCGATCCAGCTGGCGTTGGAGTGGATCTCCGCCTTCAGCCAGAGCGACCAGAACGGCTACTCGTTCAGGATCGCGAGCATCCTCGGCTGCGAGAGCATCGAGGTCCAGAGCTTCGCCCAGAAGGGCTGCGACGCTTCCAGCCCGGTCCCGGCGGCGCCGAGCTCGGCGCCTGCCTACGCGCCGGCCGTGAGCACCCCGCAGGCGCCCGGAGCGCTGCGCTTCCTGCTCCAGCAGGGGGGAGGCGGCTGATGCGCTGGAAGCTGGTCGCGACCGGGGCCGTGATCGTCGCCGCCATCTGGGGTGTCGGCTTCATGGCGAGCGGGAGCCACGCCTACACGCTCAACGCCTACTTCGTGAACGCCGAGCGGCTGGTGGCGCAGAACGACGTGACCATCAACGGCCAGATCGTCGGCAAGGTGACCGACGTCGAGCTGGTCCCGAACGGGCAGCAGGAAGAGGGTGGCGCCGTGGTGACGATGGAGATCGACTCCAAGTACGCGCCGCTGCACCAGGGCACGCGCGCCGAGATCCGGCCGAAAGGGCTGCTCGGCAGCATGTACATCGAGCTGCACCCGGCGGGCGGCGCGAACCCCACCCTGTCTTCCGGCGGGATCATCCCGCTGCACGACACGGCGGCTCCCGTGATGCTGGACGAGGTCCAGGACGTGTTCGACGCCAACACGCGCTACTGGCTCAAGATCCTCACCCTCGAGGGCGGCCAGACGTTCGCCAACAACCGGGGCCAGGACCTCAACAACCTGCTCGCCCAGCTGCCGTCGATCGCGAGCAACGCTTCCAGCGTCACCGGGACGCTGGCCTCTCGCGACCAGCAGCTGGACCAGCTCAACGTCGAGTTCGACCAGATCGCGTACCAGATCGCCAGCGAGGACCAGTCGCTGCGCAACGACTTCTCCAGCGGCGCGACGATCCTCGACACCCTCAGCGCGCACGACCGGCAGCTGCAGGACGAGCTCGTCTACGCCAACTCGGCGCTGGGCCAGCTGAACACGGCACTGAACGGACACCAGCAGGACCTCAACCAGGCACTCAAGGAGTTCCCGGGCCTGCTCGCGATGCTCCAGACGTTCAACCAGCAGTCGACGGCGACGCTGAGCACGATCTACCCCTGCATCGGCGACGTGATCCTGACCCTGACCGAGATGCAGAGCGCGACCAACTACTCGCACACCGCCGGCTCGAGCGACGGCACGGGCGACATGCTGCGGGTGTACCCGGTCCTGACCGGCCCGCCGATCGGCGGCAACGAGGCGGCGTCCGGCAGCTCGTTCACCCCGCCCGTCGCAACCTGCCACGGGAGCCCCGCCCCCTAGTGCGAAACTCCGCGATCCGCTTGACGCTGCATCCGCCTGGGGGCCCGGGCGCCTTCGGCGCTGACGCCCGCGTCGACTCCTGCGCGCGTTCAGTCACGCACCCTTCGTGTGCGCTCCCTCACGTGCTCGTCGTCTCCTTGGCGCCGTGCGCCCAGCCGGCGCATCGCCAGCGCGGCCACGGAGTTCCGCACTAATGGTCCTCACGAGCGGACAGAAGGCGTTCCGAGCCGGGATCGGGCTGCTGGTCGGGATCCTCGTGATCATCCTGCTGGCCGCCGGCATCAACGCCAGCTTCGGGGTGCCCTTCAACTTGAGCCTCGGCTGGCCGCCCGGCTTCGACTACACGCTCAACGCGGACTTCAACGACGCCAACGGCGTGGCGCAGGGCGCCCCCGTCGTCATCGCGGGCAACCCCGTCGGCCAGGTGACCAGCGTCCACGTCCAGGGCAAGGTCGCGGTCGTCTCGATGCGCATCGACCGCCAGTACTCGCCCGTGCACAGCGGGACCATCGCGCGGATCCGCTACGGCACGCTGCTCGCTTCCAAGTACATCGAGCTCTCGTCGGTCGCGAGCGGTCGCCGCTCGATCGACAGCGGCTCGACGCTGCCGACCGATCAAACGGTCACGCCCGTCGACTTCGACCAGTTCCTCTCGGCGCTCGATCCGAAGACCAGGCAGCAGCTGCAGGTCGTGATCCAGCAGGCGGGCGGCGGCGTCGACGGGCAGGCCCAGGCGATCAACCTTCTGTTCAGCCAGCTGCGGCCGCTGTCGGAGCAGTCGGTGGCCCCGCTGCAGACCTTCCAGAAGCACAACTCGGACCTCGACCGGATCGTGGCGAACCTGGCGATCGTGTCGCAGCGGCTCGGGCAGAGCCACGAGCAGCTCGGTGGCTTCGTCCAGCACACGGGCGAGGTGACCGGCACGCTCGACTCGCGCGACCAGCAGCTGGACAGCCTGCTGCTGCACCTCGCGAACACGACGCAGGACTTCGACCAGACGCTGAACGGCGAGGAGGGCAACTTCCACACCTCGATCGTCCAGTTCGACCCGACCGCGCGCGACCTCAACTCGCTGGTCGTCACGGTCAACAGCTACCTGCACCCGAACGTCGGCGTACTCGAAGAAGGCATCTCCTCGCTGACGACCGAGATCGGCGGCGCCATCAACACCGGCGACGCCAACGGCAGCTTCCTCCGCCAGTACTTCGTGTACAGCCAGTGCTACGGGTCTTTCCAGACCTCGAAGACGTGCAAGGAGAACGCGGGCGGAGTGCCGGCAGCACCGGCGTCGAAGCCCGCGCAGCCTGCCCCGGGCGCAACGCCCAAGGCGTGCGCGACGCCGGCGCCGCTGCCGTCGCTGATCCCGGTCCTGCCCGGCCTGCTGCCGTCCCCGACCCCGCTGGTGTGCCCATCCCCGACCCCGTGCGTCCCGACCTCGCCGCCACCGACACCCTCGACAACGTGCAAGTCGGGCACGTCGAGCACCTCGGGAGGCGGCCTCAACCTCGGTGGCATCGTCAACGGCCTGACGAGCACCATCTCCGGCTGGCTCGGCCAGATGCTCTCTCCATAAATGGCAACCACTAGCCCGCGTCTGCAGCTGCCGCGACTGCCCTTCGGGAGGAGGGCGGAGAAGCCGGCCGCGCACGCCCAGATGGGGGCGGGCGGCAAGCGCCTCGTCGGTCTCGCCACGGCGCTCATCGCGGTTGTCGCTCTGGTCCTCGCGTTCTCGCCGTCATTGCTGCCCTGGAACCAGCAGTTCCACCTGCAGCTGCAGGCGACCGGCTTCGGCGAGATCGACCAGCGCTCCTGGGTGGAGATGAACGGGGCCAAGGTGGGGCAGATCGCGGGCCTGGACCCGTCCTCGCAGCACATCAACCTCGACATCGAGCCGCGGTACGCAAAGCTGCTGCACGCCGACGCGAGCGCGTCGGTCCAGCCCCACGGCCTGCTCGGGCCGAAGTTCGTCGAGCTCTACCCCGGGACGACCGGCGTCTTCGCCGAGGGGTCGACGATCCCGGCCTCCCGGGTCCACGTCGCGATCGACTTCGACCAGGTGATCGACGCGCTTCAGCCCGACGTGAGGCAGAGCCTCCAGACGTTGCTGGTCGAGCTCGGCCAGGGCTCCCAGGGCCGCGGCCAGGACGTGAACGCCGCCCTGGCGGCGCTTGGTCAGTCGGCCCAGGACCTGACCACCACAACCTCGACGCTGGCGGCGCGGGACGCCGACATCTCGCAGCTGCTGGTCTCGGCTGAGCAGTTCAACCGCGACCTGCAGTACGCGCCGATTTCGGCGCAGATCGCCGACACGGACAAGGCGATCTCCGGGATCGCGCAGGTGAACGGACAGCTGGGCGACGGCATCGACCAGACCGCGGCGACGCTGGCGCACCTGGACGTCGTCATGAGCGGCAACAGCCAGAACCTGGCGTACGTGCTGTCACGGCTGCCGGAGACGGTGACCAGGCTGAAGACGGTGCTCGCGGCCGGCGACGTCTTGCTCAGCGGCGCCAATGCCGCGGACACCAAGGACGGCTACACGTACAACTCGATCCAGGCGCTGATGACGGCGGTCATGTTCACCGAGTCGGCCTTCGCGGGCAAGGACGCTTTCGGCAACTTCGCGCGTGTTTACGCGATCGTCGGAGCGTGCAGTCCCGGCGTACCGAGCCTCGGCAGCACGACCGCGCAGGCGCAGAGCGGCGCAGCGTGCGCAGGGCGGCCGCAAAACGCCTCGGGCGGCCAGGCGCAGGCCGAAGCGCAGGCGATCCCGAGCTCGAATCTCACCGACCAACAGCTGATCGACCTCTTCCTGGGTTCAGGCGGGTCATAAAGGCTCCGCGGCCATAGAGGCTCTCGAATCGAGGCTCCGCGCCCTGCTCGGAGCGGCAGCAGGGCGCGGATCGACATATCTCCTCATGGTCGCGCTGGCGGTCAGCGTGGTCTCGGGCATCTTCGTGCTTCCCTCACACCTCAAGGAGGACGCGCGGCTGGACCTGTTCGTCGACCCGACCTCCTCGCTCTATAACGACCAGGTCCGGTTCGCGAACGCCTTCGGCGCTGACCCGGTGGTCGTGGTGTTCTCCGCGCCGAAAGGACACGAGCTGCTCACTCCGCAGCACATGGTCGGCTTCGTTCACTTCGAGGGCACGCTGCACAAGCAGGCCGGCGTGCAGCAGGTGTACGGCACCGGCTCGTTGGTCTTCGTGCTCGCCGAGGACGTGACAAAAGCGGCGCTCGACCTCTGCGGACGGGAGGGCAACGCCGCCGAGCAGCAGGCCGTCGCCAAGGCGAAGCAGCAAGGGAAGTCACCATCCGACCAGATCAAGGCCGGCGACGACGCGTTCAAAGCGGCCGTCCAGACCTGCGCCCAGCAGTTGATCAAGCAGTTCCCGGACATCGGCCTGCCGCGGCCCGACAACCCGGTCTTCTACGGCCAGATCCTGCTCGAGCCGGGCGGCAACCAGCCGCGTCCCTTCTGGAGCTGGACCCTGCCGGACCGCAACCACATGATGGTCACGATCCGGCTGCGGCCCGACGCCAGCCAGGAGCAGGTCCGCGCGCTGCTGCAGTCGATCAAGACGGCGGGCCGCGACCCGGACCTCAAGGGCCTGTCGATCAACGTCTCCGGCACGCCTGCCCTGGCGGAGTCGCTGGCGGAGGACGTGGTGGGCTGGCCGCTCACGCCCGCGCCCGGGCTGCTCGTGCTGGGGGCGCTGACGATCGTGGCGATGCTGCTGGTCACCCTCCTCGTGCTGCGCGGCGTCAGGCGCCGCTGGCTTGCGGTCCCCCTGGCGGTCATAGCCGCCTTCTGGTGCGCCGGCCTGGCGGGCTTGGTGGGGCTGCGGCTGACGCCGGCATCGCTGGCCGTGCTGCCGGTGGTCCTCGGTCTGACGACCGACTACGGGCTGCAGACGGCCAACCGGCTCGCCGAGGTCAGCGGCACCGACGCACGAGCCCGGGTGGTGACGGCAGCGCGGTCGATCCTGCCGTCGACACTGCTCGCCGCCGTCGCTACGGCCGCAGGCGTGCTCGCCTTCGCGGTCTCGCCGCTGCCGCTGGTGCGGCAGTTCGCGTTCTTCATGGCGCTGGGTGTCGGCGCTGCCTGGCTGGCGAATCTCTTGGTCGGGATTCCGCTGCTGGCGGTGCTGGCGCGGCGCGGCGCGCGCGGTGCAGCCGCGGCACCGGAACCGCCGGCGCCGGCGTGGAATTGGGTGGCGGCCCTGGGCCGCCTGCGGCTGGCGGTCGTCGTGCCGCTGGTTGTCATCGGCCTCGTGGGCTGGGCGGGCCTGCCGTTCGTGCAGATCGAGACGGACCTGCAGCACCTGATGCCGGCGGGCGACCCGGCGGTCAAGCAGGCGCTGACCGTGCAGCACGAGACCGGCCTGGCGGGCGAGCTGGACCTGGTGGTCAGCGGTCCCAACGTGTCCAACCCGGATGTGATCGCGTGGCAGCAGCAGGCGGGCGTGCAGGCGGAGAAGAACGCAGGCGGCAACCTGCGGCTGATCGACAGCCTGCCGACGTTCCTGCGCTCGTTCAGCGGCAACGGCCAGCTGCCGAACGCGCAGCTCACGACGGCGATCCTTCGCGACCTCCCCGCCTACCTGAGCCAGGCGGTGATCACGTCGAACCACCAGCTGTCGCGGATCGTGTTCGGGCAGAAGCAGATCACGTCGGTGCAGGACGACTCCGAGCTGCTGCGCCGCATCCAGCAGGTCTCGCCTCCCCCGCCCGGCTACACGGTGTTCCCCGCCGGCCTGGCCGTGGTGGCGTCGACCGCGCTCGACGCTCTGAAGCGCGAACAGGTGGTTCTGAATGTGCTGGCGATCGCGTTGGTTCTGGTGGTCCTGCTGGTCGCCTACCGGTCGCTGCGGCGCTCGGTCTTGGCCATCCTCCCGGCGACGGTGGCGGCCGGCTGGGCGACGGGGCTGCTGTGGCTGAGCCACGTCCAGGCGAACCCGGTCACCGTACTGCTGGCGGGGGTCGTGGTGGCGTTTGCGACGGAGTTCTCGGTGCTGTGGCTGGCGCGGTTCAGCGAGGAGCTGCGGGCGGGCGGGGAGTCGGCTGTTGCTGCTGATTGCGCGGCGATCGCGTCGCGGCGGGTGGGGCCGGCGGTGATCGCGTCCGCCGCGGCGCTGGTGCTCGGCTTTCTACTGCTCGCGGTCAGTCCCGTCCCCATCGTCCGCGAGTTCGGGCTGTGGAGCGGCACCGACCTCGCCTTCGCCACCCTCGCCGTCCTCGTCCTGCTCCCGCCCCTCGCAGTCCGGTTCGCCCGATCCTGATCAGCTTTCCAACACTCACGCCATAGCCACCCACCCCAGGCCGGCGCAGGCGCCGGCCTGGTCGAAAGCGGCGCCGACCCCGGCCGGCGCCGGCGCCGGCCTGTAGCGTCCGCCGGCTGACCCGCCCTCGGAGCCTCCTAGGATTACGTCCGCCATGGCGAGGCCTCAGCTGACGGTGCTGCAGGGCGGGAGGCGACTCACGCCCACCGCGCCGGTCGGTGTGGTCAAGGGCGTCGGTCCCGAATACGAAAAGCGGCTCGGCCGGCTCGGCATCGCGACCGTGCGGGACCTGCTCCTCAACCTGCCCTGGCGCTGGGAGCCGTACGTCCGCATCGAGCTCCTCTCCCAGCTGCAACCCGGCGAGCAGGCGACCTTCGTCGGCACGGTCAAGTCCATCCGCGCCGAGAACAGCCGCTACAAGCGTTTGAAGATGGCCAAGGCGGAGATCAAAGACGCGGCCGGCGCGACCCTCAACGTCGTCTGGTTCAACCAGTCCAAGCTCGCCTACCGCTACAAGCCGGGCATGCGCATCGCGCTGGCGGGCAAGGTCGTGCGCGGGTACGGGGGCAGCTTCGAGATGCGCAACCCCCACCACGACCTCGTCTCGGGCGCGCCGAGCAAGGTCGGTGAGCTGATGCCGAAGTACCACGAGACCGCAGGCGTCGCGTCCAGCCGGATCGCCGACTGGGTCCAGGCCGCGCTGCCCGCCGCCGACGAGCTGGAGGACACCCTCCCGGAGGACGTCCGCCATCGCCACCGTCTTCTGCCCATCGCGGAGGCTGTGCGCCAGGGCCACCAGCCCGACTCCGAGGCGGGCTGGAAAGAGGCCAAGCGGCGCCTGGCCTTCGCCGAGCTCTTCGAGTTCCAGGCCGCGTTCGTGCTCCTCCGGCGCGGCTTGGAGCAGGAGACCGCCACGCCGATCCCGTACCGCCAGGAGGTCATCGACGCCTTCAAGGCCGGCCTGCCGTTCGAGCTGACGAACGCCCAGCGCAAGGCGACCTGGGACGTCTTCAAAGACCTCGAACGCGAGCTGCCCATGAACCGCCTCCTCAACGGCGACGTCGGCTCGGGCAAGACCGCCGTCGCGGCCGCCGCCGCCGCCATGGCCCATGCCGCCGGCTTCCAGACCGTGGTCATGGCGCCGACCGAGATCCTCGCCCGCCAGCACCTCCACAAGTTCCGCGACTACCTCGAGGGGTCCTTCCCGGGGCTGACCGTCGAGCTGCTCGTCAGCGGCCTGCCCGCCGCCGAGCGCCGGCGCGTGCGCACCGCCGCTGCCAGCGGCCACTGCGCCCTGCTGGTCGGCACTCACGCCCTGATCGAGGAGGACGTCGAGCTCGCAAACCTTGGCCTGGCCGTCGTCGACGAGCAACATCGGTTCGGCGTCCGGCAGCGCGAGCTGCTCCGGGCGAAGGGCCAGGGTCGCCCGCACTTCCTCGCCATGACCGCGACGCCCATCCCGCGGACGCTCGCGCTGGCCCTCTACGGCGAGATGGCCGTCTCGGTGCTCAACGAGCTGCCGCCCGGCCGCACGCCGGTCGCGACCCAGGTCGTGGAGCCCGAAGGGCGCGAGCTAGCCTACGAGCTGGTGCGGCGCGAGGTCGCCGGCGGCAGACAGGCGTTCGTCATCTGTCCCCTCGTCGAAGAGTCGGAGAAGCTGCAGAGCAAGGCGGCGACCGTCGAGTTCGAGCGCCTGCGCACCGAAGTCTTCCCGGACCTGAGCCTGGCGCTCGTTCACGGCAAGCTGCGAGAGAAGGACACGGTCATGGCCGGTTTCGCCGCCGGCGAGACGCAGGTGTTGGTCGCGACGGCGGTCGTCGAGGTCGGCGTGGACGTGCCGAACGCGACGGTGATGCTGATTGAGGGAGCCAACCGCTTCGGGCTGGCGCAGCTGCATCAGTTTCGCGGCCGGGTGGGTCGATCCGCGCACCAGAGTTACTGCCTTTTGCTCGCCGACGAGCCCACCGAGGAGGCGATGACGCGCCTGCGTCTGGTCGAAAAGGAGCACGACGGGTTCCGGCTGGCCGAGGCGGACATGCGCATGCGGGGGGTGGGGGAGCTGATGGGCGCGCGGCAGCACGGCCTGACCGACCGTGGCATGGAGGCGCTCGCGCATCCGGAGCTGCTGAGCGAGGCGCGCGAGGAGGCGGAGTCCGTGCTCGCGGCCGACCCCGACCTCGAGGAGCACCCCGCGCTGCGAGAGGCCGTGTCGCGTCGACTCGAGCTGGCCGCGATCTCTTAGCGTTACTGAGTGCTCGACAAGGCGCTGGACCGAGCCCGCTCCAACCACGATGGCGACGTCGCCGAATGGTTCGACGAGCTCCGGATCCCGTCGATCGCGACAGCGCCCGACCACCGCGCCGACACCATCCGCAACGCCGAATGGCTGGTCGAGAGGTTCCAGGCGGCGGGCCTCGAGAGCGATCTCTGGGGCGCGGAGGGCGGAATGCCGATCGTCAGGGCCGAGTGGCGCGGCCGACCCGGCGCCCCGACGGCGACCATCTACGGCCACTACGACGTTCAGCCCGCCGATCCGCTCGAGCTCTGGACGTCGCCGCCGTTCGAGCCCACGGTTCGCGACGGCCGGGTCTATGCCCGGGGCGCCGCCGACAGCAAGGTCAACCACTTCGCGGCGCTGAAGGCAGCAGAGCACGCGATCGCGGCCGGCGGCCCGCCGGTCAACATCCGCTTCCTGATCGAGGGTGAGGAGGAGGGCGGCGGGACGGTCCT
>DASUWK010000050.1:0-9377 GCA_036378435.1 Candidatus Dormiibacterota bacterium | reverse complement strand
TGCGCGTGCTCGGCGAGGTCGACGCGATCGCGGCCGAGGACACCCGGGTCACCTCGCGCCTGCTGGCCCGGCACGGCCTCCGGAAGCCGCTGCTCAGCTACCGGGCGCCGGTGGAGGCGCGCGGGCTGCCGCGGGTCCTGGCCGCGCTCGAGGGCGGCGACGTGGCCCTGGTCACGGACGCGGGCACGCCGCTGCTGAGCGACCCCGGCCGGCTGCTCGTCGAGGCCGCGTGGGAGGCCGGCCATCGAGTGGTTCCAATCCCGGGACCGAGCGCGATCACGTCGGCCCTGACGGTGGCGGGCTTCGCCGGCGAGGGGTTCACCTTTGGCGGCTACGTGCCGAGGAAGCCTGGCGAGCGCCGGCGGCTCTTCGCCAGCCTGCCCGACCATCCACTGGTCCTCTTCGAATCACCGCACCGCATCCGTAAGACGCTCGCGCAGCTGGCCGAAGAGCTGCCGGAGGTGCGGGTCGCGGTCTGCCGCGAGCTGACCAAGCTGCACGAAGAGGTGCTGCGAGGCACGCCGTCAGAGGTGCTGGCGGAGCTCCGCGAGCCTGTTCGCGGCGAGATTACGCTGGTCATCTCAGAGGGGCCATGACCGAGAAGTTCTATGTCACGACCGCGATCGACTACGTCAACGGCCGCCCGCACATGGGCCACGCCATGGAGAAGGTCGGGGCCGACGTCCTGATCCGCTCGCGGCGGGCGCGCGGTTACGACACCTGGCTGGTCCTGGGTGCCGACGAGCACTCGATCTCCGTCCGGCAGGAGGCCGCCGAACGCGGCCAGACGCCCGAAGAGTTCACCGACGCTATGGAGGAGATCTGGAAGCACTTCTGGCATCGCTTTCAGATCGATTTCAGCGCCTTCGTGCGCAGCTCGAGCGACGCCAATCGCGCCACGACCGACGAATTCATGCGCCGGCTGCATGACGCAGGCCATATCTACAAGAGCACCTATGCGGGCTGGTACTGCACGTCGTGCGAGCAGTTCTATCCGGAGGAGGAGCTCAACCCCGACGGCACCTGTCGCGAGCATCCGCACCTGAAGGCGCAGTGGGTGGAGGAGGAGAACTACTTTTTCCGCGCCTCGACGTTCGAGCCGCAGGTGCGCGCGCTGCTCGAGCGCCCGGATTTCCTGCAGCCGGAGGAGCGCCGCAACGAGATGCTGCAGGCCATCAAGGAAGGCCTGCGCGACGTCAGCATCTCGCGCACCTTCACAGACTGGGGCTTTCCGCTGCCGTTCGATCCGCAGCAGGTCATCTACGTCTGGTTCGACGCGCTGCTCTGCTACGTGACCGGCATCGGGTTCGGCGACGACAAGGAGAGGTTCGAGCGGTTCTGGCCGTGTGACGTCCACGTGATCGGCAAGGGCATCACGCGCTTCCACACCCTGATGTGGCCGGCGATGCTGCTCGCGGCCGGGGTCGAGCTGCCGCGCAGGGTTTACTCGCACGGCTACATCACGATGGGCGGCGAGAAGATGTCGAAGTCGCGCGGGCTCTTCTTCGATCCCGCGCAGCTGGTCGACGTCTTCGGCTCGGACGGCGCGCGCTACGTGATGGCGCGCATGTTCCCGTTCGGGCGCGACACGGACTTCGAGCTCGAGGCCTGCGTCGACCGGTTCAACGCCGACCTCGCCAACGACTTCGGCAACCTCGCCAACCGGGCGCTGTCGTTGATCGGGCGCTACCGCGAAGGCGTCGTCGGACAGCGCACGCCTGAGCCCCCCGACCTGCGGCTGGCCGAGATCGTCGAGGCCACGACCTCGGCGATCGACCGCTTTGCCTTCGACGAGGCGCTGAAGGAAGCCTGGCGGCTCGTGGTCTGGGCCAACAAGCACATCGACGAGAACGCGCCGTGGCAGCTCGCCAAGAACCCGGCCGACAACGCGGCGCTGGATGCCGTGCTCTATCGCGCGGTCGAGGTCCTGCGCCTGCTGACCCATCTGCTCGGGCCGTACATCCCGGCGGCGTGCGCCGAGCTGGCCAGGCGGTTGGGCGGCGATGCGGCCGGCACGTGGGAGGCGGCCACCGCTTGGGGAGGCATCCAGCCCGGCACGCGCGTCGAATCGGGCCCGCCGCTCTTCCCGAGGCTCGACAAGGCGGCCGTGCTGGCGGGGGATTGAGCGGCACCGGCTACGCCTTCCGCGACACGGCACCTGCGGCGTCGCGGCTGACGCTGCTGAACATCCTCTGGGAGCCGTCCAGCGCTCCGTTCATCGGCTCGTACGCACCGGTCAGAGCCGAGCTCGCCTACGACCTCGGCTGCGGGCCCGGCTGGACGACGCGCTTGCTGACCGACCTCGCAGCGCCCAAGCGCGTGGTCGGGCTCGACGAATCTGAGAGCTTCGTCGAGCTTGCCCGCCAGCTGCACCCCGTACCGGAGTTCTCCGTCCACGACGTGACCCGCGCCGGCTTTCCGGCCGGTCCGGCGGACCTTATGTTCTGCCGGATGCTGCTTACGCACCTGGAGCAGCCGGTGGCGGCGCTGGAGACCTGGGCGGGTGAGCTGAGGCACGGAGGCGTGCTCCTGGTGGACGAGGTGGAGGCGATCACCACCGACGAGCCGGTCTTCGCGCGCTACCTGGAGCTCGCGGCCGGGCTGATCGGAAAGCGCGGCGGCAGGCTCTACGTCGGCGCGGAGCTGGAAGCCGCCCGGCCGGCGCGCCTGCGCCGGCTGGGGAGCGAGGGAGCGTACCTGGCGCCCGATCCGCGCTCGATCGCCCTGCTGTTTCGAATGAACCTGCGCGTGTGGCGCGATTCGCCCGACGCCGGGGCGAGCCAGGGTGAGCTGGACGACGTCGCGGCCGGCCTTCGCCGCATCAATTCCGACGGCGGCGGCGCGATCACCTGGACGATGCGGCAGATCGCCTACGAGGCGGCGTGACCGGGCTTGTCGACACGCACTGTCACCTCGACCTCCTGGAGGACCCGTCCGCGGCCGCGGCCGAGGCGCAGGCCGCAGGGGTCACGCGGCTCATCTCCATGGGCCTCGACGTGGGCTCCTCGAGCGGCGCTCTGGAGCTCGCGAACCGGCTGCCGGGCGTGTACGCCGGGGCCGGGCACCATCCCACCAGCTCGGAGCCGCCCGACCTGCGCGGCCTGCGGGCTCTGGCGCAGGACCCCAAGGTCGTCGCCATCGGTGAGGTAGGGCTGGATTTCGGCCACCCCGACCGCGCGCCCGACGCCGAGCAGGAGTCATGGCTGCACTCGCTCTGCGAGCTCGCGATCGAGGTCGACCTGCCGCTCTCGATCCACAACCGAGAGTCGGAGCAGCGGCTGCTCGACGTCTTGACGGAGCACCCCGGTGTCCGCGGCGTGATGCACTACTGGGCGCTCGATTGGGCCTGGGCGGAGCGCTTCCTGGACCTCGGCCTCTATCTGTCTTTCAGCGGGCTGGCGACACGCTCGAGCCGCGACGCGGTCCGCGACGTCGCCAAGCGCATGCCTGAAGAGCGGCTGCTGCTGGAGACGGACTCGCCCTTCGGCATGCCCCGGGGCCGGCCGAACGGCCCGAACCGACCGGCCTGGATGATCGACGTCGCCGAGACGGTCGCCCACACGCGCGGTGTCACCGCAGACCAGCTGGCGGAGATCGAGGCACGCAACGCCGCCGCCCTGTTCACCCGCCTCAAGTGAGCCTCGACCCGGCCCGGCCGGCGGACCTGGAGGTGCTCCTGAGCCGGCACGGCATCCAGGCAAAGAAACGCCTCGGTCAGAACTTCCTGATCGACCCGGAGCTGCGTGATCGGATCGCGGACGTGCTCGGCCCGCGCCCGGACGACGAGGTGCTCGAGGTGGGCGCGGGGGCGGGAACGCTCACGGTCGCCCTCGCGCCGGCCTGCGGCCGTCTGGTCGCCGTCGAGCTCGATCGGCGGCTTAGCCACGCCCTGCGCTCGACCGTGCGGGCGTTCGCCAATGTCGAGGTGCTCGAGGCGGACATCATGAAGCTCGACCTCGGCGAGCTCTTCCCGACCGGCGACGAGCTGGTGGCCGGCAACATCCCGTACTACCTCACGGGCGCTTTGATCAGGCGGCTGTTGGAGAACGAGCCCCGCCCGCGGCGCCTGGCGCTGGTGGTGCAGCGCGAAGTCGCGGAGCGCTGGACGGCGAGCCACGGCGCCAGCCTTGCGACCGTCGCCGTCCAGGTCTATGCGGAGGCTCGGCTCGAGTTCTTGCTGCCGCCGCGCGCATTCGACCCTCCACCCAAGGTCGAATCGGCGCTCGTCGTGCTCGAAGTGAGGGCCCGACCGGCGGTGCAGGTGCCAGACTTGCCGGCCTTCTTTCGTTTCGTCGAGCAGGTGTTCCAGTTCCGCCGCAAACAGCTCGGGCCCGTGCTGGCCCGCGTGACCGGCTCTCGCGGCGAGGCCGCCTTAAGGCTCGGCATCGATCCGACGCGGCGCGCCGAAACCCTTTCACTCGCGGAATGGGAAGCGCTCTACCTTGAGCTCGCGTCTTAACCTTGCCGACGTGACGGCTGCGCCGAAGCCGGCCCCGGAGCACTTTCCGGCCGAGTTGGTCCACGAGGCGGAAGAGGGTCTTCGCTTCGTCATCAAGCAGCCGGCGTTTCGCCTCATCTGGTTCGCTCAGCTGGCGTCCCAGGTCGCCGACAAATTCATGATGTTCTCGCTGCTGATCCTGGCTTACCAGGTGGCCGGCGGCAGCTCGCAGGTGGCGTTCACGCTGCTCTCGTACACCGTCCCGGCGGTCCTGATCTCTCCACTGGCCGGGGTCTTCGCGGACCGTCACGACCGGCGCGTGATCATGGTGCTGGCGAACTTCATCCGAGCCGGCCTCATCGCGCTGATCCCCATCGCCGCCTTCATCCCGCTGGTCAACCGCGACTTCTACCACCTGCTCGCGATCACGTTCGCCGTCAGCGCCACCGGCCAGGTGTTCAGCCCGTCGGAGGCGGCGGCGATCCCCAGCGTGCTGCCCAAGCGCGCGCTGCTGGCCGCCAACTCGCTGGTGATGGTGACGCTGGTGCTGACGCTGATGATCGGCGGCGCGCTCGCCCCGATCCTCTCGGGCGTCGACCTCTACCTGCCCTACTGGATCGCCGCTCTCCTCTTCGTGGCGGCCGCGCTGTGCATCTGGCTGGCCCAGATCCCAAAGCTGCCGCCCAAGTTCTCAGTCGAGCAGCGCCACCCGTTCAAGCAGGTCTGGGTCGAGATCATGGAGGGCGTCGACACCCTGCGCAATTCCAGCGTCCTGATGATCGGCTTCGGCCAGCTGTCTCTGGCCGTCCTGGTCCTCCTGCTGATCTTCACGCTGGCGCCGGCATACGTGAAGACGGTGCTGGGGATCTCGCCTTCCGAGACCTACATCATCCTGGTCCCGGCGATCATCGGCGCGATCATCAGCGCCGGCCTCCTGCGCACGCTGGTCGATCGCTGGAGTCAGCGCCTGCTGCTGTTCGGGACGCTGCTGGCGATGGGCGCGACCTTGATCGTGCTCGCCGGCGGGCAGCTGATCACCCGGTTCGTGCCGCTCATCGAAGGCCACACGCGCATCTTTGGAGCACTGTGCGCGTTCGTCCTCGGGCTCGAGTTCGGCAGCCTGATGATCCCCGCGCTGACCTACCTGATGGTCCATACGACCGAGCGGGTTCGCGGTCGTGTCTTCGCGCTCCTGTTCATGGTCATCAACGGGGTGGCCGCCATTCCGATCCTGGTCGCCGCCGTCCTCGCGGACATCTTGGGCACCACCTGGGTGATCGCGGGGGTCGGGGCACTGCTCGCCGTACCGGCCTTCCTGGGACTCAGATACGTACCCCGCGGCGCCGCGCCACCAAGTAGGTGACGAGCAGCGCCGCTCCGATCAGGACGGCGCCGGCGATGCCGACGTCGCGGATGACCTTCTCCAGCAGGGGAAGGTTGTGGCCGAGGAAGTAGCCGAGCAGCCCGATCACGACGGCCCACAGCGCGCTGCCCGCGGTGCTGTAGATCTGGAAATGCAGGAGCGGCATGCGCGCCATGCCGGCCAGCATCGAGCCGTATGAGCGGGCGCCGATCACGAAACGCGCGACGAACATCGCCTTGGCGCCGTGGCGCGCGAAGAACTCCTCCGTCTGTGCGAGGCGCCTCGGGCTGACGCGCAAGAGCCTGAACACACGCTCGACCAGCGGCCGGCCGCCGAAGTAGCCGATCGCGTAGCCGATGTCGCCGCCCAGCGTGGCGCCGGCAAACCCGAACAGGATCACCAGCCCGATGGCCAGGTGCCCGGCCGCCGCGTAGGCGGCCACGATCAGCAGCGCCGTCTCACCAGGGAAGGGGATGCCGACGCTCTCGATGAGGATTCCGAGCGCTGCGGCGGGGTAGCCCAGCCGGTCGGCGACCTGCAGGAGGGAATGCAAAGTGCGTTCCTATACTGACCGGACCATGCCGCCGAACCGAACCGCCGAGGCGGCCGCCGACCCGGTCAACATGCTGCGGCACTCGGCCGCGCACATCCTGGCGGCAGCCGTTCTGCGCCTTCATCCGGACGCCAAGTACGTGGTCGGGCCGTACACGGAGGAACCGCCCGGGTTCTTCTACGAGTTCGACCTCGACCGGCCGCTGAACGAGGAGGACCTGAAGGCGATCGAGACGGAGATGCGGCGGATCGTCAAGGAGAGCCCGCCGTTCGAGCATGTCTTCCTGCCCCGGGCCGAGGCCATCGAGGAGTTCAGAAGGCTCGGCCAGGACTACAAGGTCGACCTGATCGAGCGGAAGGTGCCCGAAGAGGGCGGTGAGGGCGCCGACGGCGGCGAGGTCAGCCTCTACCGGACGGGGGACTTTGTCGACCTCTGCCGGGGCCCACACGTTGAGAAGGCGGGCGACCTCCGAGCTTTCAAGCTGCAGCGCGTGTCGGGCGCCTACCTCTGGGGCGACGAGAAGCTGAAGCAGCTGCAAAGGGTGTGGGGCACCGCCTGGCCGACCAAGGACGAGCTGGCCAAGTACCTCGAGTTCCTCGAGGAGGCGGAGCGGCGGGACCACAAGCGGCTCGGCCGTGAGCTCAAGCTCTTCATGGTCGACGAGCGGGTGGGCGCCGGCCTGCCGATCTGGCTGCCCAACGGCGCGACGATCAGGCGCGAGCTGGAGCGCTTCATCGTGGACGAGGAGGTGGCGCGCGGCTACCTGCACGTCCGGACGCCGGACGTGGCCCGCATGGATCTCTATCGCGAGAGCGGCCATGCCGAGAAGTTCGTCGAGAACATGTACCCGCCGATGGTCTTCGAGGACGGCGAGGAGCTCGAGCTGCGGCCGGTCAACTGCCCGCATCACATCGTCGTCTACCAATCCGAGCTGCGCAGCTATCGCGACCTTCCTCTGCGCATCGCCGAGATCGGGAACAACTGGCGCTACGAGCGTTCCGGCACCTTGATCGGACTCAACCGGGTGCGAGTCTTCGCGCTCAACGACTCCCACATCTTCTGCACCCCCGAGCAGATCCAGGAAGAGGTTCGCGGCGCCATCGAGCTGGCGCTCTTCTTCTCCGAGGTGCTCGGCATCGAGGACTTCTGGTACCGGCTCTCGACTCGCGATCTCGATGCATCCAAGCGGCTCGGGACGGACGCCGAGTGGGACCGCGCCGAGAAGGCGCTCGCGGACGCGCTGGAGTCGCTCGGTCAGAAGTTCCAGATCGGTGAGGGCGAGGCTGCCTTCTACGGTCCGAAGATCGACTTCCAGGTCAAGGACGCGCACCGCCGCGAGTTCACGAACTCGACGGTCCAGGTGGACTTCCAGCTGCCCGAGCGGTTCGGCCTCGAGTACGTGGCCGAGGACGGCTCGCGGCAGCGTCCGGTCATGGTGCACCGGGGCGCGGCCGGGTCGATGGAGCGGCTGTTCAGCTACCTCATCGAGCGATACGCCGGCGCCTTCCCGACCTGGCTGCACCCCGTCCAGGTGGCGGTGATCCCGATCACGGACGACCACATCCCGTACGCCGACGGCGTCGCGGCCGAGCTGCGCGAGCGCGGACTGCGCGTGGAGGTCGACCGCCGCGCCGAGCGGATGCAGAAAAAGATCCGCGAGTGGCAGCGGCAGAAGGTGCCCTACATGGCCGTCGTCGGAGACCGCGAGGCCGAGGCTCGGCGGGTCAGCGTGCGCGACCGCGCTGGGGCGCAGACGGACGAGCCGCTCGACGAATTCATCGGCCGCGTGGCGCTGGAAGTCCGCGAGCGAAGGCGCTGATATGATTTCGCTTCGCGCCAACTGGGAATCACTTCCCGGTCGACGTTCGTAATTACCAACCAATCAGGAGGACGCGCATAGCCCAGAACCAGGTCGAGGTGGGTACACATCCCGTTTAAGGAGCTCCGGATCAACGATCAGATCCGCGCCGCGGAAGTCCGGCTGATCGACGACCAGAACAACCAGCTCGGGGTGTTGAGCCTGGACGCGGCCCTGCGAATCGCAGGGGAGAAGGGGCTCGATCTCGTGGAGGTCGCCCCGCAGGCGAACCCACCGGTATGCCGTCTGATGGACTACGGCCGGTACAAGTACGAGACCATCAGGAAGGAGAAGGAAGCCCGGCGAAAGCAGGCCACGGTGCGGCTGAAGGAGATGAAGCTGCGACCGAAGGTTGCCGAGCACGACTTCCAGACCAAGTTCAAAGGCGTGCGACAGTTCCTCGAGCAAGGCGAGAAGGTGAAGGTGACGATCATGTTCAGGGGCCGCGAGATGGTCCACCAGGAGATCGGACGCAAGCTCCTGGACCGCGTGGCGCAGGAGGCCGAGGGCTTGGCCGTCGTCGAGCGGCAGCCGCTGATGGAAGGCCGCAACCTGCACATGATCCTGGCGCCCACTCGCAAGCACGAGAAGGAGGTCGCACCGGCCAGTGCCTAAGCTCAAAACTCGCAAGGGTCACGCCGACCGCTTCCGGATCACCAAGAACGGCAAGCTCATCCGCCGGAAGACACGCGAGAGCCACATCCGCAACTGGAAATCGGCCAAGCGCAAGCGCCACTACCACAACCCGGAAGAGGTCTCGTCCGGAGACCAGTCCCAGGTGCGGCGGGCGCTGGGGGCTTAGGGGATGGCACGGGTCAAGCGCGGCGTCACCGCGCACCGCCGGCACAAAGCGGTCCTCGAGCGCGCGAAGGGCTTTCGCCTTTCCAAGAAGCTGCTCTTCCGACCGGCCAACGAGGCGGTGCTGCACGCGCTCGCGTACTCGTTCCGCGACCGCCGCGCACGCAAGCGCGATATGCGGCGCCTTTGGATCGCTCGGATCAACGCTGCGGCCCGCCAGGGTGGGCTGCCCTACAACCGGTTCATGCACGGCCTTCGCCAGGCCGGGGTGGAGATAGACCGCAAGGTGCTGGCCGACCTGGCTGTGCGCGACAGCGGCTCCTTTGCCCGCCTGGTGGAGGTGGCACGCGAAAACCAGTAGCCGCGA